>CALCZA010000156.1 GCA_937906475.1 uncultured bacterium
AACGTGTATAATTCATTGTAAGTGATCAAACGTCGCGAAAGCCCGTTGATCATCACGACTTGGCGCACGATGAACGCGGCCACTGCTATCTGCTCGATGGCCCCGAGGGCCGGAGCCAAAAGTCCTTGGCGATGCACCACTGAAGCAACGTGCGGACCACCGGCGCGCATGCGAAGCGCCACAGCACCGCGCTCCCCCAACACCCGAGGGAAGCGGCCTCCAAACCAAGGCGCCCGCCCATCAACCACACCGCTCTCCCACAGTGACGGTGGTAATAATCGCCGCAAGTGATCGGCAGACTTAGCGCGTGTCGGCATCCCCTGCTAACGCGGCAGTGGCCATAGCAGCTGCCGCAACTGTAGGTATCGTTGGGCCACATGTGCCCCCCGGAGAACCTCGCCATCCACCCGCTGCGACTAGCGGCTTTTACCTCCTTGGCCCTTGCTGGCAGTGTTCTCGCTGCCCAACAACTTCCACAAGCATCCCCAACCACTTCGTTCTTGCCCGCCGAGGAGTTGCAGGCGTCAGGCAGTGCGATCGCTTTTGGTAGCCACGCAACTGTGCGTTGCTTTGACTGGGAAGGTGATCGCGACCTCGACCTGGTCGTTGGCGATGGTGATGGGCGCATCTGGCGCGTCGCCAACGTCCCGAACCGTGTCTCGGGAGCAGAGTTCGTTGGCCGGCAGCGGATCACAGCTGGGGACCGCACGAACTGGGGCGACAGCTATACGGGTGTCGTGCTGCACGACCTCAACGGGGACCGTCTTCCCGATCTAATTGTCGCGCACTCTCACACCCTGGTGTCGATCCACAACAACGTCGGCACGCGAACTGAGCCGAAGTTCGAGAGCCATTGCATCGAGGTGACGGTGCAAGGCGGGTGCCAGGGTCGCCTAGACGTGGCCGACTGGGATGGCGACGGGCACTCGGACCTCATCACCGGATCGTTCGACGGGGCACTACAGTGGCACCGCAACGTCGGCACTGGGCGCGTTCCAAAGTTTGGTCCCGGCGAGTCGTTCTGCGGCATCCGACTGGCATACAACGCGCATCCACGAATCTTCGACTTTGATCGCGATGGCGTTCTAGATCTGCTGCTGGGCGTCAATTGGGGCACCGTCAGCCTCTACCGCAACATCGGTTCCACGACCGAGCCCAAACTCGGCGAGGGCAAACCGCTGTGCTGGGCCGCGAACGGTAAGGGCCTGAATCTGCGAGAGCAGAATGGTGACGATACGACGCCAGAACTGGCGGACCTCAACGGCGACGGCGTGCTGGATCTGATTAGCGGCGGCAAGAACGGCAAGTTGTTCGTCATGCATGGGGTTGGCGTCATGGACCGCGTCGCCTCGCTACGGCAGTTGCTGGCCGCCGGGGCGGGCGACTGCGTTAGCTACTTCGAACGCGATGAGGCAGCGCGCACTAGCGCGTTTGGGGTTCTGCAGGCGCTTGAGGCAGATCTGGCCGCCAAACTGCTGGATGTCGACCAACGCGAGCACCTGTTCTTGCAGCTAACCAAACTCGCCGCGGATCACTCGGAATTGCTCGCCCGACGAAAGCATGACCTCGCCGTCGCGCCGCATGCGCCGATGCTCGCCGCGCAGTTTTGGGTGGCAGCCAAGTCGACACTTCCAGACACACCACGTGGCCGCGAACGCGTCGCGGAGGCCCTGCAGTTCACCAAGGGCTACCGCAGATTGCTGATCGATCTCGGCGTCGTGTTCTATGACAACGACACGGCCACGGAACGGCAATTGACGCTGATGCACCAACTGCTGACGGCGCTCCCTCGGCCCTGTTGGGACGTCGAACTGATCAGTGTCGCTGATTGGCTTGGTGAGGGGCGCCACGTGCATCAGGTGCGCGCGCGCACGGCGATCAACATCTTTGGCATGAACCTCGGCGTGCCAGAAAACAGCTTCCCGCAGGACTCGCCACGGCCAGGCATTACCGACGTCTACTTGATCTGCTTGGCGCATGAAATTGCGCACAACATGCTCGACACGGTTGGGCGACGGGTTCGACCTGACTTGTTCGAGCGCAAGTTCGAAGGACTCGCATTCGGTGCTGGCGAAGACGTTGTCTACCGCTCACCTCGATCCAAAGGCATCGACGTGGCGGCGACGAAAGCAAAGTTTCGGGCCGCGGGTTACTGGGATGGTGACGACCGTTCGTGGCGTGACGCTTGGCGCAGCTACTTTGTTGGCAAGGAGCGCTTCGATCGCGCCTACGCGCGCGGCAACGTCCAGTTCTTTCTCGACGCACCCCAGGAAGCGTTCTCGACTCTCGCGAATCAGTTCTGCACGGATAGCGAACTGATGCTCGAGTTTGCCAAGGTCCGCTGGGATGCAGGCCATCGCTCAACCGTGCACCAGTTCTTGTTGATCGCGGACTACTTTAGCGACAACAGCAATCGAGTGCCGTTCTATGTGCTGCCGCGCGGTGGTGCGTTGCGGGTGAATACCGCTGAGTTGACCCGCGATGCTCGCGGTCGGATCCGCACCTTGTCCACCGGGTTAGCGGAAGCGACGTTCGGCTACGACTCCGTCGGCGACGCCATCGTCAAAGATTTCACCTATCGCTTGAAGTCCAAGTAGGTGCACGACGGCTGGTGGTCGCTCACCACACTCAGAGGCTCGGTGCGACGCTACTAGAGGCCAATTTTTACCCCCCCAGGCGGTTAGCCGACTGCAGTCGGTTCGCTCAAAGATGCGGAGCGCTATAGCTAGCGGGGCCTCGGCGCTCGACGCAAATGCGAAGATTCATGGTGGCTACCGCGCCAATGTGCGCAATAGGCCAGTGAACCCTAACCCCGTTACTGTTGGGCGTACCCGGGTGGCCGGCGGCTGCAACTCGCTGAGCTGCTCGGCCGCGCACGTTTACGTGTTAGAATACGGAGCGATTCCACACAGCTTCGCAACCGAATCCTCGGCCATGTCACGACGTCACTTACTCCACCGCGCTTCTTTGGTTGTCGCGTGCACATTCGCGGCCATCGCTCCTGAGACCCTGACCGCGCAGAACTTCGCCCCTGTGGCCGCGCCGCAAGGCATCCACGGTGTGGTTGGAGCGTCCGGTTATGGCGGCAGCGGTCACTGCGCCGCGGACTTCGATGGCGATGGTGATTTGGATATCGTCGTCTCGGTGCCGAGCGGGCTGCCTTATCGCTACTTCCGCAACGACGGCGGGTTGATATTTACGGACCTGACGGCGACGAGTGGCCTTGGCTTATCCGGCGACATCTTCGGCATGCAGGCCGCCGACATTGATAACGACGGGGACCAAGACATCTTCGTCACCCAAGAGTTCGGGCCGATGCAGTTGTTCATCAATGCTGGCAACGGCACGTTTGTCGACGAAGCGGCCGCGCGCGGCCTGACGTGGGCGCATGAAAGCTACGGCTCGTCGTTCGGCGACTACGATCGCGATGGCTTGCTCGACCTCTATGTCGCCAATCGCTACCTCGTCGGCAGTAGCAGCATCTCGAATCCGAACTTCCTGTTCCGGAACGTCGGCAATGGATATTTCGTTGATGTCACCAATGCGGCTGGTGTCGGTGGCGTTGGTGCGACGTTGTGCACGGTGTTCTGGGATTACAACGAAGACAACTGGCCGGACCTGATGGAGGTCAACGACAAGGGGTCCATTGGTGGCGCACCGAACGAGGTCTACCGCAACAACGGTGACGGCACGTTCACTGCGGTGGGCGCGTCGATCGATGCCAACAATGCCATTTGGGGCATGTCGTTCGATTTCTGCGACGTCTTCAACGATGGCGGCGTGGACTACTACTGCTCGGACATTCCGATCGACCACCTATTCCAGCACTGGCAACCGACGCTCAACAAATACGTCGACGACACCCTTACCTACGGACTCGCAGGCGGCGACTGGGGCTGGGCCGCGAACTTCTTCGACTACGACAACGATGGTTGGCAGGACCTCTACCAGGTCCACGAGTTCACGCCGAACAAGTTAATGCAGAACCCCGGTCTGCCCGCTGGCGCCCTGGCGCCGTGGGTGGATGTCGCTACCACGCTCGGTGTTGGTCACTTCTTTCTTCAGTTCGTGACGGCGATTGGCGACTTTGACGATGATGGCCGAGTCGACATTCTCGAACGCTTCGCCGAAGGCCCCCCATGGCTAGCCAATCCGGAAGGCGTGGTTCTGTATCGCAACACTGTGAGCGGTGGCAACTTCCTAAAGATCCGCACGCAAGGCACAGTCAGCAACCGCGATGGCCTCGGTGCACGCATCGAAGTACTGACCGGCTCGCACCTGCAACGCCAATGGGTGCGCAGCGGCACCGGTTGGTTAGCGACCTCAGATCGTCGCGTGCACTTTGGCTTGGGCACGGCGTCAAGTGTTGACATGGTCAGCATCCGCTGGCCGAGCGGACAAAAGCAATTCCTAACGAACCTTCCCGCCAACCAGATCCTGACGGTTGAAGAGCCGAGCATGACCTTGGCGGCGCCGGCGCAAGTTGGTGGCACGACGTCGTTGGACTTCAAGATCCAGGGCGACGAAGGCCTGCCCTATATCATGCTGCTGTCGCTTTCGAATGCCGCGGTAACGGCGCTCCCCGGCGGCGTGTCGATCCCGGTGGTCTTCGATGGCGTCAGTGAGTTCACGTCGACAGCTGGCAACCCGGTTCTGCCGTCGTCGGTTGGCTTTGTAAACGCCCAAGGAGAAGGCGGCTCGGCACTGACGATTCCGCCCATCCCGTGGTTGATGGGCGTCACCCTCTATGGCACTGCGATCACCATTGACCCAATCAACTTCCCGCTGATCCGCACCGTCTTCCCGACGGCCGTTCCGATCGCCATCCAGTAAGCCAGGGTACGGTCGCCGATGATGCGACCGCGGGAACGTTACTCAGCAGACGTGGCCTGCGACGCTCTGGTTCCTGGCGAGCGTCCGGATCTCGTCACTGGCGCAGGTCGAAGCAGAGCAACCGGCGTGGTGCAGCACCAATCTTCTCCGGTTGGTTTTGACAGACGTAGAGCAACCCGCGACTGAGCACGAGGGGAGTCCAGGTTTCGCCGGCGTGGAATAGGGAAACGCGATTGAGAACGGTTGCTGCTTTGGGCGTGCACTTCAGGCGCAGCAAGTGCCCGTTGTCGGTAAGGCACAGGAACTGATCTTCGCCCAAGTGCAGTAGCGAGCCGGTGCCGAGACCGAAGTCCAGTTCGCGCTCTCTGCCGCGCATGGTCACGGTCTCACTCCAGTCGATTTCTGTGCGGCCAAGTTCGATGCCTTTGTTCGGCTCGATGCACACGATGGCGCCACCGCGATCGCGGATGCCATCGACCATGTAGATGTTGCCACCGACTTCGACTGCGTTAGCAAACTCGAGGCCGACCTTACGCGTCTTCCATGTTTGCGTGGCCTCGCCATCCTTGCCGATCGAGACGCCAACTGTGCCCGTGCCATACGACGATGTCAGCATCACCGTGGATCCCACCACGACGGGGCACGAGCCATTAACCGATTGGTAGATGCGGCTACGGAACGGGAACTCGCTGAGCGTCGTGCCAGCAATTGGATCGATCACCAACAGACCACCCTTGGTTGGCCGCGACTTACCCCCCGTCAGCACGAACAGGCGCTGCTTGCCGTGGAGTGGCGCGATAATTGGCGATGAGCAACTCATACCCCACTTGCGGCCCGCCCCCCAGATGATGCGACCGGTGGCCTTGTCGAAGGCGGCGACGGTTGGTCCGCCACGTTTGCCAAGGTTGATGATCAGGTGTTGACCAAGCAGTAGCGGACTCGTCGCGACTCCGAAGAACTGCTGCTGCAGATCGAAGTCCTTGTGTAGATCGCGTTGCCAAACGATGCGGCCCGTTGGCGCATCGAAGCACAACAGTTTGCCATCGATGCCATGCACCCAGATGCGTTCGCCTGCGATGACCGGGGACGCACACGGACCGCTGCCGAAGTATTCCGGCGTGTAGGTTGTCGTGTAGCGATAGCGCCAGAAGCGCTGCCCTGTCTCTGCGTGCAAGCAGTCAATGACGATGTTGTCGCCTTGCCGATGTGTGTAGATCAGGCGCTCACCGAGAATGACAGGGGATGCGTAGCCCTCGCCACGCCGCATCGACCAAAGCAGTTGCGGACCGTTCTTCGGCCAGGTTTGTAGCAAGTGGGTTTCGCGAACCTTGGCGTCGCGGCGCGATCCAAGGAAACTTGGCCAGTCGCTGGTTTGTGCCGCGGCAGCCAACGGCTTGGCCGTTGCGACAGTCGTCAGTGCTTCGAACGGCTTCGCCGCTGGGCTCGCAAGCGGTGGCAGTTCGTGCACCATTGGTGGCGCGGGATCCTTCAGCGGACCCTGCGCGCTTAGAACCGTTGCGACGAGGGCCGTTGATAGGAAGACGACAATCGGCATTACTGCTTGGCACACTCGCATGGTGCCACTCTAGCGAACAGTGCCGCGTACATGCGTCATGCGCCTGCGCGCCGTGGCACAGCAGGGAATTGCTGCACATCCGTGACTGGGCGCGCGTCGCTGCACACATTCGCCCAATGTGACCTCTACTCTTCCAGCCAAGACGACCTTGCCGCAGTCGAACGTCACGTAGACACCCGGCTACCACATCTTGCTGGCAGCCTGCACCCGCAAATTCGCGCGGGGGCAACGGTGCTGTCTGGGCCGTATACGGAAGATGGCTGCCTGGTAGAGATCCAGGCATCACCGGCCGTGATGGGGCTGAAGGCTGGCGCCGCCCAACCGATTCACCGCAGCGATGACCCAGCGCCCCAAGCCACCCGGCTAGCTGGGCCGGGTCGGCTACTTGTCAGTATCGGGCCATAGCGGGCACCCGCAGCCCCCAGGCGGCCGCCGCTCTCCGCGCACGAGGGCGAAATATTCGCCCTGACGAGCGTGCGTTCTGGCGCCCGTGGTCCTTAAGGAGCGATTCCCGGGCAGAAGCTAGGAAACCCAGCCATGAGATGGCGGGGCAACCTCTTCAGGGTGGACCTCGCTCCACGGCTTTTGCCCTAACCACTTGCTAGAGAGAAACTCGTCATGCAACGCAACACACTAGGGCTCGCCATGAGCATCTTTACCACGCTCGCTTCCGCACAAAGTCCAGACGGACGGGACGCTCGTCCTATCGCCGAGGATCCACGCGTCTTACTTGAATACGCGCAGTTTGACCCCACGGTATCGACGCCGGCTCTGCCACCGCGCTTACAAGCTGGCGCATCTGTCAACTTGCACATTGTGCAGTTCAAGTCTTCCCCAACCGACGAAGACCGAGAAGCAGTCCGTCGCGCCGGCGGAGTCATCAAGGGCTTCCTGCCCGTCGACTGCCATCTCGTCTACATGCCGGCTGGCGCGATGGGCCTCTACACAATTAGCTCGGTCCGCTGGGTCGGCGCATACGAGCCTGCCTATCGCCTTGAGCCATACATCCTCAAAGAGATCACTACCGGCGCCGTCATGCCGACGCGCATCTACAACATGGTGATGGCAGACAAGCGCAACGACAAGGCGCGCCTGGCGGCCAAACTGCAAGCCATCGGCGCCGAGATCATTGACCAACACATCGGCGGCCTGCTGTTCACGGCATCGCTGAACGCCCAGCAGTTGCGTCAAGTCGCAGCCATGGACGAAGTGCTCTGGATCGATCGCTTTAGCGAGCCAGAATACGACATGGACAACGCCCGCATCCAAGGCGGCGCCAACGCCATCGAAGCAGTCGCTGGTTACACCGGTGCCGGCGTTCGCGGCCACGTCTACGAAGGCGTCGAAGGCACCCACCCAGACTTCAACACGGCCATGATCCAGGTTGGCCCCGGCCTTTGCAGCGGCGCCAACAGCCACGGCCACTGCACGGCAGGCATCGTGTTCGGCAACGGCACCAGCGCCCCGCAAGCTCGAGGCATGGCACCTGACGCCATCGGCTTCTTCACTCGTTACATCTCGTCCACCAACACGACCTGCGCCACGAGCCCAGCCCGCAACACGATCATTGGCAATGCGATCAGCGCCAACAACATCATGTTCACCACGGCGTCGTGGGGTAACTCACGCACGTTTAACTACACGTCGGACTCGGCAGACGCCGACGACATCGTCTTCGACCACCGCATCCCGTGGACGCAAAGTCAATCGAACGCTGGCAACCAAGACTCGCGCCCCCAAGCCTGGGGCAAGAACATCATTTCGGTCGGTGGCGTTCGCCACCAGAACAACTCGAACCCTGGTGACGACACGTGGGGCAACGGTGGATCAACTGGCCCAGCCCAAGACACACGTAACAAGCCAGACCTGTGCGCCTACTACGACAGCGTCTGGACGTCAGACCGCAGCGGCACCGCTGGCTACAACACCGCCGCTGGTGTGGCAGGCAACTCGACGACTGGCTTCAGTGGCACTTCTGCCGCCACGCCGATCGTCGCCGGCCACAACGCCCTCGCGATCCAGATGTACACGGACCACCTATTCACGCCGCCGCGCGTGCAAGGCGGTTCGCGCTTCGAAAACCGTCCATACGCACAGACGCTGAAGGCGCTGCAAATCGCCTGTGCAAACATGTACACGCCAACGGCAACCGACAACCGTCGCGAGCACGTCGGCTACGGTTTCCCGAGCCTGACGAACATGTATGACCGCCGGGACAAGATCTCGATCATTCCGGAAGACGTTCCGATCACTCAGGGTTCGACGCACGTCTACACGTTCAACGTGCTCGCGGGTGAGACGGACCTCAAGATCTGCATGACCTACCTCGACCCGGCCGGCAACCCCGCCGCCGCGTATGACCGCATCAACGACCTCGACCTGCGCGTCGTCGCCCCGAACGGAACCTCCTACTGGGGTAACCGCGGTCTTGACGGCGCCGGCCAATCCAACCAGTCAGCAACTGGCGGCTCCCGCGACTCGCGCGACACGGTTGAGAACGTCATCCGCAACAACCCGCAGTCCGGTGACTGGACCGTCTACATCACCGCACCGAGTCTCACGATCGATGCCCACACCGCTACTGGTGCGACCGATGCAACCTACGCGCTCGTCGTCAACGGTGGCCGTCGCGTATATGGCGAAGACTGCGCTCGCTTCCTACCGGACGCCAGCCCGACCTATGGCAGCGGCAACTACTTTCCGTGGGGTGGCTACAGCCCAACAGAACTAGACACCGTCTACGCTAGCAATAACGGCGGCTCAGTTGGCGGCGCGGTCTATGTAGACGTGGTCACAACCAGCCCAATCTGGGTTCACAGCATCATGGTGAACACAGCCCTCACTGCCGGACAGGTTGCTTGCCTCGACGTCTACACCAAGAGCGGTTCGCACGTAGGCACGGAACTGAACGCCAGCGCCTGGATGGCGAAGTCTGCTGGCCGCGGCATCTCTGCCGGCCAAGACAATGCGACGCAGATTGATCTGGCTCAGCCATTCCGCTTGGCGGCAGGAAATCACGCCTTTGCAATCATCGGCAGCAACATCTCACACCGCTATACGAACGGCTCCAACGGCTACACCAATGGTGCTGTGACGATTAATGCGGGGTCAGCAACGAACGCTCCATTCAGCGGATCGGTATATGTTCCGCGCACAGCGAACATCACATTGAAGTTCCGCGAGGCTACTGCCATAGCTCAAAACATGCGCTATCAGACGATCATGCGCAGCGACGAACTTGGCGAAGCAGGAGCGATCACCGGCATGGCCTTCTCTGGCCAGAGCGACGGCTGGCACTTTAATTCCAGCCTCAAGATTCGCATGGCTCAAGTGCCTGCCGGATACACCCTCTCGTCATCCTTCAACGCCAACCTTCCCGGGTTACTGCCGGTGCTAGAATCAGCCAACCACAGCTGGAACTACGCCGCCGGTGACTGGAGAAACATCGGCCTGCAAACCCCCTTTAGCTACGATGGCACGAGCGATGTTGTCGTTGAGATCATTGCTATGGGCAATGTGCAATCGACGACTGGATCAAGCACAGGGCCGTTCGAAAAAGACCCTAATCGTCAACGCGTCTACAACGCCAGTTGGGACGTAACGCCGCCGCTGACTGGCTCGATTGCAACGTCTAGCGCTCTGCGTATGCGAGCAGAGTTCTCTTGCGCAAACGCCAACGAATACGGCGCATCTTGCGGCAAGCTGCGCGCATCGCACTCAGGCTCAAGCGCCTTGGGGTCCACGTTCCACTTCCGTGTCAATAACGCGACAGCCAGTTCTCTCGCGTTCATCGGTCTGGGGCAGAACAACTTGAATCCATACCCAGTGTCACTGACTGGCGTGGGATTCACCAATTGCAAGTCCTACAGCCAATCGGTGGTAACCCTGTCTCAGCCAACGAACCTATCTGGCATCGCGACGTTCTCGCTGAGCATCCCAAACTTCGCATCCTTAAATGGCTACCAGCTAAGCGGACAGTGGATCAGTATTGACGCATCCGAGCCAGGCAACCTGACTTTCTCGGACGCGACTCGCTTCACCGTCGGCACCAACCCATAGCCGATTCGGAGTTGCTAACACCGGCGAGCCTCGCGCCCCACATGGGTCGCGAGGCTCGTTCATTCCAGGGGTCACAAATCAAACTCGGACCCCATGATCGCCTCCCTCTTCATTGCCGCTAGCGTCAGCACCGACTCGCGCGCGCCAATCACGTCCCCTAGCCAGCCGCCTTCGACTTCCGGGAAGACCTGGCTCATTCAGTATCGCCAGGACCAGGATTATTGAGTTCAGAGAACTTGGCCGCCATCGTCGGGTTACCCCGTGCCAGCTTCTTGATCGTCACGTCCTGCGCCTTGTCGTTCGCTAGTCGAAGGTTCCGGTCGGTGCCTTGCAGGGCATCCTTCGTCTTCTGCAGGTGGTCGATCGATTTATCAATCTCATCGATCGCTGTTTGGAAGCGCCTGGAGGCGAGGTCGTAGTTCTTCGCGAATGCGGTCTTAAACGAATCGAGGTTGGTTTCGAAGTTCGTGATGTCGATGTTTTGCGCCTTAACAAGCGCAAGCTCCGACTTGTACTTGAGCGAGTTCATCGCCGCATTCCGTAGCAGTGTGATGATCGGCAGGAAAAACTGCGGTCGCACAACGTACATCTTCGGATAGCGGTGGAACACATCGACGATCCCGGTGTTGTAGAGCTCACTGTCGGACTCGAGCAGGGATACCAGCACCGCATACTCACAGCCCTTCTGGGTGCGATCCTTATCGAGTTCCTTAAGGAAGTCCTCGTTCTTGTGCTTCGTCGCGGTGCGATCGCTCTCGTTCTTCATTTCGAACATGACAGAGACGATCTCAGTGCCATCCTCATCCGAGTCACGAAAGATGTAGTCGCCCTTGCTGCCAGTCCGCGCGTCGTTGTCCTTCTCGAAATACGCCCTCGGAAATGCCGTCGAACGAATGCGGTTGAACTCGGTCTCGCAGTGCTGCTCAAGAGTTTCGCCAACCATCTTGGTCGACAAGCGAGCCTTCAGGTCCTTGAGGCGATCAATCGTGTCATCGCGATCCTTGATCTGCGTTTCGTATTTATCCTTGAGCGCCGTCTCGGCGAGTTGCTTCTCAAGCTCCGATCGCTCAAGGCCGCTCTTCAGTTTGTCGCGCTCTTTCTCAACCACGCTGACGGCCTCGGTGATCGCGAGTTTCTGCGCAACCTCGATCGCGCCGAGCTTGGCGTTCAGGCCCTGGATCTCCATGTCCTTCGTCGCGGCGGCGGTCTGCAGTTGGTTCGCGAGCGTCGCCTCGGCTAGCTTGGCAGCGGCTTGCTGTTCCTGATTCGCCTGTGCGAGTTTGTTCGCGATGGCGTCACGATCCTTTTCGACGGCGCTCAGGGCCTCGCTGATAGCGAGCTTCCGCGCGACCTCACCGGCTTCGAGCTTGGCATTGAGATCCTGGATCTCGGTGTCCTTGGCTGCGGCAGTTTTCTGCGATTCGCTGACAACCTTGGCCGTGGCAAGCTCGACGGCATTCTGTTTGTCCTTCTCGGCCAGTTCAAGTCGCTCATGCAACTGCTGCTCGAACTCACCGTCGCGGACCTGCTTCAGGATGTCCGCGTAACCGGCTTCGTCAATCTTGAATGCTTTCCCGCAGTGCGGGCAGTTGATCTCGTGCATAACTACTTTTCTTCTGCCTTCGCCAGGATCTGCGTCAGCATCTCAGGCACCGCTCCCACGGCCTCGAGGTTTGCTGCTCGGCACGCCAACTGACTCTTCGCGACACTATCGCATGCCGCAGGCCATTCGGGCAGACCACCCAAACCCCAGCCAGGCACCATCCTACCCTCACGACAACCCGTCAACCCACCAATTGGACCGCCACCCACTAAACACACCGCTCCGCCACAAAGACCCCGCCGCCTGCGACCGTCCGCCCGGGACGCGCTCTACAAGACGGGAATCACAGGCCGCGTCTCCACGAACGTCAACTACGCCTGCAGCATTGAGGCCCCGGAGTCGGCCCACGCGAAATGCACCCCTGGCTTCGAACAAATACTGCAGAGCTTCACGTCCCTCGAGTGAACAGGGGCACCCGCGATTCGACTCCAGCGCTTCGTGTGACAACCCCATCGCCGGCAGCACGCGCTCGAGCGAAACTGGATCCTGGATCGCTGCGTGCAGTCGCCTAACGCCATTGCAGCACGTCCCCCCGCGCCGGAGCGCCGTAGGCCAGTGCAAGTCATGCGGCACCGACTCATAGATCTATTGCCCCACTCGCAGAACCAACACCACACGCGGGAGCGACGGCACGGAGTCTAGGTGTAGATCATGTAACGATTCCTACCCAGAGATGGCTGCTGACTACCATCGGCGCAATGTCAGCAGCGCAAGTAACGGAGACTACTTTTGACCGTGCAACAAGCGGCTACGCTAGGGTGAGCAGCGGCGATCAAAATAAGCGAGCAGCACGCGCATGGCAAAGCAGATGCCTTGCCATGACTCTTGGTCCTAGGGCCGAGGCCGTGTGGATCCGCTCAGAATGAGAATCAGAATGCGAACCAAGTTATTGACCATGGCGCGACTCGCCAGGCTGTCGCTGCCCGGTGGCACGACAACACCTGACTGCGGGCCGGAGTAGGCACATGCACCACTTCTTCAAAGTGATTTCGCAGTTCGCGCTGCTTGCCTGGCTACTCATCACGGGTCTCACCATATGGGCCCTGTTTGGGATCGAAGTAACAGCCGAGGGAATAGTAAACCCGGAAGCAGGCGACGTCTTGAGCAAACTACTCGCACAGGTGGCCCCGGTTTATTGGTGGTCTGCGTCGATTGGAACCCTCGTCGGTTCGGCGTTCTTCCACATCGCCGCCGAGATCACGCTGCTTCGGAAGGCGTCGGAGAGGTAGGCAAGTAGCCATGCGCCGCCACCTCCGAGTGATGTCGCAGTTCGCCGAGTCCATGCAGCAAGACTCCAAGGTGCGAAGGAAACCTCTCAGCGGCTAGCTGCATTCGTGATGTGCCAACGCCATCAGGCGCAATGTGTCGCCAACAATAGCGCCACCATCACAATCCACGCCGTCGTGAAACCCGCGGCCAACAACGGCCTGACGCCCGTGCGCAAGACCTCGCGAAGCGAACTCTTCAGGCCGAGCGCCGCCATCGCAATGGTCATCGCAAACGCACAGAGCTGACGTAGCGCGTCTGCCAACCACAAAGGAACAAGGCCAGCTGCATCGACCACGGCAACCGCAGCAAACCCGAGCACAAACCATGGCACGATGATGCGACGTTGGCCGCCAGCCATCACCCGACGCGCCACTACGCCACCGAGCAGCAAACCGAGCGGCAACAGGTGTGCAACGCGAACGAGCTTGATGATGCTGGCCGCCTCGCCGCACACTTCGCCACGCGCATAGCCAGACGCGACGGCTTGCGCAACTTCGTGCACAGAACCTCCAACCCAGAAGCCATAGAGGTCGGCGTCTAGCTGCAGCCAAGAACCGAGCATTGGCAGGACCAACATCGCAAGCGTACCGAACAGCGTCACCATGGTCAGCGCTTGGGTGACCTCACGATCCTTAGCCTTCAACACCGAATCCGCGGCAGCGATGGCGGCGGCACCACAAATCGCGTGGCCCGACGCGAGCAACCAGGCAAGGTTCGACGACAGGCCGAGCCGGCGGCTGATCCAGTAGCCGAACAACAACGTCGAAGCGACGATGGCCGTGACGGCTAGCCAGCCACTGGCGCCAACGGCCGCGACCTGTGGCAAGCCGATACGCAACCCGAGAAGCACGATCGCGAAGCGCAACACCGGGCGGCACGCAAAGTCGAGGCCGGGCAGAGTCGCGGTCGGCATCGGGCGAAGCTGTGCCAGCGCGAGCCCTAGCAAGAGCGACACGACCATCGATCCCGCGACGACGCCGCACGCGGCGAGCACCGGGGTCAGGAGCGTGGCGAGAACCGCAACCCCACCGGCCAGCAGCAGGCCCGGCAGAAGGTGGCCTCGTGGGCTTGGCACGCCCGCAGGCAGCCCCATTGGCACCCGACCCTCTGGCGACGGCACCACTGGCGAGGGGAGGGGCCAGCCAACTCGGGCTATGGACAGTGCGACGCGGGCAACGGTGATCATCAGGTGAGAAAGCATCGACTTCCTCTGGTCATCGGTCCAATTGAACGTTTCGTGCTATATGATTGATCTAACTGATGATTAGCCAAGCCACATGATCACCCTACGCCAACTGGAGATCTTCCTGGCGGTCGCCCACCGCGAGCATGTCACGGCCGCAGCCACCGCCGTGCATCTGTCTCAATCAGCTGTCAGCACAGCACTTGCCGAACTCGCGGATCGCCTCGGCGGGCCGCTGTTCGAACGGGTCGGCCGCCGCATCGTGCTCAACGACCGCGGCCGCAAGTTGACTGAGGACGCCGCCGACCTACTGATGCGGGCCTCAGATCTCGTGCAGCACTACAACCACGGCGACATCCTCAAAGGCAACCTGCGCATTGGCGCCAGTTCCACCATTGGCACCTACCTGCTACCGGAGTTGATCGGAACGTTCGTCGCCGCCCACCCCGACGTCGACATCAACCTTGAGATCGCCAACACCGAGGCCATCGAGGACCAATTGCGCTCGCAGCAACTCGACCTAGCATTCATCGAGGGGCCCTCGCACCACCCGCAAATCGCGGCGACCCCGTGGCGGCAAGACGAACTGCTCGTGTTCGCCGCTGCCGGCCACAAGCTGACCAAGCGCCGGCAACTGTCGCTCGACGATTTAGCCGCCGAGCAGTGGATCATGCGCGAACCAGGTTCGGGCACCCGTTCGGTCTTTGAAGACGCCCTACGCAGCCACGACGTGCAGTTGCACGCCGCCCTGACCTTTGGCAGTAGTGAAGCCGTCAAGCAAGGCGTGCGGTCGGGGCTCGGACTGGGCTGCTTGTCCGAGTTCGCGGTGCGGCGCGAGCTTGCATCAGGTGACTTGGTTGCGCTCAAGGTAAAGGGACTCAACTTGCAGCGACGGCTGTGGCGCATCGCCAAAGAAGCGGGTTACCAGAGCAAACTGCAGCGGGCCTGCATCGAGCACATGAAACAAGAGCCGAAATCGCGCACGAAGCGCCTCAGACATCAGTAGCTCAGTAGTTTTCGCCCGCTCGCGGCCTACGATCGCTGCCCCTAGGTCACTTCATGTCTCAAGCCCCCAGCCACGATTCTACTCTCGCCCAAGACGTTGCCAGCTTCTGCCTGCAGCAAGTCCCAGACCCCCAACAAAGCCGTTCGAGTTTCCCGAACTCTGCGCTTTGGGCGGCCGTCGCCAAGACCGGAACCGGGCTTTGGCTCGACACCGGCGACATTGATGCAGCACAAGCGTTATGGGCACAGGAGTTCGTCGCACTGACGACCAACAACACCCTGCTCAACAATGAAGTGCAGAAGGGCATCTACGACAAACTGGTTCCCGGCACCGCGAAGTTGCTGAGTGACAAGGGCGTCAGTCGCGACAACATCGTGCAAGAGATCGCGTTCGTGCTGAACGCAGTACACGGCCTGAAACTGGTGCGCACGTTTGATGCCGATGTTTCGGTCGAACTGCACACCGCGATCAGCAACGACGCCGAAGCGAGCTACCAATACGGCAAGCGCTTCCACGCGATCTGCCCAGACCGCTTCATCGTCAAGGTGCCACTGACGCCGGCAGGCTTGATCGCAGCGCGTCGCCTGTCCGATGACGGCATTCGATTGAACTTCACGCTCGGCTTCTCGGCGCGTCAAAATTTTCTGATCGCATCACTGGCGAAGCCGACCTGGGTCAACGTGTTCATGGGCCGCATCGGTGCGTTCATTGCCGACAACAAGCTCGGTGATGGCAAGAACGCAGGTGAGAAGGCGACGCTCGCGAGCCAACGTGCGTTGCGCAAACTGCTCGCGGATGGCGGCCCGGACGTTCGCCAGATCGGCGCATCGATCCGCAATGGCAACCAGGTCAACGATCTGCTCGGCCTCGACGTCTTTACCATTCCGACAGGTGCCGCCAAGAGCTTCATCGAACTCAACCCAGCACCGGACACGATCGTCGACAAGACGGGCAACGATCCGGCAGTGAGCTTTGGCGCCGGCATCGATGCTGCAGCCGAGGGCTTAAATTGCTTCTGGGATATCAGCGCCGAGTTTAAGGAGGCGACCGCTGCTACTGCCGCGCTCGATGCCAACTCGGCAACGGCTGCGGACGTGATGGCGACGCTAGCCATCAACGGCGCTGGCGATATGTTCCCGCAATTCTCAGGCGAAGAAGCGGCGAAGGTCAACAGCGACGGCAAGATCCCGGTGCACGCCGAGTGGCAAAGTCGCGTCAAAGCTGGCACCGCTAGCTGGGATGGCATGTTGACTGCTGCGGCACTCGCAAGCTTCACAAAGGATCAGAACGCGCTCGACGCCCGCATCAGCGGCTTGCTGTAAGACCGTGAGTGGGCGGCCCGTCGCGTGAAGTCACGCCGGCCGCCGCGGGGAGCCATGCAAGACGATTTGGACTTGGCAGTCCGGCCAGGTCCTGCGCCCGACGAGGTGATCGCCCACACGGACACCGGACCGAGCACGCGAGCGCCTGCCCACGCTCGCGAACGTCGACCTCGCGTGCATCGAATGCCTCGGCCCTTGACCGAAATCCACGGTGCAAAGTCCCTCACCATTGCAGGTAGGCCCCCAACATCTAGGCGCAGTCGGTTGCCCTCCGCACCGTCCACCCGTCTCAGTTCGGTTGCGACGACGGCCACAAGTCTTGTCGAGCGAATCCACCTAGCCAATGGCTCAGGATTGCGCCCAAACAGCCCGAACTACGGCAATCCGCTAAGATTCTCGGAACCTCAACCCAACAATCGCATTGCTACGACACCCCCTGGCTAGAGAATTACCAGGAAGACTGATCCAGCCACCGCGACGCACGTTGTCACAGACGATTCGCACCCGACAAGACCAATGCTCAGCACTGCCAAACGCCGTCCGCTCGCCACGCTACTGACCATCGCCGCCTGTACCGCCGCCATGACGGCTCACGGCTTGCGAGCACAAGGCACCCCGGCAGGGTTCGAAGAGTCCTACGCGCTGGCCAAAGACCGAGCCAGCATCGTCGCCAACCTGATTCCTGGTTCTGCGGACTGGTACTACTACCACTGCCGCGAACGCCTCGACGCCCGCGACTTTGCGGCCGTACAAAAGGTACTGCCGACTTGGATCAAACGGCACGGCCGCACCGCTCGCGTCATCGAGATTGAGAACCGCGAGGCGCTACTGAGCTTTGGTAGCAACGAGGAACGCACATTCCAATTACTCCGACAGCGACTGAGCGTGCAGTTCCAGCACGAACGCATCGTGCCAGGCCAACGCTCGGACCTAGCGACGCGACTCGACCCGGGCATGATTTCGCCGGCGACGCTGAAGGCGCGTGCGCTCGCCAGCCACCGCAACACCGTCAACGGTTTCCACGATCGCGCCCTCGCGACGCTTGCCTCGACCAATCTCGACGATCGCCAACTGCACAGCTTACTAAAGCGATTGCAACGCCCGGACACCCCCAATCTGCCGGCACTGATCGCTCGCAATCTGTCGCATCGTGAGAGCCGCGGCTTCGGCACGCTGCCGATTCACAACATGCTGCGTCGTGAGCAACTGGACCAGTGCGCCGAACTTCGCCCGGAATTGAAGGAGGACAACCGGTTCGTGCAGGCCTACCTGATGCGCCTACAACCCGACGCCGACACCGCGTGGATCGAAGATGCAAAGACGCGCGAGCAACACCTCAGCAACCTGTGGAACTACGCACGCGGTCTCAACCCGAGTTTCAACTCACTGAAGGCGCACATCCTCTACCACTGGCTGCAACACGACATCGCCGCCGGGGGTCCGAACAAGGATCGCTTCATGCAGTATATCCGCCTGCCGCGGCGCAATGGCTATGCAGCCAAGTCACACATCGAGCGATTCACGAAGCGCGCGCAACACGTCAATCTGGGCAGCAAATACCCGACGCTGATGCAGGCCATAGGCAAAGACGATGCACTGGTGAAGCAGTGCCTCGAACACTTCTTCCGGACGGAAGACAGCATCGATTCCTACAGCGACTTCCTCGACGGGAACTGGCTGAAGCGCGTGCTCGCCGAGACCAAGATCCTGCGCGGCGATGGCGACATGGAGCGGTGGTATTCGCTGCTCAATGACCCGGCGCGACTCGAGCAGTTGGAGAAGAAGGTCGAGCTGCGCTTCTTACCGACACAGAAAAAGTTCTACGGTGCCAACGACGCAGTCAATCTCGAGCTCGAGACCAAGAACGTCAAACAGTTGCTGGTCAAAGTGTTCGCGATCGACAGCTTCCGCTACCACGTCGAAAAGCAAAAGCCGGTCGATGCTTCGATCGAATTAGATGGCGTCGTCGCCAACTATGAGCAGACCTTCGACTACGACGATGCGCCGATGCGCCGCGTCAAGCGATCGTTCGACCTGCCGATGCTGAAAAAGCCCGGCACTTATGTGGTCGAGTTCGTCGGCAACGGCATCTCTAGCCGCGCTATCGTGCACAAGGGCGGCATGCGGATCGTCGAACGCACGTCGGCTGCGGGCCAACTGGTGCGCGTCTACGACGAGGCGGGCCAACACGTCGAGAATGCGAGCGCGTGGTTTGGTGGCCGTGAATACAAGGCCGACGATCGCGGCGAGATCCTCATGCCGTTCACGACCTCGCCAGGTCAGAAAAAACTCGTCCTGCAGCATGGCAACCGTTCGTCGGTAGTCAATTTCGGTCACCACGCCGAGTCCTACCAACTGCAGAACAGTGTGCACGTCGACCGCGAGTCGCTGATCGCCGACAACACCGCGCGACTGCTAGTGCGGCCGCAACTGGCATTGGCTGGCCACGACGTTTCGCTTGAGTTGCTGCAAGCTCCGGTTCTGACGGTGATCGCGACCGACCTAGATGGACAGTCGACGACGCAAGAAGTGCGCGACCTGAAGTTCGTCACCGCGCAAGAACTGACACACGACATCCGTGTACCAACCCGCTTGTCCTCGCTGCGCATCGGCCTCAACGGCTATGTCGAAGACCTCACCGGCAAGCGCGTTCAGCTCAACAGCTGGTCGGACACGTTCCGGTTCAACACCATCGACGCGAGCGCTGCGACCAGCATCCCGATGCTGCTCAACACGACTGGTGGTTACGTCGTCGAACTGCGCGGCAAGAGCGGTGAAGTGCAAGCCGGTCGCACATGCAGCGTGAAGCTGTTCCATCGCGACTACCGCGACGCGATCAACGTGTCGCTACAAACAGACGAACGCGGCCGTATCCAGATGGGTCGATTGGCTGGCATCGATCGTCTCTACGTGAAAAAGGACGGTGGAATTGGTGGCACCTTCGAACTGACGGACGCCACCTGCCGCATGCCGCGCGTCCTGCACGGCTCGGTTGGCGACACGCTGCGACTCCCCTATCAGGGCAAACTCGCCGCGCCGTCGCGGCGCGAGTTCTCGCTACTGGGCCATAACCACGATGCCTTCGAGCACCTAGCCATCGCCGGCGGCTTTGTCGAAGTGCGCAACCTCGCGCCGGGCGACTACTCGCTGCAAATGCACGAGACCGAAGACCACGTGACGCTGCGCATCACCAAGGGCCAGCGCAACGGTCGCTACCTGATCGGTCGCGATCGCGTCCTCGAAACAACGCCGACCCGCCCACTGCAACTACAGCAAGTTGGCGTCGAAGGCGACAACCTGCGCATCAAGATAGCGAACGCCACGGGCAGCACTCGCGTGCACGTCGTCGCAACGCGCTACATGCCGACCTACGACATGTTCGCAAACCTGCGCGGCACGAAGCCACACACGGCGGAGGCGATCGACAAACGACGATCCGACAGCAGCTACCACGCCGGCCGCAAGCTAGGTGATGAATATCGCTACGTGCTGGAGCGGCGCTTCACCAAGAAGTATCCCGGCAGCATGCTCCAGCGACCGAGCATGCTGCTGAACCCAATGGCGCTCAAAGAAACATCTTCGAGCTTCTCCTCGAACGAATGGAACTCAGCGGTCGGCTTGGGCGGCGGCGCCGGCGGACGCTACGGCGGCAAATCGGGCAGCCGCCAATCGAAAGGCCGCGGTCGTAAGCAGGGCGCCGGCGCCAACTCCGGCATCAGCGCCAACCTCGATTACCTACCGCAGGGTTCGTCGATGCTCGACAACCTGCACCCCGACAAGGAGGGCTACGTAACAGTGCCGCTCGCCTCGCTAGGTGAAGGCCAACACGTACATGTGCTGGCGATCGATGGCACACAAGCTATCTACAACACGACGGTGCGCAGCGAGCAACCGATGCAACCGCGCTCGCGAGCGTTGCCTGGATCCCTGGCAACCGACAAGCACTTCATTGAGACCAAGCACATCGAGTTTATCGCGGCCGGCGGCACGGCTTCGCTCGATAACGCGCATGACACACAAGTCGAGATCCACGATTCGATCGGTAGCGTCTACCGATTGTTCGCGACGATCACCAACGACGGCTCGCTGCAGAGCTTTGCATTCTTGCTCAATTGGCCTGGCATGACCCGCGCTAAGAAGCTCGAGAACTACAGCAAGCACGCATGTCACGAACTGCACTTCTTCTTGAGCCAGAAGGACCCTGAGTTCTTCCGCAGCGTGGTGCGTCCGTTCCTCGCCAACAAGCTCGACAAGACGTTCCTTGATCGCTGGTTATTAGACATGGAGGTAAAGCAATACCTCGAGCCGTGGAAGTTCGCCCAGCTCAACCTGATCGAGAAGATCCTGCTGGCACAACGCCTCGGCGGCGACGAACGCGAAGCAGTGGCACGTTCACTAAAAGAGAGCCTCGAGATCAACCCGGTCGCGGCAACACGGTTGGCCTCGCTGTTCGACATGGCTCTGAAGAGTGAGCGGCTCAACACCACGGGTAGCGATGACTTTTTCCTTGGCGCCCCGCGAGGTGGAGGCCGCAACCAGCCGCAACGGCGAGCGAACGCAACTCCAAAGATTTCGGCTGGCCGTCCGGGCGGGCCAGCAACGCCCGGGCCAGCGACCGGTGGCCTGTCGAGCGAGCGCGGGCCAGCCGACAAGCAGCCGGCCACGCCTCCAGCACCGTCAGAGAAGCTCGAACGCCAGTCCGTTGCGGACATGAAGAACCTCGAAAAGGAATTGATCGAGGAGATCGCAACCGACGGCGAGGCCGGCGAAACCGATCGCTCCGCGCTCCGCGAACTCAGCCGCCGCAAGAGCGTGCGCAACCTCTACCGAGCTGTTGGCGACACCAAGATGTTGGTCGAGCACAACTACTGGCAGCGCCGCATGGAGGATCCGACGACGGGCGTAATCCGCACGAACTCGTTCTGGGTCGACTACGCGAGCCGCAAAGAAGGTCAACCGTTCGTCTCGGCGTCGGTGGTCGAAGCCACTGGCAGCTTCCTTGAGATGATGATGGCGCTCAGCGTCATCGACTTGCCGTTCGAAGCTGGCAAGCACGAGAAGAGCGAAAACGGCGACAAACTGCGCGCAGCATCTCCGCTGCTATTGGTTCGCAAAGAGATCAGTTCGTCAGAGAAAGCTAAAGACGCGACGCCGATGCTGCTGGGCCAGAACTTCTTCCGGCTCAACGACCGCTACCGATGGAGCAACGGCGAGCGCCGCGATGCGTTCGTCACTGACGAGTTCCTCGTCGACGTCGCCTACGGTTGCCAGGTTGTGGTCACCAACCCGACTTCAAGCCAACGCACGGCCGAAGTGCTGCTGCAGGTGCCTGCAGGTTCGGTGCCGCTGCAACGCGGGTTCTGGACCAAGGGTCGTTCGTTAAACTTGGCCCCATACGCCACGGCCACGCTCGAATACTCGTTCTACTTCCCATCGACTGGCGAGTTCTCGCACTACCCAACGCACGCCGCCGAGAAGGGCAAGCTGATTGCATTCGCCAGTAGCAAGATGCTCAAAGTCGTCGACGAGCCGAGCAAGCTCGACACAACGTCGTGGGAGCACGTTTCGCAGCAGGGTTCGCCCACAGAAGTGCTGTCGTTCATTGATACGCACAACGTGCAACGACTCGATTTGGGCAAGATCGCATGGCGCATGCGTGATCGCTCGTTCTTCGAAGCGGTGCTGCCGATGCTGAAGAAGCGCCACGCGTATGACAACACGCTGTGGTCCTACGGCTTGCTGCATCGCAACGCAGAAGTGACCAGCGAATACCTGCGTCACCGCGACGACTTCCTCGATCAGTGTGGCACGTGGCTCGAATCGCCGCTGGTACACATCAACCCGAAGGAACGCCTGCGCTTCCAGCACCTCGAGCTGAGCCCGCTCGTACACCAGCGCGCGCATCAACTCGGCAGCCAACGCAAGTTCGCCAACAATGACCTAGCCCGCCAATACAACGCGTTGATGAACCTGCTCGGCTACCGCCCGCAACTCGACAGCAACGACTGGTTGGCCGTCACCTACTACTTCCTGTTACAGGACCGCGTCGAAGAAGCGATCGAGAGCCACGCCAAGATCAACCCGAGCGAGATCGACGCGAAGGTGCAGTTCGACTACCTGTCGACGTATCTGTGCTTCTTCACTGGCGAGATTCAGAAGGCGCGCCGTATCGCGACCGCGCATGTCAACGATCCGGTCGCCCACTGGCAGGAGCGGTTCCAGACAGTGATCGCGCATCTCGACGAGGCCGAAGGCAAGACGGCGACAGCTGTCGCGAAGCAGACGTCCGACAACCTCGCGGCGACAGCACCGGCGCTTGAGCTGGCTGTCTCTGGCCGGACCGTGGCGATCAGCTACAAGAACCTCGAAGAGGTCGAAGTGCGCTACTACGAACTGGATGTCGAGTTCGCCTTCTCGGCGCAACCGTTCGCCGGTCCCGATGGTGCTTCGGCCTCATTCGTGCAGCCCAACCACAGCGAGACCCGAACGCTTGCCAAGGATCAACAGCAACTCGCCTACGAGCTACCGCAGCAGTTTTGGCAAAAGAACGTGCTGATCGAAGTGCGCGCCGGCGGCCTGGCTCGCTCTCGCCAATACTTCGCCAACGCGCTCGACGTACGCTTCCTTGAGTCCTACGGCCAAGTCGCCGTAACCGAGTCGAAGACCAACAAGCCGCTGTCGAAGGCCTACGTGAAGGTGTTCGCCAAGCTGCGCAACGGCGAAGTTCGCTTCCACAAGGACGGCTACACCGACCTGCGCGGCCGCTTCGACTACGCATCGCTATCCGACGACCCAAACAGCGGCGCGACGCGCTACGCAGTCTTGGTGCTCGACGACGACCGCGGCGCTGTCATCCGCGAAATCAGCCCCCCGGCCCGGTAAGGGTTGGGGCAGCAGCACAGCAGTTGACGTGAAGACGGCAGCGCGGCGTCAGGACTGGAGACCACGTCCTCGCCCCCCAGGCAGCGCAGACGCCCTCCTACTGAGGGCGCTCACAGTCGCGAGGTAAGCAGGGCGACTGACGCCCTTGCCCCGTGGGGGCTATCCACCACGCACTGGCGCACTTGTCGCATCGGGCATGGCAACGCACCAACAACTCGCCGGTGCACGAAGACTGCAAACTCGCGGGCGAGGGTGCGAGTGCCGCCCCCTCGGACCTTCCTGGGTACATGAAAAACGCCACCGATTGCTCGGTGGCGTTTTCCGTATGTGAGTTGCGTCAGTGAGGGCTAGGAGCCGCCGCGTCCGAACTTCGGGCCACTGCTGGCGCCGCTCTTCGGGGGACCCTGCTTCTTGCTCTTACTGATTTTAGGCCGACCGGCCTTGTCGCTGCTGCTTCAACCTTCTCACTCGCTCGGCAGGGGCAAGCCCTGCAGATCCTCGATCTCGAGGCGAGCCAAGCGAACGGCAGCTTCCAGGTCTTCCTGGTGCAGCAACTTGTCCTTGTCGGTCGTGGCCTGCTCGGCTAGCAGTCGCCAGTTTTGGCGAGCGGCTTCGATCTCCGGCTCCCAGACCGTGCGGTCGAGGCCTTCGAGGCGCATCAACCAGGTCTTGTAGAACTGAGCGCGAGCCAACGCTTGGCGAGCGTCGCGCATCAGAACTGGGTCGGTACTCTCGTCGCCCTGCATTTGCTCAACGAGGCTCTCGAGCTCATCGCGAGCTTCCGGAAGACCCGACGCCTGCATGCGCGCCTTGTTGAGTTCAATCTGCAGTCGCTGCGAGACCTTGACGTCAAAAGAGTCCGGGTTCTTGGGCAGGCTTGAGAGGGCGTTTTGGTACTCCGCCACCGCGAGTTTCCAATCGCCGCCGTCAGCCGCATTGTGAGCGGCAAGGATCAGAGCATCGGTCTTCTCGAGAGCGATCTGGTCCTGGCCCGGGCCTTCATGATAGGCCCAAGCCCCGATAGGGAGCAGGAGCCAGCCAACCAACAGGATGTTGCGCATCTTGGTTTGTAAGTGTCTGCCCCGACCATCGGAGCGATCAACAGTCTATCGGTCAGACGGGGACTCTGGGGTCACCCCACTACAAAAGTTACGTCATGCGGACGCGGCGCTTCCTCAGGGCTAAATCGACGGCTGCAGCCGCCATGGCACCGAGCGAATAGGCGACCATGTCGGCCCATTTAAAGCCGCTCCCAAGCACCAGTCGGCCAAACAGAGTTGACCGTAAGTCGTTCAAAAACGACCAGTTAAGCAACTGCGAGAACTCGACAGACGCGCTCAACACGAATGCAGTGATGGCCAGAGAACGGGTTCTCGCGCCGGCGAACAGCAACGAAAGACCCGCGAATGCCGCAGAGGCATAGAGCGCGTCGCCGGTGTATTCCGCGAGGATTCCGGGCAGCGGATAGCGCCGCGACAACAAGCCGAGGGCAATCGTGCCCGCCAAGGCGACGGCTACCCAGAGCCGTTTTCGCGCCAGTCGCTCAGCGCCTTCGCTCGTCATCGCCATGGTCATCGTCGGATTCCTGGTCGTAATCGCCTTCGTGTTCTTCGCCGACTTCGCCCAGATCGAGCTCGTCGTCGAAGTCATTATCGTCATCGTCGATGTCGATGTCATCCGACTCGGCACCCGGATTGTCGGAGACAAACATCCTCGCGTAGCGCTCGTCGGCGAACTCGTACTCGACGTATCCGTCCCCCACCGTCATGTCGAACGCTGGCGGCATGAACACGCACCACAGGATGTACGGGATCATGAACACGAACGCGCCGCCGTAGGTCGCGATCTTCTGCCACTGGCCGTTCAACCCCATCGCCTTCATCCAAGGTATCACGACCATGAACGCCAGCACGACGACTGCGACGAGCACGAACATCTCGACCACCTTGCGCCGCCTTACGGGACCACAGCACGCGTAGCAAACGGGCACCTCATGCTTGATCGACTTGCGGAACAGCCAGGTCCAGACGAAGAACAGTTGCGCCCAACTGAAGCGGCTCGCTGAAACGCGAACCTTGTGCTCCGGGTCGCCCGCGAGGCAACGACAACACCGCGCCGGGAACACCGGTTCCTGCTCCTTCGGCAAGCGGATATCCGTCGACATCGACATGGCGTAGGCCGGTCAGATCGCGACGGCGCTACGCGATCTCGCGCATGTGCTGCACGCCCGGTCGCCAGCGCGTGCCGAAGTAGTGCAGCAAAAGTGGCAGCGCGCCAAGAATGCCGGCCGACAGCAGCATCGCAAACAGCGCGTATTCGCGCAGTGTCAACCGTTCGAACAGTGGATTGCGCGAATCGGCCGCGGCGGCGCTGAGCATGTCGCTCGGAACCTGACGGCGGTTGCCGTTGTGGAACTCACCGCCCAGACGAATTGCCAATTGGCGTAGCGTGCTCTGGTCCTGACGCGACTGCTGGCCAGCGATGAAACTGCCGGACAAGTGGTCGCCAACGCCAACCACGAGCGTCCCGCCAAACGACGGCGGCAACTCGGGCATGCCGGATGCAGGCACCGTGTCACCATCGCTCACGATGACCAGCAACGCGCTATTCGCGCGCCAGGTTTTGCCCAGCTTGGCGGCCTCGGTGATGCCATCGAACAGTTTGGTCTTGCCGACCTTGAACGCCCATTGCAGATCGACCTCCGACAGCATGTGCCGAACGACCTCAATATCTTTGGTGTCCGTGACCACCGGTTTCGCGCCGTTGTAGGTCGCGACGACGCTGACCTTAAACTTGCCGATCTGCACGCGATCGAACAGCGATTCGATCAGTTCGCGCGAACGCTCGTGACGCGTAAGGTCACCCGATACGCCAGCATCCTTCAAGAACATGCTCGGCGACACATCGTAAACGAGCACCAGATGGCGCCAGTCTTCATCGGTCATCTCTTCGCCAGCATGAACCTTCGGGTCGACGGTCAGCAGGGTTGCCAACGACCAAGCGAGTGCACTGTTGGCGAGGATGCGAAGCATCGGCACCGCCACGACCCACTTGGCCGGACGGCCCGTCGGACCAAACACCAAGTTCCGAATACGAGAGACGCGGCGCGCCAGTAGCACCTCGCCCAGCAGCGCGACGACGAAAGCCGCAAGTGTGGCGTAGAGGCTCACCATGGTGTGTACCTCCAGCCCAGCATGAATAGCATGTAGACACCCAGCACACTCAAGCCCGCGATCGCGAACGGGAAGAACCAGTCGACCAGTTCGGCCGTCGCTTGCTCGAGTTCAGTTTTGGTCATGCCGTCAATCGCCGAGAACACACCTTTGAGGGCATTCGTATCACCGGGATTGAAGACCTCGCCGCCAGTCATGCGCGCCAGGTTGACGATCTCGCCGCGCGCCTCAGTCTCCTGAATATTGACCGCGAACAGTTTGATGTGCTCACGCTTCAAGCGTTTGGCGATTTCCATCTCGGCACCGCCAGACAGGTCGCTACTCCAACCGTCGGTGACCAAAATCATCATGCGGTCGCCTTCTTCACGGGACGTCAGCACTTCGCGCGCGCCGAGCACCGCCTTGCCAATCTCGGTGCCGCCAAAGCCGGGAACATTGTTCTCCGGACGCATGAACGGGATCGAGTTGCGGAACGCGGATGGGTCGCTCGTCAACGGCACCCAGTGCAGGTAGTTGTTGCCAAAGAACGTCAGGCCAAACGAATCTCCGCTGCGGAAATCGAGGAACTCGTTGATCGCCTTCATCGACGCGTCATAGCGCGTGCCGCTGCCAAACTTGGCCGTCATCGAACCAGAGATGTCGACGACGAACTGGATGTTGGTTAGCGCCCGCTTCTGCTTCGGCGCCGCGAGTTCTTGCGGTAACGAGATCAGCAAGACCGCCACCGCCATCAACAACGCCGGCAACGACTCACCGATGCCCAGCAAGGCGCGCATCGCCCAACCGCTGCCAAATCGCTTGCCCCCATCGGAGTCAAACGGCATTGCAAAGCGGCCGCTGCGACGTGACCAGACCCAATACAGATGCAGCAGAGGCAGAGACAGCAGCAGCAACATCCACGGACGTGCGAACATCAGGCACCGCCTCCATGCGAGCCGGGGTTGTTCGCATCAATCGGCGCAAAGCTCTCGGCCGTCACCGAGCGGTAGGGCCGCAACAGCGCCGAGACATCCATCAACTTTGGCGGTTCAGGGGCGTGCAGCCACGCTTCAACCTGCCGCAACAATGCACCGGCCTCATCGTGCTTGCGGATCGCCATGATCGCATCCACGGCACGCGCCGAACCGAGGTCTAAACGGGCACGCCAGAAGGCAACCAACAGTCGTTCGAGTTCCGCCTTCTTGGCATTGTCCGCATTACCCGTGGCGACCTCTTCGACAATCGGCCGCAGACGATCCGCGAGCGTCGGTGGCGGTGACGGCGGCGGTGGTTTGACGGCCCACTTGCGACCAACAAACAAGATCGCTAGCAAACCAATGCCCCACAACACGCCGACCACGACCTGCAACGTCGAGTAGCCATCGAGTCGCGCAGCAGCAGCCGGATCAATGTCGCTTGGCTCAAAAGCCTCGGCAGGCAGCAGGCTCCGCACCTTGACGTTGATCGGCGGCAACGCACCCATCGGCGTACCGTCTTTGTGCACCAGGTAATTCGTCAGATTGTAGCTGCCCTCTTCGAACCCGACCCACTCGAGGTCGTAGCGAAGGTGTTCGCCGTGCGGCCACGTCTTGACGACGCGCACGACAACCTGCGAACCCATCGACGAAGGAGCCGGCACAAGCTCCGGACCTGCCATCACGACTTGCTCGACGTAGGCACGCATGCCAACGGTCGCTTCGCGTTGGTCGCGAGCCTGTGCAATCAGCACCGTCGCGCACAACATCATGCACGCGAGCAGTCGCAGTGTCAGGTTGACTGTCAGACGCATCATCGAGCACCTCCCGAGATCCCGCGCGAACGGAAGAAGTGGCGTAAGCGCTGCAAGTAGGGCCGGTCCGTGCGGATCAACAGGTGGTCGACACCGCCGCGCCGCAGTTCGTGTTCGATCTTTTCTTGGTTCATCATTCCGCGCTTACCGCGCGCGACGAAATCGCGACCGGACTCCGCTTCCTTGGCCCGCAAGAAGCCAGCGCCCGGCAACATGATCTCGGCGGGGTCCTGAAACTGGATCACGGCGACTTCATGTTGTTGCGCGAGCAACGCCGCCGAATGCACCGCACCGGGCTCGTGCAGATCGCTGAGAATCACAATGATGGAACGGGCTGCCAACGTCGGTCGCAGTTCGCGAATGCGCCGAACCATCTGGGTCGGCTCGGTGAACGAATGGCGACGCAGTCGCAGCAACCACTGCATGACTTGGTCTTTGGCCAGGCTCGGCTTGATGTGCACGTCGCGCGCGCCGCAACCCAGCACGCCGACGGGACTGGTGCGATCGAGACACGCCAACGCGAGTCCGCCAGCAACCTGCAGCGCCGTCTCATATTTGCTGCGAGCCAACGACGACACCACCATCGATGCCGATGTATCGACCAGGAACCACGCCGGAAAACGACGCTGCGCCTCGTATTGCTTAATGTAGTACTTCGACGTGCGCGCCGTCACTCGCCAATCGATCGACTTGACCGGGTCGCCGGCGATGTACTGACGCGACTGCACGTAATCGATGCCCGAACCGAGGAATCGCGATCCATCGAGGCCGTAAGTCAGATCGTCTGCTAGTCGTTTGATGGCGACGACGAACTTGCGAGCGGCCGATGGCTCGATATTCGGCAGCATCCCCGGCAGCGCGGCTTCGCGCTCCCGAATGCTCATGCCCCGGCTAGAGGCACCGCTGTGATCGTCACCACTCATTTGGCAACTTCGTTCAGGATCTCCTGCAGGACTTGAGCACTCGTTTGGCCTTCGGCCACAGCTTCGTAGCTGAGGCGAATGCGGTGCAAGATGACGTCCTCGGCGAGTGCGAACAGGTCTTCAGGAACCACGTAGTCGCGGCCGTGAATCAGCGCGCGAGCGCGTGACGCCTTGACCAGCGAGATGCCGGCGCGTGGACTACAACCGAGTTCGAGACTCGGGTGGTTGCGGGTGCGGTTAACGATCTCGACGCAGTGCTCGAGGAACGCTTCGCTGACGTGCACTTCCTGCACGTCTTCCATCGCGCGAACCAGTTGGTCGGCACTGCCCTTCTCTTGCTCACCGAGAACATCGAACTCGGTGCGTGCCACGGCACCCTTGCCATCACGACGCACACCGAGTTTGGCATTGCGGCGCAGGACTTCGAGTTCTTCTTCGGGCTTCAGGTATTCGAGGCGGTGCAACAGCATGAAGCGATCGAGTTGCGCTTCCGGCAACTCGAACGTGCCCGCTTGCTCAACCGGGTTCTGCGTGGCGATCACGAGGAACGGTGCCGGCAGGGCGAAGTTATCGTTACCGATCGTGACCCGGCGCTCCTGCATGGCTTCGAGCAACGCACTCTGCACCTTCGGCGCGGCGCGGTTGATCTCATCGGCGAGCAGCAGGTTGGTGAAGATCGGCCCCTTGTGGATGCGGAACTCGTGGGTCTTCTGATCGAGGATCTCACTGCCGACGATGTCGGACGGCAGCAAGTCGATCGTGAACTGGATGCGCGAGTACGACAAGTCAACCGTCTTGGAGACCGCCGCAACCAGCAGCGTCTTGGCCAGGCCAGGCACGCCCTGCAGCAGCAAGTGGCCAGAGGTCAGCAGCGAGATCAAGACGCGCTCGACCACGACTTCTTGGCCGACGACAACCTTGCCGACGCGAGTCTTAATCTGATCGAGAAACTTGAGTGTCTCGACGAAACGAGGGGCAGTAGCGGATGCGGTCATGTGCGGGTAAAGGCGGTAGAGGGGTTGTTCTATGAATGGGGTGGGGCGGTGTCGGCGGCGAACACTAGGCACGCACAACCGACACGTGTGAGCAGAGAGCGGCTAGCTCGCCTTGCTCAACCAGTGACGGGCAATCTTCTCGAGTTCGAGCCCGGCTTCGCTCTGCTTGCCGAAGTGGCTCGCTTCGATGCGCTGCACGTCGATATCAAGCTGCTCCTTCTGCGACTCCGCCAACGGAGCCACGCCTCGAATCTTCTGCAGCAAGGCCAGCACCGAGAACGCCGTCAACTGCTCGGGCATGCGCAACGCTTGCTCGTCGCCATCCGTGCCCTTGCGCGCGGCCGGGTAGAAGAACCAAACGCAGTAGCCAATAATGGCCAAGACCAACAGGACCCAAGCCCAGGCCGGGTTGGTCGCGTTGATTGCACGGCGCAGCGCGACCTCGGCACTGACGGTCTCAAGGTCCGCATCGTTGTAGCGCTGGTAGACCGCGCGGACGCCTTCGAGCATCGGCTCGCCAAAGCGGAAATTGCCCGGTGCCGCACCCTCTTCGGGCTCCAGCGCCAACAGCCAAACGCGCTCACTCTCGACCGAGTCCTGGTCATCCGAGAAGCGCACCACTGAGGCACCTTGGTCGTCGGCCTTCTTGATGACGAAGCCCGGGGTCTTGAGTTCGAGGAAGGTATCGAGGTCCGGGACCATGCCCCAGCTCTTCGCCTTGATCTCGAGGGTTACCTTGCCTTCGTCGATCTTGCGCTCGTCGAGCAACTGCAAGACTTCGAGGTTCGAGTACGGGCGCGCGGTTTGTTCCTGCGACGCATCGACAACGACCGGCGACGAACCGATCGGCAAGATCGTGAAGCCAGACATGTCGTTGAAGTCGAGGTCTAGCTTCAACTGCGGAATACGGTCAACGTGTGGCCCGCGCGCTTGCAGCAACATGTAGGCGTAGGGCGAACGCTGCCAATCCGGATCGTCGTCCTGCAGCGGCTCCATCTTCTCGCTGTTGAACGTGATCGACAGGACCTCGAAGTTCTCACGCAACGACGCGATCACCGCCTCATGGAACTTGTCGCGGTAGTTCTCCGTCGGACGGCCGTAGTTGAAGGCGTAGGCCTGGTCGTTCTGGTTGGTCGCGTACTTCTGGAAGCCACCGCTTTCACGGCCGACTTGTTCGGAGTGCATGATGTCGACGCGCACTCCAAATGGCTCCGTGCCGACCGCCGTATCACCATCGACGACCACGTCGAGACGCAACTCCGACAGCAAGTCCTGGTAGTAGGTCCAGAGCTTCTGCGCGTCCTTGGTCTGCTCGCTGTCGCCGGTAATCTCAAAGCCAGCTTGCAGGTAGCGGAACTTGATCTGCGGCTTCACCGCCGACATCCGCGTCCACAGCAAGTTCGCGAAGCGATCTTGGTGACGCTTGCGGCTGTCCTCCGGCATGTTCGCCAGCGCATCCTTAATCAGCGGCAACTGCGACTTCGCGACAACCTGCGACTCATCGACGGCGCCGAGATCGGCAGCGCCGAGAGCCGAGTAGAACCACAGGGTGAATGGCTGATCGGTCTCTTCGTCGGGCGTTAGGTCCGGCGCGATCGACGCGTAGTGCTCAGCAGCTTCTTCGAACAGTTCGAACGACATCTTCCGGAGGTCGGCGAAGTCGCTATTGCGCTTCATCTCCATCGAGAAGTTGTTCTGGTCGTGCTGCAGGGTCGCAACCGCGGTCAGCAGCGCCCAGTGACGGCCCTTCGACTGCAGCGACTCCTGCGCCAACGTCAGCGCCGTCTGGTAGCCCTGCTTGACCTGCTCAAGCATCTGCTTCTGCGAACGACGCGTCTTAGCGTCCTTCTGCACCGACGGCTTACGCCAGACAGTCGCTAGGTTGGTGCGCATGCGGCCAATCAAGTTGCCGAGCACAACGGGATCGAGTTCACGGATGTCGCCGAACACACCTTCAATCGTCTCTAGGCGGTAGACCTCGGCCGAACTGTGCGCCGCGACAAACGCTTGCGTCAACAACGTCGGGTCGACGCCACCGATCGGCAGAGCGCGCAAACGCTCGACATACTTCGACAGTTCGCGAAGGTTGCGTTCCTGCTTACTGCGCGTCAGCGGGATCGAGTTGGCGCGCGTATTGAAGCCATACATGAACATGTAGGAGTTCGAATTGCGGTTCGTGTTCGGATTGTTGTTCCGCTGCCAGACGCGCAAGAACTCGTTGGCGAGGTCCTTGGCCTTGCGCGGGTTGGTCGACGCGAGCTTTTCGATGTATGGAAACGCCTTCTCGTATTCGTTGACCTTCAACCACAGCTGTGCCGACACCGTGGTGAAGTGCGGCGCCAATTCTTCATTGAGCAACGCGGCCCACTTATCGCTCGGCTGCGACTTCATCAAGTCGGCCGGCTCAATTGCCTTGACGCGGCCACCGCCCCCCATGCGTGGGTTGCGGTAGAAGATGTTGCCGTACATGTCGCGCTGCATGTTTGAACCGAAGGCCGTCGTCTTCGAGAACATGTTGCTGTGCGCAGCTTCTTGCACCCAGCTTGAGGCAAGCACGGCGAGCGTTGGCTTCCATTGCTCGGCGAGCCTAGGGGCCACCCGCAGCAACGCTTCGACAGCGGTCTTCTGTAGTTCGAGACCCGACGCGCGATACGCGGCGTCGTTACCCTTCTTCTGAAAGCCCATCGCAACCTGACCGCCGATCGTGGCGATGATCTCCATGCCGCGCTCCGGACGTCCGGCGAAGCTGTCCGCCAACCACGCCGGGCCAAGCTCCTCATGGACCTTGGGAGCTAGGTCGACCGCGCGACGTAGCGCTTCCTCCTTCTCATCCTTACCGATGTCACCCTTTGCGAGCGCACCCTGCGTCGCATACCAGGCCTCTTCGAGCCAGCTACTCCGCCGCTCCTTGGCATACATCGCCAGCGCGTAGCGGGCGCGCAAGTTCATAGCTTCGCGATCGTCGTTCTTCTCGGCTGCCGTGGCCGTTGGCAAGAACACGCCGAGTTCCGTCTCCATCTTCAGGTTCGACAGCAGCATCGCCACTTCGCGACGATCCATGCGCATCGCTTCCTTGGGCTTGCTGACTTCAACGCCGAGCAAACGAATCAATTCTTCGACGACGCTGCCGTCTTGGATTGCACGCTGCACGATCGGCGCGAGTTGCTTGGCTTGCTTCTTGTCGAACCCCTTCGGTGCCATGCCAGCGAGCACCAACGCTTCTTCAAACGAGAAGCGGTTGCGCTCCTGCAGGTTGGCAGGCAGGTTCGAACGCGGTTTATTCGGATGGCGCGGCAAGACCGTCAGCACGTGCTCATACGCAGCGACTTGGTCCTTCTCCGGCAACGATGCGAGGAACTCGCTGAGCTTGCTCCAACGGCCAAGCGTCACGTCGCGCTGCAGCATCTCCATCTCGCGCTTCAGCTTCTTGGCTGCGAGCGCGGCATCGATAGCAGGAATGGCAGGTACGGCGATAGCGGCTCCCATCAACTGCTCCATTGCAGGCGCGTCAACGTTGAGTTCCGCGTCGAGCAACGCCTGCATCTGCGCCGGGGTCATCGCCGAACCACTCAAACCCGAACCTGCCGCACGTTGCAAGGGAGCCGATGGCACAGCACCCGATGACGATGCCCTCATGCGCACCGCGCGCATCACCGGAACCGACTTCACTGCAACCAGACTACTCGAACGAATCGAAGGCCCCGCCACTGGCAAGAGCCTGCTAGACGAAGAGGTCGACGAAGCAGCCCTCATACTCTTCACCTGGGCCGTGCGCCCGGGCACACCAGCCGCGCCGATCATTACGCCCATGCTTGGCGCACTGCCGGTTGCGCCACTGCCGGTTGCACCACTGCCGTCGGCACTACTGCCGTCGGCACCACTGCCGTCGGCACCACTGCTAGCCGCACCACTAGCCGCA
>CALCZA010000157.1 GCA_937906475.1 uncultured bacterium
TCGCCAGGGGTGTCCCCGGCTTGCGACTCATCTCGTGGTGCTTCTACTGCCGGAGAATCTACTGCCGGAGAATCTACTGCCGGAGTATCCGTGGCGGCCTCTGGACTAGCGGACTCGGCATCAGTGGTATCTGCTTCGGTATCTGCTTCGGCTGCAGCATCCTCAGCGGCGCCATCTTCGGCGACCGACTGCTCAAGCTCGGCGCGCGTCATGATGTCGATGTCCCAGCCAGTCAGCTTACTGGCGAGGCGGACGTTTTGGCCCTTGCGGCCAATCGCCAAAGATTGCTGGTCTTCGCCAACGATCACGAGCGCCTTTTTGACATCGTGATCGAGCGTGATGTCGCCGACTTCGGCCGGTTTCAGCGCGTTGGCGATCAACGTCATTGGTTCGCCGTTCCAGCGAATGATGTCGATGCGTTCGCCGTTGAGTTCGTCGATGATCGACTTGATTCGGTTACCGCGCACGCCAACACAGGCGCCAACACAGTCGACCTTGTCATCGCTAGAGTCGACTGCCAGCTTGGTGCGGTAACCTGGTTCGCGCTCGATGCGGCGAATCGTGATCGTGCTGTCCGCGATTTCCGGGACTTCGAGTTCGAACAACGCGCGGACGAGGTCGCGGTGGGTGCGGCTCAAGATGACCTTGACGCGTGGCCCGACCTTCTTGACCTCGAACACCATCGCGCGGATGCGTTCGCCGACGTTGTAGTTTTCGCTGCGGACCTTCTCGGAGCGCGGCAGGATGCCTTCGAGGTTGCGACCGAGGTTGACGATGACCGTGTCGCCTTCGAAGCGTTGGATATTGCCGCTGACGATCTCGCCGAGCTTGGACTCGTATTCGGCGTAGATGACGTCGCGCTCAGCTTCGCGCACCTTGGAGATGATGGCCTGCTTGACCGACATCGCGAAGATGCGGCCTTGATCTTCCATCGAGACTTCGTAGTTGCAGACGAACTCTCCAGTCTTGCGATCGAGAGTGATGTCGACATCGTCGACGCCGTATTTCTTCGCAAGCGCGTGCGACATCGCATCCTCGATGCCTTCGATCAGCGCTTCCTTGTCGATTTCCTTGTCGCGAGCGATGGTGTCGAGGCTGCGGAGGATTTCACTGTGGTTGGCCATTACAGTGCGTGGGTCGATGCGTGCTGGTAGAGGTCGAAAAGAAAACGGTGGAGAGAAACGACAGAACCGGGCAGGCGAAAGGATCCCACGCCCCCGACCTTATGGGCGGGGTCCTTGATTGGTCACGCTGCCCCGTTGGCAGCCACCTAAAAAGGAAAAGGATCCTGTCGACTGTCCGGGATTCCGGGTCGCCAGTCCCCCGCAGATCGAAATCGATCCGCGGGTTAGGCGAGCATGCTAGCCGGGTGGGTGGGGCTGGGTCAAGCGAACCATCGCAACCAAGTGATGATGGAACGGGTGGTTACCCGGTGGACTTTGATGCTAGATTGTTGCACTCGCCCATGACCAACCTCTCGGACCCACTGCAATTGCGCCCCTTTGAGGTCGCTGACGCCGAGTTTGTCGAGCCGTGGTTGTGTGGTCCGGGTCTTGCCGTGCCGCACGGAAGTTCGGCGTGGCCGGAGCGGTTGGTTCGCGATGCCCGCATCGTCGCGCTCGTGGCACACGCCGCGGGAGAACCGACGGGGTTGGTTCGATTGGACTGTGGACCGGACGGCGTTGCCGAGGTCACGATCGTCGTCGCCCCGCAGCACCGCCGTAGTGGCCGTGGGCGCTCGATGTTTCAGCAGGCCTTGGTGCACGCCCGCGAAGTGGGCATGAGGCGGCTGGTCGCCTACATCGATATCGCCAACGAATCGGCCCTGGGATTCTTCGCCGAGTGCGGATTTGCATCGCACGGCGTGACGGGCAGCCGGATTCGCATGGACCGTATTGTTCACCAGAGCAAGAACGCGGCCCCGCTCGACGTGCAAGCCTGAGTCGCCGTCAGAACTCGCTAGGTCATGCGCCCCGGATCTGCGCAGGAGCGCGGACCGCGACGGAGATTGGGTCCTCATTCGTAGGATGCAGCATGCGAAACAACTTTCGAATCGCTCTCGTTTTGTGGCTCGTCGAAGTCTCGATAGCTGCTCAGAGTCGTACGGCTGCCGAGATTCTGTCGGAGTTCGACCGAGCTAGCCCGTGGCTCCAGCCTGACGCACGCGACTGCCTGCCTCATCTCAAGCGAATAGGTAAGCCGATGGCGCTCGAGTTTGAGGGCCTGCTTGGCGGTGAGAAGATCAGCACCGAAAGTGGCGCGAGCACGCTGACCTCGCGCGTCTACCGTTGGGAGCAGAACGCGGCGAATAGGGCTTGCCGTGCTGGTGCCTAATGGCGCAGGACCCCAAAACTCCTGTTGGCACTGTCTCGGTGGCACTGTTTGCTGACGGCTCGAGGAACTATGCAGACAGTCAGTATCGCCAAGCTGCTCCAAGGGCAGATCGCCACCGATAGCCAAGTCGAGATTCGCGGTTGGGTGCGTACCCGCCGCGACAGCAAGGCCGGCTTGTCGTTCATCCAAGTCTCAGACGGCAGTTGCCAGGGCACGATCCAGGTCGTCGCCAAGAAGGAGTTGTCGAACTACGAGGATGCGGTGCAGAAGCTGACGGCGGGTTCGTCGTTGATCGTGCGGGGCACGTTGGTCGAGTCGAAGGGCCGCGGCCAGAGCGTCGAGATCCAGGCTGTCGAGGTCGAGGTGCTCGGCTTGGTCGACGATCCGGAGACCTATCCAATCCAGCCCAAGCAACACAGCCTCGAGTTCTTACGCGAGCAGGCGCACCTGCGGCCGCGCACCAACACGTTCGGCGCGGTTGCAAGGATTCGTCATGCGGCTGCCTTTGCGATCCACGACTTCTTCACCAAGAACGAGTTCTTCTGGGTCAACACGCCGATCGTGACGGCGAGTGATGCGGAAGGTGCTGGTGACATGTTTCGGGTCAGCACGCTCGACGTGACCAACATGCCCAAGAATGACAAGGGCGAGATCGAATGGAGCAAGGACTTCTTCGGTCGCGAAACGTTCTTGACGGTGTCCGGTCAGCTCAATGTGGAGGCCTACTGCCTGGCGCTGTCGAAGGTCTACACGTTTGGCCCGACGTTCCGTGCCGAGAACAGCAACACGACCCGCCATCTTGCCGAATTTTGGATGGTGGAGCCGGAGATCGCGTTTGCCGATCTCAACGACGACGCCGACCTCGCCGAAGCATTCTTGAAGCACGTCTTCCAACACGTGCTCGAAGTGCGCAGCGACGACCTCGAGTTCTGCGAGGAGCGCATTGAGAAGGGTGTCATCGAGCGCTTGAAGAAGTTCCAGGAGGCATCGTTCGAGCGCTTGGACTACGGCAAGGCGATCGACATCCTGCAGAAGAGCGGCAAGAAGTTTGACTACGCGCCGGAGTGGGGCATGGACCTCCAGACCGAGCACGAGCGCTTCCTGTGTGAAGAGCACGTTGGTCGTCCGGTGGTCGTGATGAACTACCCCAAAGACATCAAGGCGTTCTACATGCGCGTCAACGACGACCAGAAGACGGTCGCTGCGATGGATGTGTTGGCGCCTGGCATCGGTGAGATCATCGGTGGCAGCCAACGCGAAGAGCGCCTCGACGTGCTCGACGCCCGCATGGCAGCGATGAAACTCGATCCGGCGCACTACTGGTGGTATCGCGATCTGCGGCGTTACGGCACCGTGCCGCACGCGGGCTTCGGTCTCGGCTTTGAGCGCTTGATTGTCTACATCATGGGGCTGCAGAACATTCGCGATGCGATTCCGTATCCGCGGGTGCCGGGCTCGGCGACGTTCTGATCGTGCTGGCTCTTCTGGCTGTCGGCGTAGCATTTGCGTCGTCACAGGCGGTGACGCGCGAGGCCAAGGTGGCGGGTGAGTACTTCGTCACTGCCTGATTGGATCTGTTCGGCCGCGTGCTAAGCTGCCGAACCGATGCGGTTATTCCCCCTGATTGTTGGTCTGCTTGTGCTTGCGGCCTGCGAGGGCAAGCAAATGAGCGAGCCTATTTCTTATCCCGATATCTCCGTCGCAGATGCGGCTGACCTGGTTGCTCGCGACGCCAGTGTTGTCGTGCTCGATATTCGCACCCCAGAAGAGTTTGCCGCAGGTCATATCCCGGGCGCGGTGCTGATGGATTGTAAGTCGGAAGGCTTTGCCGATCAGTTGCGAACGCTCGACCCGAGCAAGACCTATGTCATGCATTGAGGCTCTGGCGGCCGTAGCAGCCGTGCGCTGCCGACGTTTGCAGAGCTTGGATTCGAGAAGGTCCAGCATCTGCGTGCAGGCTTCAAGGGCTGGGCCAAGGCAGAGAAGCCAGTAGCGAAGTAGACCCTGCCTTGGTGCCGATCAGCCAGTCACGGCCTCGTTGACTACGGGCCGGGTCCGCCGGGAAGTTCCGGCTAGTCGCTCTCGGGGGTCGTCAGGATCTTCTTGTAGCAGCAGATGACCAGCGTGGTGACCGCTCCGATGGAGGTCAGCATGAAGATCCAGCCGGTCACGGTCAGTTCTGTATTTGCGAGCATTGGTATGTCCTCAGTAGATGTTGTGGTGACCGACTAGTCGTTGAGTGGCTCTCGGCCGTCGATGTCGAGGCCTAGTTGTTTGCCGCGCTTTGCGCCCTTGAAGACCAGCAGTGCGATACCTGCGATTGTGATCAAGAGTAGGAGCCACGTCTTGCGGGCATCGCCGGCTGCCTCGGTTTCGCCAAACAAGGTGTCGATGTAGCCCGGCGCGTTGTTGATGCAGAAGCCGACGACGACGATCAGCAAGAACGTCGGCGAGATGTACTTCATGATGAAGCCGAACACCGCGGGGATGCGCATGTTCGAGCCTTCATGAGCTTCCTTGAGGCCCTTGTCGATCCCAAAGATCCAGCCAAAGGCGATGATCTGGATGCCAGCGACGATCAAGATGAAGAAGGTGCCGACCCAGAAGTCGATCGTGTCGAGCGCGATCAGGCCCTTCGAGAAGTAGAGCACGAACAGGTTGCCGACGAGACCCCAGATCGTGACGATCACGGTCGAGCCGACGCGGCTGACGCCGACGCTCTCTTCGATGAAGGCCTTAGTCGGTTGCAGCATCGACAGCGAACTGGTGATGGCTGCAAGGAACAGGATCAAGAAGAACGCTCCGCCGAAGAAGTTTCCTCCCGGCATCGATGCAAACACCATCGGCAGCGTCTTGAAGCCGAGGCTCATCGTGCCACCCGTGCCTTCTTGCGTAACCGCAACGCCGACGAAGATGACCGATGCGGTGACCGCGATCATGCCGCCGAGCACAACTTCGAAGAACTCGTTGGTCGCCGTGGCGGTCAAGCCCGACAGCACCACGTCGTCCTTCTTCTTCATGTACGACGCGTAGTTGATGATCACGCCGAAGCCAACTGACAGAGAAAAGAAGATCTGGCCAGACGCGGCGAGCCACGTCTTGAAGTCAGTCAGCTTGCTTAGGTCCGGGTTCCACAGGTAGCCCAGACCATTGAGCACACTCTGGTCCGGCTTGGCCTCATCCGGCGTGCCGAGGGTCAAGACGCGGATTAGGATGATGACCCCTAGTAGGGCCATGATCGGCATCGCGGCTTTGCAGACCGCTTCGATGCCCTTCGAGATCCCGCGGAAGATGAAGAAGATGTTGATCGTTGCGACCAACAAGAAGGTCCAGACGATCGGGTGCACGCCACCGCCGTCAGGCTGCGAGAACAGGATGCCGTTACCGCCGGCTCCAGTGATCTCGTTGAAGAAGGTGTGGGTGACTTCGACCTGGCTGCCAACTTCGGAGGAGCTGCCGATAGGTGCCGCGGAGTCGATGCCGATACCGCCGGTGACGTACTTGACGAAGAAGTAGAGGCACCACGTCTCAATCAGCACGTAGTAGAAGTAGACCCCTAGTGGGATCAGCACCCCGAACACGCCGAGGTAGCGACCGACCGGACCCTTGGTAAAGACACCGAGGATCGCCGGCGCGCCGTGGAAGCCCTTGCGGCCGCCATAGCGACCCATGGTCCATTCCGCCCAGCCGATCGGAATCCCGAGCAGCAACAGCGCGATGAAATACGGGATCATGAAGGCCCCGCCACCGTTTTCAGCAGCGTTGCCTGGGAAGCGAAGGAAGTTGCCGAGGCCGACTGCGGAGCCGGACACAGCGAGGATCACACCGAGGCGTGAGCCCCACTGTTGCTTGGGTTGATTCGTCATTCCGTGAGCGAGGAGTGGGCCGTTAAGGGCGTCTTGACGTGCGGACTGTCTCTGTAGCCGGGCTGTGATGCAACTGCTTGGGTCAGATTCGGTCGCGGCGCTGCGGGTGGTGCCAAGCCGGTCGAACCGGATTGCGTCGCGGCCTGCCTGCTGAATCAGTTCGAGAGGCCTGCTCGCAGGCGGGCGGCGGTGACCTCAGCCGATACGGAATTGATGTACATGTCGCCGCCCAGTTCGAGCCCGGCGAGCTGGCCGGTGCGCGGCTGCAGTTCGAAATGCCAGTGGAACGATTCTCCTGCAGCGAGCAGAGCCGCCGGCACGCGGTGCAACCACAGATTGCACGGTGGGCGATCCAGTCCGCCGCCGATCGCTTGCAGCCATTGCTGCATGGCGGTGGCGAGCGCGTCCGGATCGGCCTGCAAGAAGTCTGACTGGCAGTTGCGTGGCATCAGCCAGGTTTCGAACGGTAGCTTTGGCGGATCCGGTGCCAGGGCCACGAATTGCTCGGTGGCGACGACGATGCGTTGCTCGGTTTCGGCCGATGCGAGTGACGCGCACGTCAGGCATCGCCCATGGCGGCGTTGTTGCTCGCGTTCGAGTTCGAGGCGCGGCGGCAGTTGCGCCAGACCAATGACCTGGCTGTGGTTGTGTGCAATCGAGGCGCCGGCTCGCGCGCCGACGTTCTTGAACAAGAAGGCGCATGAGATTCCCTGCACCTCTTCGGCCGCAAGGATGCGCCGCTGCCACACCGTGATCGCCGCCCGCCACGTCTCGACATCGAGATCGCACGGGTGCTCGTAGTGGGTCGCACCTTCCGCGATCACTTCGTGATGCTCAGTGGCCGGATACAGATTGGCGAAGGCGCGCACGTTCCAGCCAGGCTGGTTTGCGTGCGAGTCCGCGCTGCGCGTTGCATCGACTTCAGGCGGCGTATCCTCTTCGTTGCCACTGCAAAACGGGCAGCGCTTGTCGCTCGCCGTGCTGCCGGTGTGCATCGGTCGCTGCTGTCGCTGCGGCGCCATCAAGATCGGTCGGCCGGTTGTTGGGTCGACGACGGTGCGCGGTTCGGGTGTGCTCAATGGATCGCTCCGTGGGCATCGTGGCAGCGCGCGCAATGTTGCATTCGGCCAGTGCGATACAGATCTGCGGCGATCATGCGGCGGCCGTTCTTGGCTTCGATCGCGATCTGCAAAAACCACGATTGGCAGTCGCGCGACATGCTGGCGAAGTCTGGCACATGCTTGTGATCAAGAGATCCATAGCCAAGGCTGATTTGGTCTGCCGCTGTTCGGGCACTTGCGGCGACGGCATTGAGGTCGCCGTCATGCTGTCGCAGCAACCGCTTGTCGATGTCCTTGCACGCCTCGTCGAGTTGCTGCATCACATCGGCCCATTGCTCTTCTCTCTGGGCCCGGTTGGCATCTTCGTTCGTTGCTCCGGTGGTAGCGATTGTGCAGCCAACGAGCCACAGCGAGATTGCTGCAAGGAACGACATCTTCATGGGCGTCACTGTAGGGGCTCGCCTGCTAGCTGCCAGCGCAGCCTTGTTCGCGGCGCTCTGATCGACGTGGCGATTCATAGCGCGTTCTAGTCCTGATGCAACTTCGCGTTGGGCAGCAGATCGCTTAGCTCGGGGATGTCACCCGAAGGATTGGCGTAGGCGCGCAGTTGGCCGCGCGCGTGCACGGTCGTTCCGGCGGGGTAGACGAACCATCGTCGTTGCAGCTCGAATTGTTCGCTCAGAGGTTTGGGCGTCAGGTGGATCTGGCGAATGATCAAGTTCCGCGTCGTGCTCGGAAACACCAGCCTGCCGTCGCTGCCGATCACATAGCTCGCGTGGAACGTGTGGTCCTGATGCTCCGGCAGCACAGAATCCGGCAACGTCGAGCAAGCGCTAGTCAGCGTTGCCAGCAGCCCCGCGAAAACCGCGGGTGGCAAACCCCGAGATGGGCGTCGGATTGGTGCACGTTCGTGAGGTAGCATCGGAAGAGATGATCGGCGGATTGGCGGTTCGGAACAACTTGCTATGTGTCACATGGTCCGCTGGGCGTGGCCATGTGTTTTTGTACGACTTGGAAGCCAACGAGCGGATTTCATCGTGGTGTAACCCGGCTGGCCCATCCGGCTACTCCGATGCTGGCGGAATTGCCATCGATCGGGACTTTCGGATCTTTGTTGCCGACGCGCACAATCACTGTGTTCGTCGCTTCAACGCGTTTGGCCAGCACCTTGGCGATCTCGGCTTGCCGATGCCCGTGAGCGGCGACCGCGCCAAAGACCGCACCGGCGTGCTCGATCAACCGCACGCGGTCGCGATCCACGGCGAACGGGTCTACGTCGCGATGGGCGAACGACCGCGGCAGCGCGCCGTGCAGTGCTTCCATGTCGATGGTCGGGTTCTGGCTGGCATGCCGGCGCAGGGCGACAGCGCGCGCAAGTGGGGCGCGCCTCGCGGGGTCTTCGCGGATGACGATGGGCTGCTGGTCGCCGACACGTTGCGCGGTCGCATCCAACGCTTCCGACACGACGGCATGTTCGTGCAGGAGTATGTCGTGCGTGACGGCGACGCGCGACCAGGTCATCTGGTGCGGCTTCCGGGTGGATCCATGCTGATGGTGGATCACAGTGGCGTGCACGCGCAACTGCACGCATTACAACTGGACGGCCGCGAACTCTCGGTCAAGAAGTTGGCTGAGGCGTGCCATGATCCGCTGGCTTTGGCGGTCGACCATCGTGATCGCATCTACATTCTCGACCGTGGGGGGGAACGGGTGATCCGCGCGACAAAGGACCTGTGCTTTGATTCGGTGCTGTTCGATCTAGCTGAGCATGATGGAGATGCGCCGGTCCATGTGGACTGACGGGCTCTATTCGGGGCTCTCGCGCCGGTGACTCTGAGCAAGTGATGAGGCGCGGAAGCGTGCGCTATGCGGGGATTCGCCGCGGCCGTCCGGCAATGCCGGCGCCCGATGAACTTACTCGGTCGAGCGAAGATCTCTTGACGCGCCCTTGCACCGGTGGCATCGGACGGTCACACTACGAATGCGCCGCAATGGCGGAGCGCGGATCGGTCAACCGATCTCCCACGCACTGTGGATAACGATGTGTAAAACTACGCACATCTTCCTCAGGGCGTTTGGGTGAGCGGGATCCACGCCCTGGTCAGCGGACGCTATTCGTTCTTACCAATGTCTTAACAGCGGCCGGTCACCATGCCCTCGACCCGGCCGATTTGGGAGGGGGTCCTTTGGATAGAATCCGTATCCGTGGTGGTCGCGACCTCAGCGGCTCAGTGCGAGTTTCCGGTAGCAAGAACGGAGCTTTGCCGATCTTGGCGGCCGCGCTGATGGTTGATGGTCCGATTGTCCTGCGCAACATGCCGCGTCTCAAGGACGTCGAGAACATGCTTCGCATTCTCGGCAAGCTTGGCGTCGTCCATAGCTGGCGGCCTGATGGCTCGCTGGAGATGGAGGCCGTTGACAAGACGGTCAACGTCGCTCCCTATGACTTGGTTCGCACGATGCGAGCAAGCTTTGTCGTGCTGGGGCCGCTTTGGGCTCGCCGCGGCGTGGCTCGCGTTAGCTACCCAGGTGGTTGCGTTTTTGGGCACCGTCCCGTCGACCTGCATCTGAAGGGACTCGCCGATATCGGCGGCAAGGTCGAACTCTCCGACGGTTACGTGACCCTCAGCGGTCGCCCGACTGGCGGCGTGACCTTCCTCGGTGGCAGCATGGGTTCGACGGTGCTTGGCACGGCGAACGTCCTGATGGCTGCGACGCTCGGCACGGGCACGACCTATCTTGAGAGTGCCGCGATGGAGCCCGAGATGGAGGACCTGTGCAACTTCCTCAACAAGTGTGGCGCCAATATCAAAGGCATCGGCGGGCACCTACTGACGATCGAAGGCGTCGATTCGCTGCACGGTTGTGAATGGGACATGATCCCAGACCGCATCGAAGCCGGCACGTTCTTGTGCGGCGCGGTCATGCTCAATAGCCCGGTGGTGGTGCAAGACTGCAACCCGATGCACATGCTGTCAGTCATTGATCGACTGCGCGCTGCTGGGGCGAAGCTTGATGTTGGCAAGAAATCGATCACTGTGCAGCCGACCGCTTCCGGTCAACTTCGCGCGGTCGATGTCACGACGATGGCCTACCCCGGTTTCCCGACCGATCTGCAGGCGCAATTCATGGCGTTGATGACGCGGGCGGTTGGCGTCTCGGTCATTACCGAGAAGATCTACCCGGAGCGTTTCATTCATGCGGCGGAGTTGCAGCGTCTCGGCGCGCGCATTCGTCGCGAAGGTCCAAGCGCGATTGTCGAAGGCACGGACGAACTGCAAGGCGCGCCGGTGATGGCGAGTGATTTGCGTGCTTCGGCAAGCCTGGTGCTCGCTGGATTGGTCGCACGCGGTGCGACGGACGTGCGTCGCGTCTATCACATCGATCGTGGCTATGAGCGCATCGAGAACAAACTGCAGGGAATCGGCGCCGACATCGAGCGCATTTCGGAAGGCTAGAGCGTTAGCTCTGGCTCGCGACCATGGGGGCGTGTTCGGTGACTCGAGCGCCTGATCCGGCGCCATCAGGCACCGCCTCGGGCGCATGCGGCCATACGCGATGTCGCTGAGATCGATCATCGGAACGGTGGCGACGTCTGCTAGCAGGCTCGCTGGATAGTGATGTTCTTGATCGCTCAGGCAAATGCCGTCAAGCACGTCTACGGCGCTGTTTAGCCCGTGAATCGCGCGAACGGTGAGAGCCTTCAGCAGTCGACGGCATTGGCAACCGCCGCGATGACATCTTCGACGTCTTGGTCGGTCAGTTTGGGCGACAACGGCAGCGACAGAGTGCGGTCGCCGATCATCTTGGCGTTCGGGTAATCTTCGGACCGCCAGCCACAGCGCTCGCGGTAGACCTTGAGATCGGGGATGGCCCGGTAGTGCACGCCGGTGCCAATGTTCTGCTTGTGCAGTGCGATCAGCATGTTGTCGCGCGAGATCCCGGCATCGGCTTCGTTGACGAGCAAGGTAAACAAGTGCAGCGCGTGCCGTTCGTTGTCGGGCCACGTCGCTGGTGTTTGCAGCGGCATGTTCGCGAATGCTTCCAGGTAGCGATTCCAGATGACTTGTCGACGTTGCCAGTAGGCCTCGACGCGGTCGATCTGGTGCATGCCGATGGCCGCCTGCAGGTCCATCATGTTGTATTTGAAGCCGATTTCCTCGACGTCGTAGTGGCGGTAGCCGTCATCGCTGAAGCGCTTCCATGCATCGCTCGACATGCCGTGCAGGCCCATCATCTTGGTGCGTTGCGCCAGTTCTGCATCACGCGTCAGCACCATGCCGCCCTCGCCGGTGACGATGTTCTTGGTCGAGTAGAAACTCAACACGCCGAGGTCGCCGATGGTGCCAGCCTTCTGGCCGTGGTATTCGGTTTCGATCGCGTGTGCGCAGTCCTCGATCACCTTCAGGTCATGTTGCTTAGCGATCGCCATCAGTTCGTCCATGGCGCACGAACGCCCGGCGAAGTGCACTGGCAGGATCGCTTTGGTGCGAGGTGTGATGGCGCGGCGAACGGCCTCCGGGTCGATGTTCATCGTCACCGGGTCGACGTCGGCGAGCACCGGGGTGGCGCCGGCGTGAATGATCGCATTGATCGACGCGCAGAACGTCATCGGCGTCGTGATGATCTCGTCGCCTGGTTCTAGGCCCAGCACGACGCACGCGAGGTGCAGGCCAGCCGTGCACGAATTGAGGCCAACGGCGTGGGGCACGCCTTTGTAGGCGGCAACGCGGCGTTCGAACTCGGCGGCCTTGGGGCCGGTGCCAAGCCAGGCAGCCTGCATGGAACCTACGACTTCATCGATCTCTGCTTGTTCAATGAGGGGTTGCCCAAAGACGAGGTAGGAATCGCGCATGGCCGTTCGAGGAGGTTCTTTATCGGTTGGCACGGCGCCAACCCACAAAGGCAATTGCTAACGCTAGCAGCCACGACCCGACGCGGTCGAGGAAGCCGGCGGGAATGGGCAGCAACTCCATCTTGTTGATGTAGAAGGCCAACACGGCGCTGCCACCACCGACGACCATCGATGCAAAGCCCCAGTTCGGTGCCACCGGTCCCAGGCACAGTCGCACAATCAGCAGGGGGCCAAACGCGGAGCCGAGCGCTGCCCAGGCAAACATCACGTTGCCGAAGACATCCTTGGGCAGCAGTAGGGCAGCGATCAGCGCGCCGATGCCAATCGCCAGAACGGTGCCTCGCGCGATCAGTAGCATCCTGTTCGGGAAGCGTTTGCCCAGACCGAGGTCGTGGGTGACGCTGCTGGCGCAGACCAGCAACTGGCTATCGACCGTCGACATGATCGCTGCGAGCACACTGGCGACAACGATGCCGTCGACAACGACTGGCAGTAGATTCTTGCTCGCTTCGTAGATGGCGTCTTCGGCGTGGTCAACCTGCATGTTGGCGCGAACCGCCCAACCGACGATCAACATGCCGCTGTAGAGCAGCACGGCCCAGGTCAAGCCAACCGTGCGCGCGACGTTCATCGAGGCGTTCGGGGACATGCCCATGAACTTGTTCACGGCGTGCGGTTGGCCAGGGTAGCCGAGGCCGATGCCGATCAGGCCGAACGCGAACGCCGCCGCTGCGGCGCCATCGAACTTGCTGCCCAAGCTGTGCCAGTTCGCCACATCGACCGCCGCGATCTGGTCGATGAACTCGCCAATGCCACCAGCGTGCGCGATCGCCGCGATCGGCACGAGCACCGCGACTCCGACCATCAGCAAGCCCTGCAGCGTGTCGGTGATGCTCGCCGCGAGGTAACCGCCCATCAGCGTGTAGGCGACCGTCACCAGGGCGCCGATGATGATGCCCATGCTCGCGTCTTCGCCGAATTGTTCCGGAAACGCGTGTGAGAACGCGGCGCCCGCGGCCTGCATCTGGGCGGCGACATACGTCAGCAGCGATGCCAATGTCAGCAGGGCGGCGAACACGGCAATCTTGTGGCGACCTTTGGCGCCGGCGGGACCGGCGAGGTACTCGGTCAGCGTGATCGAATCGCCAGTTTGCGCCCGCATGCGCGGCGCGATCACAAACCAGTTGAGCACGAAGCCGCCGATACAGCCGGGGATCAGCCACAGGGCGGCCATGCCGTAGTTGTAGGCAAACCCACCAACGCCGACGATGCTCCACGCCGATGACGAACTGGCGTTGGCCGCCAGCGCCGCGACCCACGGCCCTAGGGTCTTGCCGCCGAGATAGAAACCATCGGAGTCTTGGGTCTGCTTACGTGCGCGCAAGCCGACCAGTAGCAGCCCAACCAGGAACGCAATCAGCGCGATCAAGATCGCCGTTTCGCGGCTGACTCCCGTTTCGTCGATGATCGCCGTTTCGCCTTGCATGCGCGCAGACTACCATCTAGGTGAGTCTCAGCCGCAATGGATACCGCTAACCGCTTCGCTCGTTATCTCCGTTTTCGAAGTGTGCTCGACGACCCGTTCGTCGAACTCGACCTGAGCCATTCCGCGCTCGAGGAGAGTGACGTCACCGCGCTGACGCCGGCGCTGACGAAGGCATTGCAGGCAATGCAGGAATTGGAAGCTGGCAGCGTCGCCAATCCGGACGAGGGGCGACAGGTCGGTCACTTTTGGTTGCGCGCCCCCGGACTGGCGCCGTCCGAAGAGCTAGAGCAGACGATTCGCGGCAGCATCGACGACTTGGCGGCGTTCGTGCAGACGGTGCATTCCGGCCGTATCGCACCGCCAGAAGGTGGTCTGTTCCGCAAGGTCGTGCTGTGTGGCATCGGTGGATCAGCGCTTGGCCCGATGTTGCTCGCCGATGTCTTCGGCGGCCCGTCGCAGCCGATGGAATTGTTCGTGCTCGATAATACGGATCCGGCAGGCATCGATCGCGCGCTCGAGCGGGTCGGTAGCTTGCAGGACGCGTTGGTCATCGTCATCAGCAAGAGTGGTGGCACAGCCGAGACGCGCAACGGCATGCTCGAAGTGCGGCGCGCGGTGGAGCAACAGGGTCTCGCGTTTGCGTCGCGGGCAGTCGCGGTCACCATGGATGGCAGCAAGTTGCACCAGTTGGCGACCGGCGAGAAGTGGCTGCAGACCTTTCCGATGTGGGATTGGGTCGGTGGCCGTACGTCGATCACTGCCGCGGTCGGGCTGCTGCCGGGCGCGTTGATTGGCATGGATGTGCGCGCTTTTTTGGCTGGCGCTGCCGCCATGGACGACGCAACGCGCAACCCAGACGTTTGGCAGAACCCAGCCGCGATGCTCGCCGCCTTCTGGCATCACGAAGGCCAAGGCAAGGGCGAGCGTGCGATGGTCGTGTTGCCCTACAAGGATCGCATGCTGCTGTTGTCTCGTTACATGCAACAGCTGGTCATGGAGTCTCTGGGCAAGGAGCACGACCGCCAAGGTAACGTCGTCAATCAAGGTCTCGCCGTCTACGGCAACAAGGGGTCAACCGATCAGCACGCCTACGTCCAGCAACTGCGCGACGGCCGCCACGATTTCTTCGCGACGTTCGTGCGCGTGCTGCAGGATCGTGACGGCGATGAGCACTTCGAAGTAGCTGACGGCGTGACCGCCGGCGACTTCCTCGATGGCTTCTGGCAAGGCACGCGCACGGCGCTGCACGAGAAGGGGCGGCGCTCAGGCACGATTGCTGTCGATCGAATCGATGAACGTGTGCTCGGTGCGTTGGTCGGACTGTTCGAGCGAACAGTTTCCATCTACGCCGAGCTGATCGATACCAACGCCTACCATCAGCCTGGTGTCGAAGCCGGCAAGAAGGCGGCGGGCGTGGTGCTCGATCTACAGAGCAAGTTGCTCGCGGCGATCACAGCCGATGCGCAGAGCGTCACGGCGCTCGCCGAGAAGGTTTCGGCCGACCCAGCTGATTGCTGGCCGATCCTGCAGCACCTGGCGGCCAACCGTTCGCACCTTCATGTGGTGCGCGGTCACGAGCCGGCCGACGCGACGTTCTTGCGGCGATGAGAGCTTGCACCTTCATGCTGGTGATGGCACTACTGCCGGTCAGTTGCGCCCAGAACGATGGTCAAGCCCCGGCGGCCATCGATACGCCCGCCGCCGGTCCCGGCGGGGCCGGGGTGCAGCTGTTTCCAGTTACGATCGTCTTTGAGCCGGCACTGGCCATGACTGGCACCCTGTCAGTTCGCCACGAATCGGGCTGGATGGTGAAAATCAATGCGCCGCCATCCGGCGTCGACTTGGCCATACCTGAGGGGCCGGCAAGTCTGCTGTTGGTCGTGGGGGAGCGTCAGTTTGAACGCACCCTGAAGGTAGCGCACGGTAGTGACGGCAACGCTTTGAGTTGTGTGTGGCGGTTGCCGCAGTAGCTTCCTGAGCGAAGTCCGGAACTGCGCATGGCGCACGCCGGGTCGACTCGCTACAGTTGTCACGCTTTCCATACCACCCAGGAGAAAGCAGTTTGGCAGAGTTTCTCGGCGAAGGCCTCACCTACGATGACGTCCTGTTGGTGCCGCAAATGGCATCGGCATTGCCGCGTGACGTCGTCACGACGACCCGGTTCTGTCGTGGCGTGACGGTCCAGGCGCCGATTGCTTCCGCGGCCATGGACACGGTTACCGAGTCCCGCATGGCGGTTGCACTCGCCCAGCAAGGTGGCATCGGCGTTGTGCACAAGAACCTGTCGATCGAAGGTCAGTGCCACGAGGTCGACAAGGTCAAGCGATCGGCCAATGGGATCATCCTCGATCCGGTTGCGCTGTCGCCCGACGACTCGGTTGGCCAGGCCAAGGACCTGATGCGGTCGCACAAGATCAGCGGCCTGCCTGTCATCGATGAGAAGCGCGTCGTCGTCGGCATCTTGACGAACCGAGACCTTCGCTTCGTCGACGACCGTGACGCCTTGGTGGGGGCCGTCATGACCAAGCAGAACTTGGTCAAGGCTAAGCCTGGCACGACACTGGACCAGGCTCGCCAGATCCTTCGCACCAACAAGGTCGAGAAGCTGATTCTGGTCAAGGAAGACGGCACCTTGGCTGGCCTGATCACGATGCGCGACATCCGCGGCACCGAGGAATATCCGATGGCGGCGCGCGACGAACGCGGCCGACTTCTGGTGGGGGCCGCCGTCGGCGTGCACGACCTCGAGCGGGTCGGCAAGTTGGTCGAAGCCGGTTGCGATGTCGTCGTCGTCGATACCGCCCACGGCCATAGCAAGAACGTCATCGACACGGTCATGGCGATCAAAAAGGAACTGTCGATCCCGGTCGTTGCCGGCAACGTCGGTAGCTACGACGGCGCCAGGGCGTTGGTTGACGCGGGTGTCGATGGCGTCAAGGTCGGCATTGGCCCCGGTTCGATTTGCACAACGCGCGTGGTCACCGGTTGTGGCGTGCCACAGTTGACGGCCGTGCTCGACGCCGTTCGTGCCTGTGAGTCGGCCGGCGTGCCGGTGATCGCCGACGGTGGCATCCGCCAGTCGGGCGATATCGTCAAGGCACTCGCCGCTGGCGCATCGACTGTCATGCTCGGCTCGCTGCTCGCAGGACTCGATGAGTCGCCCGGCGAAACGATTCTCTATCGCGGCCGTTCGTTCAAGACCGTGCGTGGCATGGGCTCACTCGGGGCGATGGAGAAGGGCTCAGCCGATCGCTACTCGCAAGGCGACGTCCTAGACAAGATGAAGTTCGTGCCCGAAGGCGTTGAGGGCATGGTGCCCTACAAGGGCCCGGTTGCTGACTATGTCTACCAGCTCGTCGGCGGGATTCGTTCCGGCATGGGCTACTGCGGTTCGCGCACGCTGAAGGAGCTCACCGACAAGGCTAAGTTCTTGCGAGTCAGCCCAGCGACGTTGCGAGAGTCGCACCCACACGACATTCAAATCACCAAGGAAGCGCCGAACTACTCCGGCGAAGCATGAGCCAGCAAGCAGACGAGGGCAGCAGTGTGGTCGAGAACAGTGTGGTCAAGAGCGGCGTTGTCGAAGAGGTGTTGGGCGGCGTCCTGATCATCGACTTCGGTGCGCAATACTGTCAGTTGATCGCGCGCCGCATCCGAGAGCTCGGGGTCTACTCGCGCATTACCGTGCCCGAGCGTGCGATGTTCACGCTCAAGCACATGCGGCCGAAGGCGATCATCCTCAGCGGTGGTCCGTGCTCCGTGTATGCGGATGATGCTCCGACTCTCGACCCGGCGATCCTCGAGCAGGGTGTGCCCGTGCTCGGTATTTGCTACGGCTTGCAGTGGTTGGCACAACAGACCGGTGGCGCTGTCTTAGCCGCCGAGAGCGGTGCTGAATACGGCCGCACGGAGTTGCAACCGACCGACACCGAGGACCTGCTCGCTGGCGTTCGCCAGGATGGCATTGTCTGGATGTCACACGGCGACAAGGTGCAGAAGCTTGGTCCAGGCTTTGAGGTCATGGCCAAGAGCGAGCCGTGCCCGTTTGCCGTGGTCGGCGATCGCAAGCGCAAGATGTTTGGCTTGCAGTTCCATCCAGAAGTGAACCACACGGTTGACGGTCAACGAATCCTCGAGAACTTCGTGCTCGGCATCGCTGGTTGTGACAACGATTGGAACCCTGGCAACCTGGCCGAGCGCAAGATTCAGGCGGTCAAGGACCTGGTCGGCGAGACTGGCGAAGTGGTGCTTGGTTTGTCTGGTGGCGTCGATAGTTCGGTCGCCGCGGTGCTCGTGCATCGTGCCATTGGCACGCGCTTGCACTGCGTGTTCGTCGACAATGGGCTGCTGCGTCAAGGCGAACGCGAAGGCGTCGAGGAGTTGTTCCGCGACGATTACCATATGGACTTGAAGGTCGTGGATGCCGCCGACCGGTTCTTGTCCGAGTTGAAGGGCGTCACCGAGCCCGAGCAGAAGCGCAAGATCATCGGACGAATCTTCGTTGAGATCTTCGAAGAGGAATCCAAGAGTTACAAGAACGCCAACTTCCTCGGCCAAGGCACCCTCTACCCGGATGTCATCGAGTCGGTCGCCGCCCACGGTGGCGCGACGTCGACGATCAAGAGCCATCACAACGTTGGCGGGTTGCCCGCGCACATGAAGATGAAGTTGGTCGAACCGCTGCGCGACCTCTTTAAGGATGAAGTGCGTGCGTTGGGTCGTGAATTAGGCCTGCCATCCTCGCTGGTCGACCGCCAACCGTTCCCTGGACCTGGTCTGGCGGTTCGTTGCCTCGGCGAAGTCACGCGCGAGAAACTCGAACCACTTCGTCTAGCGGATGCTGTGGTTCGTGAAGAAATCGAATCCCGCGAACTGCATAAGGACCTCTGGCAGTACTTTGCGGTTTATGTGCCGCAAAAAACCGTTGGTGTGAAGGGAGATGCGCGCGTCTATCAGGACGTTTGCATAGTCCGTTTGGTGTCCAGCCAGGACGCGATGACGGCAGATTGGGAGACCCTTCCGACCGATGTCATGCGCCGTGTTTCGAGTCGCATCCTCAATGAGGTGGATGGGTTTGCGCGGGTGTGCCTCGACATCAGTTCGAAGCCGCCTGGCACGATTGAGTGGGAGTAGTCAGCAGTCCCACTGGCTGGATTGGCTCTGGCTGGGATCGGCTCTGGCTGGGATTGGCTGGCTGGTGTCGCCGACCGACGGCGTCGGTCTAGCGGCTGTTGCCCCGCAAGACCGGGTCTTCGTTGCGCAGCGTGATGACGAGGTCTTCGTCGAGTGCGTTGACAACTCGTCGCGCCGACCAGGTCTTGCCTTCGCGTTGCGCGGTCGCGATCAACAGTAGATTGTGTTCGCTCGGCAGGCCATAGAACGAAAACACAGCGCCGACTGGCGTGGTCAGCGAGCGTTCGCGCGGGCGCAGTTCATCGCTCGGATCGCGCAGAGTGATGACAATCGCATCGCCGTCGGCACCGTCGGCAAATCTGACTGTCGCGTTCAGGGTCTCACCGTCGTCAATGACGAGGGGTAGTGGTTGCGAGGGAACGCGTTGCAGTTCCACGTCCTGATTGGCATAGCGTTCGTCGCTGATCTGTAGGGTGCCCGGCCCCGCAACGTGACCAAATCGCGCCACTCCCGTTGCGTCCGTGCGCGCAATCAACGCTGCCGCGTCTTGTTGGTCAGGAGAATACGACACCACCAAATCGGCGATTGGCAACTCTCGGCGGTCGCGCGCCGTCACCGATAATAGTTGCCCCGTTGGCGATCGGAACTCGTGACCGTTTGCGGTGATTGACCACGGTTGCGCATGCGGTGCACGTCCAGGCGCGAGCAGCAACAGCCAAGCGTCTCCGCTTGGCGCCGCTGGCATGCGCAGTTGGCCCTCGTCATTATTGGCGTAGGCGACTACGCCAAACGAACGGTCCGATTTGCGCAGCAGGCCAAGCAGCACCGTTTCGGTCGGTGCGGTGGTTGCGAGTCGATAGGTCTGCGATTGCTTGCGAAGATCGGTCTTTGGTGGCCACCTTCGCGCTTGCTGCGTTGGTGGCCCCGGCACGACGCGCGCCGGCGTGACGATACCGTTATTCCAAGTGACCCATGGCGCGGCGAGCGCAGCACCGCGCAGCGCGACTTCGTTGGCTTCGCCACCAAATACTTCGCCAGCAAACTGTCGCAGCGACAGTGACGGCAGTCCGGCCGGGTGCACATAAGCATCCTTGGCAATCTGCATGCGTTGCACGGCGCCGGCGAATTGCAGTTCGGCGCGTTGGCCAGGTTGCAGTTGGATGCGTTGCCAGATCAGGCCATCACGTCCACAAGCCCACGCTTCGTAGTCGCCGGCTGGCAACCGTATGCGGTTGCCTTGCTGTGGTGGCAACGTGATCTTGGATCCATCGGCCAGCGTCGCTCGCGCAATCAGCACGAATGACTCACTGCCGGTCGCGGTCGTGACCAACGCCATTGGTTCGAGCGTGATCAGCGGCGTGCGTTTGCTATGCAGGCGCGGTAACAGCGCGCCGAGTCCCGCGTCGGTCGTGACCATGCCGCTGCCAGCCGCCGCCATCGACCCGAGCGGAATCGGAAAGCGCAGCACGCCGCGCGTATCGCTGGTCGCCGCGACTTGCTGCGACTTCGGTGTGCCGGTTGCGAGTTGCGGTAGGTCGCTAGCCAAGGCGGCAAGCCGCCATGCGGGTTCGGTCAGAAGCCAACCCTTGGCGGCCTCGACTTTTGCACCAGAGGGGTCGCGGATCAGCGCAATGATCGCCGGTTGCCGTGGATCGGCAGCCTGGCGTTGGCCCAGTAGGTGCGTCGTCGCGAGCAACAGGGCGCAGCCTAGGGGCGCGACTCGTAGCAGATTGGCGCGTGAGCACAGCATCGTGGGCTCACAACGTAGCATGGCTGTGGCGGTTCAGCGCCTGAAGGCGGATCCGTTGCCAAGTTGCGGGGCCGTGACGCGGCCTCTTTTCGCTCTGCGGATCATCCCAAGAGATGATCCGTGCCGGTGGCCCAGGCTGAGCCTGCCGTCTCCGCTAGCTAATTGGGCCCGTCACGCGGACCCTACTTACTATGCGGATCAGCCCTTTTTACTTTCGTTGCCTGGCAGGTCCTTGCGGCTCTTCAGGATCTTGTTGATCAGGCCGTATTCGAGCGCCTGGTCGGCATCGAGCCAGAAGTCGCGGCGGGACGACTCGGTGACCTCTTCAACCGTCTTGCTGCAGGTTTCCGCAATGATGCGGTTGTAGCGGTCGCGCAACTTCAGGATCTCACGCGCGGTGATATCCAGGTCGGATGCTTGGCCGCGGCCGCCGGTCGACGGTTGGTGGATCATGAAGCGGCTTTCCGGCATGCAATAGCGCTGGCCGTCGTCACCGGCGAGGTGGATCAGGATGCCAGCCGAAGCGGACAGGCCGTTGACCACGGTGCGGATCGGCGGCGCAATGAAGCGCAGCATGTCGTAGATCGCAAAGCCGGCGTCGGCACTGCCACCCGGCGAGTTAATGAAGACGGTGATAGGGGCGTCCGGGTCCTTCGCTTCCATAGCGAAGCCACGCACGGTTGCCTCCTTTAGCATCTTGTCGTCGACCGGGCCGCTGATTAGCAGCGTGCGCGAATCGAAGAGGGCCTTCTCGAACGGATTGGGCAGGCCGTCGCCCTTTTTTTCGTTCTTGTCGGAGTCGCTGTCCTCATCTTCGAGATGGAGGGGGCGGGGATCGAAGTCGAATGGATTCTGCATCTTGGCGTGCTTTCGCGTAAACGGCGGGCAGTTGGCCCGCTGTTGTTCTTTCGGTGATTGGCGGTGGATAAGTTGAATCGGAACCGCCGATCGCAGTGCTGGGTGGATAGCGCACTGAACGGTCGAGAGCAACGCCGCAAACTAGGATGTGTTTTCTTTAGCAATCTCGATGGCACCGGGAAATGAGGAACCCACTTGCGCGCCTCCTGATATCGCGATACTCTCCACGCCCGTCTGCGGGAGCGACTGTTTAGACAGCGCACCCTGGATCTCGCCCCTGGCTGCAAAGCCGTTTGAGTCCTCGCCAAGCCGGTGAGGCAAGATGGGGCGAGCGCGTTGGAGCCAATTTTGGTGACCGCACTGCGGCTACTCGCCTTCATGGTGAATATGGTCGCACCGTAGTTGCCTGTAACTCCAACGGAAGTGTCAAGCCCAGCGGCCTCCATGGCCTCTGGTCTCGACGACAAACTTGATTCCTAGCATTTGCTCTAAGCACGTGTGAAGAACCTCGTGGGACATGTCGCATCAGGAAGGTCTTGATGCGCAGTCTCCCTTGCCGATCGGCCAGGATTACTGGCCGACATTGATCGAGGCGAAACGCAGTTTGCCCAACGTGATTCGATTGTTCGCATCGGGTTGGCCAGCTGGCTGTCGTCGAAAACGCGCAGCGGTTGCTTTGCGGTATCCATGCAAACTTTCTTGGGAGCTCGTGCTTCCAGAGGGTTTGGGACTACGGCAGATCGGCCCGGACAGGAGCACTGCAGCAAAGCGCTGTCAGATGCGACGCACTGCATGAGTATCACGGAGAACGATTTCGGAGGCGGAGTTGAAAGCTCGCCTGACCAAGGTGGTGGACCCGATCGCAAATGGCGGCGCGGTGGTCGTAGACGGCGACGTCGCGGCGGCGGCGGCGGCGGCGGCGGCGGCGGCGGTGGCCAAGGCGGC
>CALCZA010000158.1 GCA_937906475.1 uncultured bacterium
GGGGAAGGTCACTACGCCGTCATCCTGATCGTCATCGGTTACTTGGCGGCGAAGCGCGTCAAGAACATCCGCGACTACTTCGTCGCGGGAAAGAGCCTCGGCTTCTTCAACGTGGCCTTCTCAGCGCGGGCTACGGGCGAGAGCGCCTGGCTGTTACTAGGCCTCACCGGCATGGGCTACGCCGTCGGCGTGCAAGCCTTTTGGGTGGTCGTCGGCGAGGTGCTGGGCGTGTGCGGCGCGTGGATGCTGATGGCGCGCCGCTTCAAGCGGCTGACCGATCGCTACGACTCGGTCACCGTGCCCGACTACCTTGAGAGTCGACTGCGCGACGACGGCAAGACTCTGCGCCTGATCGCGGCCTTCACCTTGGTCGTCTTCGTGCCGATCTACGCCGGCGCACAGGTCTTCGCCACCGGCACCGCGTTCCATGCCTTCCTCGGCTGGAACCACTACGTCGGCGCCACGATTGGCTTCGCGGTGGTCCTGCTCTACATCACCCAAGGCGGCTTCACCGCCGTGGTTTGGTCGGATGTATTCCAGGGCAGCTTGATGGTCATCGGCCTAGTCGCATTGCCGCTGGTCGCCTTAGGGCACGTCGGCGGGATCGAAGAAGTAACCACTTCGCTGAACGCCATCGACCCACACCTACTGACCTGGCATGGCCCGGGTGAGGACGGACCGAGCAGCGGCGGATGGAGCACCTCGACCATCGTCACCATCATCGGCATGGCGGCGATCGGCATCGGCTTCCTCGGCTCGCCGCAGGTCTTCGTGCGCTACATCTCGATGAAGGACGAGAAGCAGATCCTGCCGGGCACGATCACCGCAGGCATCTGGACGGTGCTCGCCGACTCCGGCGCAGTGCTCGTCGGCTTGTTCGGGCGCGTCATCTACGAACCAGCGGCGCTGGGCAACAACGTGGACAACATCTTGCCGGAGATGGCGCAGGACTTGCTGCCAGGCTTCTTCGCTGGGCTATTCATTGCAATGGTGCTCAGCGCCATCATGTCGACCATCGACTCCTTGCTGGTCGTCGCCTCAAGCGCCGGCGTGCGCGACTACTGGCAGAAGTCGAAGCACCCTGAGATGAGCGACGAGCGGTTGATGAAGTTGACGCGCAAGGTGACGCTCGGCCTGTCCTTGGTGTCGTTCCTGATCGGCATCGGCATCATGATGTACGACAAGGAGGAGGGCGTCTTTTGGACGATCATCTTCGGCTGGTCTGGCATCGCCGCGACCTTCTGTCCAACCGTCATCCTCAGTCTCTGTTGGTCGAAACTCACCGCGCTCGGTGCGAAGTGCGCGATGGTGGCAGGCTTCCTCGGCGTCGGCCTGTTCAAGTGGGTGGTCCCAGGGATGCTGACTGAAGAGTGGGCCGCGTACCTAGAGTCTCTCGATGTGCTGCTGCCTTCATTCCTGCTCGGCTTCGTCGTCGCGATCGTCGTCAGCTTGTGCGACAAACGCGGCCAGGAGCGCGTCGCCGGAGTGGCCGAAGAGCTGCGCGCTCCGTAAGGGCGAGGCTGCGCCGCCATTGCCCAAAGATTGATAACGGCAGTATCTTAGAGCCCGTGCAGACGCACGGTGTCCGAACACCTGGCCGCGCTTCTAGCTGGAACAAACTCTGCCGGGCTTCCAGATAGAGCGGGTCCTGCCACGATTCGCGTCACCTGCCGGCGGACTAGGCAAGCTATTGGGTTACCGGACAGACTGACGGTAGATCGCGCAGAACCGCTCTAGGCACGTAGCACTCTCGTAGCGCTCTTCGACGATGCGTCGATTCGCAGCACCCAGTCTGGCGCGCAATTCTGCATCTGCGAGCATTGCCGTCAGCGCCTGCGCCAACGCACCCGAGTCTTCGCGGGGCACAATGTAATCCAACTGTTCTGGCGGCAACATCTGGGCGACGTCGCCAACGTTGGTCGTGACAACAGGCAAACCGGTAGCCATGCCCTCGAGCATTGCCATCGGCATCTGCTCGGTGCTGGAACTGAGCACGAAGACTGTAAAGCCGCGATAACTGGGGGCGGTATCACGAGTCTGCCCCGCGAAGTCGACGCGCGCTTCGATGCCTAGTTGTTTGGCTTGCTCTTGCAACTTGGCTTGCATCGCGCCCGAGCCAACCAAGCACAAAGAAACCTCGCCGGGCATCGTCGCCAAGGCACGCAAGAGGTTGGCGTGATCCTTCTCGGCGCGCAGGCCGCCAACGGTTCCGATGACGTGCTTAGCAGGTTCTGCGGCGCGCACAGCGAAGTGCTGCAAGTCGACACCATTTGCGAGCAGGTGCACATGCTTGTCGCGCAGGCCCCACTCCTTGGCCGCAATGCGTTGCAAAACAGTCGATGGCACGATCACCGGCAAGCCTCGCAGCAACCACCGCCTCATCAACGAGCGCCGCAAGAATCGCTTGCTAGCTTCTTCGGATCCAAAGCCATCTTCGTGATGCACGATCGGCAACCCGATCTTTTTGGCTGCGGCCACGCTCTCGATCGAACCCCAGTTGTAGGTCAACACGAGGTCTGCATGTTGCTCGCGCAACCACGCCATCTGCTTGCGACGCATCCCGAAGAAGTGTCGGTCTTGAGGCGCGTCCGCGTAGCGGACCTGGATATCAGAAGACAACATCGTCCCGGCATCCGTGTTGCCGTCGAGAGCCATCACGACATGCTCACATTCGGCACCGAGGTGATGCATCAACTGCACCGCGCGCACCGGCGCACCGCCGGCACCAAATGAGGCGAACACGTGCACGAACCGGCGCGGGCGCTGACTCATCGCTCACCCCCCGCAAGGACACACTGGCAAGTCGCCGACAGGGAGTTCACGAGGGAGTTGGTCACGGCCATGGGCGATGTTGCGGCAGGTCTGGACGTTGTGCAACGTGTCTTTTCTGGTTGCGGATCCACCATCGCTGCGGCGGGAATCACTGCAATAATGGCCCACCACAACCTGCCGTAGCCCACCACGACCGTAACCATCGATGCCGATCGGTGCGACGGACGCGGTCCCAGCGCGTGAATGAGCGCTCCAACGGGATTGCAGACTTCTGACGGAGTTCGCGATTACGGCTTGTCGCGCCAGCGATTTCCCAAGCTGGAACTGACAGGGTGCAGGCAGGCTGTATTGTCACCGCAAGTTGTTTACGGGTGCCCACCGCGTCGGGCACCCGTTCACCGCGCGCCCGTCTAACCTAGTTATCATCGATCCTAATACTGTGTCACAAACGACTGCTTCATTGACCCTACCCGTACTCGCTGGGGCGCTCCTCACTTTTGGCCTCAGCGAATCTCAAGTCCTGGCACAGGAACCCAGTAAGCCGTGGCGCCTTGATCAAGCAATCGAAGGTCCGACGTGGCTCAAGCTGAGCGGCAAACAGCGCACCAGGTTTGAGTCGATCAACGGTCAGCAACGCACAAACAAATCGTTCAGCGACGACCAGTGGTTTGCTCGCACGAGCTTGCGAGCCGACGCTGACTTCGGGACGCTGGGCGGCACGCTCGAATTGATGGACTCGCGCGCGTATGGCGGTGGCACGGATGCGTTCGCGAGCACTGCATTCACGAACGCAACAGACATCATTCAGGCCTTTGGCTCGATTAAGCTCGGGCAACTGGGGTCTGGCGAGCAGCGCCTCTTGCTCGGCCGATACACCATGAGTTTGGGCAGTCGCCGATTTGCAATCCGCAACGGGTTCCGCAACACGGTCAACACGTTCACTGGCGTGGATTACGCATGGAAGAACGATGACGGCGAGCAGGTTCGTGCATTCTGGACGATGCCGGTAAGACGGCGTCCGTTTGATGGAGAGAGCCTGCGTGACAACGACTTTGCCTGGGATGACCAATCTCCAGACCGGCAATTTTACGGGATCTTCACTTCGCGCAAGGTCACGGAGAAGACCAACTTTGAAGCGTTCGTCTACGGCAAGCACAACGATGCGAATGATGCCGCCAAGATCGACATCTACACGCCTGGCTTCCGCTTCCATAAACCTAGTACGCCGGGCCAGTTCTTTGGCCAATTCGAACTGGCGGGTCAGGTCGGCAAGTCGCAGTTGTCGGCTAGCGGGATGACGCTTGACCATGAGGCGGCGTTCGCGCACGCCTCCGTTGGCTACACGTTCGATCAGCCCTTCGAGCCGAGCATCCGATTGGCTTGGGACTACGCCACTGGCGACAAAGATCCCAACGACGGTGAGAACAACCGGTTTGACCGACTCTATGGCGCGCCGAGATTTGAGTATTGCCCCACCGGTCTTTACGGACTCGTTCAGCGCAGCAACATCAACACGCCAGAACTACGCTTCTCGATTAAACCCACAGCTCGAACATGGGTCATGGTTGCGTACCGCCACCTACGCTTGGCGGCCGCGCGCGATCAGTGGATCCCGACTAGAGTTCAAGATGATACGGGTGCCGCCGGTCAGGACATTGGCCAGCAACTTGAGCTACGCGTTCGCTATGACGTGTTGCCCGGCAACATGTTCATCGAAACGGGTGGCGCCTACCTGTTCGCTGGTGATTTCTTGGACAACACCAGCAACTCAGGTGATGGCCAAGACACCCGCTATGGCTACCTCGAGATGATCTGGACCTTCTAGTGGATCCTTGGCAGCACACCTCAGGATGAGGCTCTGCCCCGCGCTTGACTCCGACTAGCTGAGATGGCAATCGCCGTCCCTCAGAACTCGTCCATCATCGAACTAGGTCACCGGCCGCAAGCCAACGAAGCGCTACGGATGAAGCCTGAGATCACCGTCAGCAAACCGGAGCACCTCCACAGAATGCAGGGTATCGGTGCCATCTCGCGCCGCGATGCGATCGCGAACGGTGCGTGTATCGCCATGCAGGACAATCTCGTAATCCGCCTGCAGACCTGAGAAGCGCACCGTGTCTGTGCCGAGACCTCCCACCAGCCGATTGTCCCCGTGGTTGCCCATCAAGATGTTGTCCTGATCGTTGCCGATTAGGCCGCTTTCATGATGCCCATGCAGCGTGGCCTCGACGAGATACTGCGACTTGAAGGTGTAGTCCTGCTCTGGGTCCAACTGCAGCGAGAACATGCCCTGAAACGTGGGCGCGATGAGCGCTTCGTAGCCAACCATATACTCGGGCAAGAAGCGCTGTAGCAAGCCCAGGCCAGGGCCATCCAAGGCACCGATCTCGGCCCGATTCTTGGCGCAGTAGATGCCCCACATGCCGCCAGCACGTTCATCAAAGGCTGCCCACAAGCCATAGTACGAATCGATCACGGCGGCGATGTATTCCTGCGCAAGGCTGTCCTCCTCGGCCAATTCCTCGAGCCATTCGGCGACTCCCTTATCGATTGGAATGCCCCATCGTCCATCGCTGATGGCCTTCCTTGCTTCGCGATCGAGTGCCTTTTGATAGGCGGGCAGCGCCCCCGGTTCGTAGGTGCCGATGCCGGTGTCGTGCACCAGGTGGAAGATCTCTTCAAAGGCCGCGTCGCGATGATCCCAGTCGTTTTCGAGATACCACCGGGATCCATCAATCGGATTTTCCGATTCAAAGAGCGGCTGTGCTGGGACCTCGGGTTCGCGCCCTTCGCGATGAGCCCCCATTGGCATCATCAGCATCGCGCCATTCGCAGCCATCGCATTCGCAACTGCGTTCTTCGTCGCCTGGGACCCGAACTCAAGACCATCAGCTGGGTGCAAGAAGAAGGCCAGCAGGTTGTAGGCGCGTCGAACGGCGAGGTCGTCCACACCCTGCTGTGCAACAATCCAAATAGCACCGCCACTGGGCGCGCGATGGGCCATGCCCTTAACGAAGCCCTGCGTTCTGAGGTACGCTCCCGTGACACGCCCCACCCTGGTGGTTCCTCGCGGCAACTCTGCAACCCTCGCCGATGCATGCACACTGCTGGCATGTTGCGAGACTTCAACTGGATCGCTCGGCCACAACGAACAAGCTCCAGCCATCAGTAGCAGCGAACAGCTTGCGGACAGATCACCAAAAACGCGGTGCCGAAGTTTACTCATGTCGTATGCACAGCTAGTGCGTGGCCGAAGAAAACAACGTAACGAAAAACAGACGCGACCGGCTGGGTTTGCCGATCAGGGCGACTTGCCCTGAGCCGCCAAGCTGCCGCGCAGCAGGCCGAAAACGGATGCCGGCCGGGGCGGGGCGATTGCTCTGTGCATGTTGCCCGCGGAGGCTACGCGAAACCTCAGCCCTGCTGAACCCAAACTAGAACGGATCGTTCGTGTGCATGCGGAAGAACCACAGGCGTTTGGTTTCGAGGCAATCGAGAACTTACAACCAAGGCGGTTGCCACGAGACGTTAGCCGAGGCCACGCAGCGATCCGAAGCCGCCATCGACCCCAAGAACCTGGCCATCGATCCAATCGTTCTTCGGGTCCAGTAAGAACGCAATCGCGCGCGCAACATCATCCGGCCGGCCAATGCGACCGATCGGGTTCTGCTTTGAGGCCGCCTCGCGCATGCCTTGGCGACTCAGTAATTGCGCGGTCATCTGGCTTTCGACGAGCGCCGGTGCCACACAGTGGAAGCGAATATTGCGACGCAAGTGACTCGCAGCGGCAGCGCGCGCCAAGCCGACCAAGCCGGCCTTGGCGGCAGCAATCGCTTCGTGATTAGGCAGGCCGAGACTTGCCGCGACCGAACTGCAGAACACGACCGAGCCACCGTTCTTGATGCAATCGGCTGCCGCCATGGTTACGCCAAACGCCGACGAGAGGTTGGTCTCGATCACTTCGTGCCACTCTTCAACCGTGGTTCGCTTGGCAGGTTTGAGCAGGAGCGACCCAATGCAGTGCGCGACCCCCGCCGCTGGACCATCAGCGCAAGCCGTGAGCAGAGCATCCCGAATGGTGACAGCGTCGGCTCCGGCGAGCACGGTGCGGTCCGCGCCAAGGCTGAGAGCCAGTTCGTCAAGCTTGGCCTCGTCGCGGGCAAGCAAGCGCAACTTGGCGCCACGCGCATGCAGATCACGCGCCAATTGCTGTCCGGTTGCGCCGGTTGCACCGAGGATGATGAACGGATCGCACGTTACTAGGTCTTGCATCTATGAAGCCTTCGCTGCTACAGCCGAACGGATGCAGTTAGCTCCCACTCATTGTCACTGCCGTTTGCAGCAGCCCAGCAATGCCTAACTTGCAGACGCTACCTGCATCCAGCCCCACCACTCCTACGAACCCCCTACGGTGATGCAGGATGCACCAACATGGGCAAGGCGATGGCTCGCCGCAGCCGCCATCTACAACCTTGCCTGGGGCGCATTCATCGTGCTGTCTCCGGGCACCTTGTTCGAATGGAGTGAGATGGAGCCACCGCGCTACCTATGGATCTGGCAATGCGTCGGCATGATCGTTGGGGTCTATGGTGTTGGCTACGCAATCGCTGCTAGCAACCCCCTGCGTCACTGGCCGATCGTTCTAGTCGGCCTGCTGGGCAAGGTATTCGGACCAATCGGCTTTCTCGAAGCCGCCTGGACTGGGCAAATACCCTGGCGCTTCGGCTGGACCATCCTGAGCAACGACCTGATCTGGTGGCCGGCCTTCGGGCGGGTTCTCTGGCTGGCGTGGCGAGCACGCTAGCAAGATGGACTGGCAAAGTTGGATTCTCTTTCTGCACGCGACAACTACTCTCGCCATGACCGGCCTGATCTGGTTCGTGCAAGTCGTGCACTACCCGTTGTTCGCACACGTGGATGCTGCCGCATTCTGCAACTACGCTGCGCAACACGTCCGCCGCACCGGGTTGGTAGTCGCGCCGCTCATGATGTTCGAGTGCGCGACCGCAGCTTGGCTCGTCATATGGCCGCCATCGGCCGAGACCGCAACGACCAGCTACGCAGGCTTCGCGTTGCTCCTGGTCGCCTGGATTTCGACCGCGCTGCTACAGGTTCCGTGCCATCGCCGACTAGAGAGCGGCAAAGACCTAGCCACCATCCAACGATTGATCGCATCCAACTGGATCCGGACCGTGGCATGGACCGGTCGAGGAGCGATTGCGTTGCTACTGCTGGCGGCGTAGTGGCGAGAGCTGGTGACGCACTGTTTAGCAGCAGCATGCTGATCGACACGCTCAATACCGAGTTCAAAGGCCCGACAGGTTCGGCGACGACGACAGTCTCGCCGCCCAGGTCGTTCGCGCGGCTACGCCAGCGAGAGCCCTGGCCTGCCCCAAGCACTAATAGCGAGTGGCAAGCCATGCTTATTGATGCGACCCGAGGTCCGTGATGGCTGCATAACCATCACGGACCGTTACGGCTCGGGTCGCGATCTTGGCACCCGGTCCTATAACCCGGTCGTTGCCTTGATCGCGTTCGACGAGCGAGTCGAGGAACTCAGAATCGACAAGTCGAGCGTTGCCGCTTGGAAGAACAGATCGACCCCGAGCAGACTAACGCCGGTCAGGTCGATGCCTTGCCAAGTCACCGAACCCGGGCCGCCGAGCACGACAACCGGCCCGACCAGCAGATCCATCGTGGCGTTCAAGCGGCATTGCGGATGCGCCGATGGCACGATGAACGCCAACGGTAGAGCAGCGCCGATCAGTCCAACCACGCCGATGTGGAAGACCGCGCCGGGCTCCACGTTGGTCGTTGTCAGATCGAACGGTTGGCCAATCTCCGGCACGCCCACGGCCGCGAGCGTCAGCGGGTCTTGATCGAACGCCTGCGTTGCAAACGGGAATAGGCTGACGAACGTCAAGTCACGCGGCCCCGGGTCGGCGCTCGGACCGGCCACGCTGTAGCCAATCAGCCAGTCTTGTGGACCAGAGTTGCCAAGCGTGCCGAATGCGATCGTGAAGTTGCCGTTGGCTTCGTTACCACGGAACTGGATCGTGCACGGATCGCTCGTGCCCCACAGGTAGACGCCATCAAACGTGACCATCCACTGCGTGCCCGACTCTTCATAGGTGACGAGTCCGGAGCCCGCGGCGTTCGGTTGCAAATCCGTCCACGCGTACATCGCTTCGGCCGGGTTGCTCAGCATAGTCCCGATGTTGGGAGTCCACTGGTTAGAATTGCCTGCACCGCGGGCGACCTGGCCGTTCGAGCCGACGGTCAAGCCGAGCGTGCCGACTGGCACTTGGACATCGTCTCCCAGGCCGAGCGTGGGTGCGCCCGGATCGAGCGAACCAATCGGCTGAATCGTGCTTGGCTGCGATGTGATGGCGTAGCCAGAGGCGCTGTTAATGGCGTTGAATTGAAAGCCGCCAAGGTCCATTCCCGCCGGCGTCATAACTTCGTAGAACGAAGTCTTCGCGCTGACACAACCAACTCCTTCCGAACTGACCGTTGCCAATCCGCCACACGATCCACCGACGGTGTAGTGGATGTTCGTGTTGACGAGCCGCGGGCTGAAGATCGACCCCGCGAATGGCGCATTGCTGCTGCTGCCGCCGGTCAGCTCCAGGTGGGTCGTTGCATACGTCAACGGCAAGGTGGTAGCGGTCGTGTAGGCGTGCGCGAAGCCGTTGGCAACGATGGCGACGCTGAAGCAGCAGCCTTCGCCGAATGACAGCGGGGTACTGAGAACGAAGTTGGACGGCGACCCAGACGGGGCGGTCGTGCCACTGCCAGAACTCACGAGAGCCCAGGATCCGAACGGATCGAACGTGCAGGTGTTCTGCAGGTAGACGTCGATCGATCCGGCGACGCCACCTGCGCCAACGCAGTTGAGGTCGATGTCGGTGATCGTGGCACCGGTGCCGCCAGCAACACCTTCGAGTGCGAAGTAAACGGCACCACCAACGGCGCCGCTGTTGTTGTTCGCGAACGAGGTCGTCAAGGGACTACCGCCGCCACCACTGCCTGGGCACACAGAGACACTGTTGATGCCGGTCATGCCACTGATCTGGGAGTTGGCAAGCACGTCGGCATCACTCGGCAGGCGACGCAGGCTGGTACTGATGCTCGGGAACATCAACGCCGTGCCGATGTTGAGGTGGGCACCAGAGATCGTTGGGATCGTCGAACCCGGGAACGGGCGCGGCGCGGTGACGTCAACGTCCAGGTCGCCATTTTCGGCGATGAAGCTGGTGTTCGCATTACTGAGACCGAGCGCGTGGCCAATCTCGTGCAGGCAAACCGCAAACATGTCGGTACGACCTGAGGCAGAGCCGGTGCCGCCGTTCATGGTGCGGCCGGTGTTCAGCATGCCGCCACCGAGGTTCGCCGTGGTGTTGGTGACGCCCGACGCGTATTCGCTGTTGTCACACGGTGTCGGATCCAAGAACCAGCTGCTCGAGCCGTCGTTGTCGAAACTGATCGAAGCGGCCGTTTCGCGGTTTGGAACTCCGCCTTGTGCGGTCAGCGAGTGGGAACCCAGCACCCCACCGCCGAGAGGGGCCCATTGGTAGGCGATCGTCAGCGTGTATGGCGTCGTGACCAGCGCCGATTCCCACCAATCACAAGCCTCATTGAAGATGGCGTTGAGGCTGCCGCCGCCCGCGACGCTGCCGGGTGCCGCGCCGACGCCTTGGTTACGGATGATGGTGACTTGTGCGTGCGCGGAGCCGGAGAAGGAAACGGTTGCCAGCATCGTGGCAAGGCCGAGACCCAAGGTGTGGAAGCGAGTCATAATTAGCGTGCCTCCAACACATCAGCGAGCATCACGTCGGCGGCACCGACTAGACGACCATTGCCGTCGAGAACGACCTTGACGGTCGCAAGCAGACCGGTGCGGCTGCCATCAAACGTCACGGTGACGCCACCGTGCTCATTTTGCACCGAGCTCTTCTTTTGGCCGAGGAAACGCGGCGCCATGATGGCGCTCAGATCCTTCTTGAAACCAATGTTATCCAAGTGGGTAAGCCACCCCTCCAGCGCGTGTGTACGCGGATCTTGGATAGCACCTGAGCGATCGGTGGTGATGGCTGCTGTCGAAACCGCAACCAAGGACACCGCGAGAACAAAACTCCCGGCGAGACGACGTGAGAACTTAAGCATGGCAGAATGGCTCCTGATTCAATTGCTGCTGGCGACACGGCGCGACGACATGGATATCGCGCTAGCGGGGCGTGGCCGCCAACTTGCTTGCTAGTGTATACAACCACGCATTTCGCGACCGGACGTAGCCCGAACAATCTGCGCCACCATATTCGCTGTCGCGCAAGCAATGTGCACGGTCTCCCCCTCACGTCGCTCGCTAACCAGATCTTCATCTCGCGATGCGATTGAGTTCCTGGCTAAGGGCAGAGTCGCCGAACGAGAGATTCACCGTGCATGACAACGCCCTCAGGCGTTTCGACCTGACGGCCTAGATCCTCGATGACAAGTTGCTCGACCTCCGCCATTCGCGCCACCGGCCGGCGTTCTCGGCCGAGCCCAACACATGCTCATTAATCGTCAACGACTTCGAGGTGATCGATTCGATGGCAAACAGGCTCGGCCAACTGCCCGGACACTGCGGGATTGGTGGAATGTGCGCGACGCGTGTCAGCGCCATCTACGAAGCCGCGAAATCCTGTGCGTATCGGATTGCGAACCCTCAAGATCGCGTCATGCGCATCGTCGACTTCCATAGCCACTTCTTCGCGCGACCGTTCTTCAATGCACTCGCTAGCCAGAGTCCGCGGACTGGCTCTACCGAAGAGAAGTTGGCCGCGTTGGTCGAGCAGACCGGCATGGAACTGCCCTCACCAAACATTGCGGAACACACGGCGCGGTGGCTTCTGGAACTCGATCGTTCGCATGTCGATCACATGGTGACGTTCGCCAGCGCACCGGAGGAAATTGGCGCGGTAACACAAGCGACGCAGTTAGCCAAAGGGCGCATGACTGCGATAGCCGTGTGCAATCCGTTGGTGGCTGGGGCTGCGGCGAAGGTTGATGAGTTGCTGACCGGCAGTGGATACCGCGGCGTGTTGTTGTTTCCGGCGATGCATCATTACTCGCCGGCTGACCCAGCTTGCACGCCGCTCTGGGAGGTACTCGAACGGCACCGTGCCATCGCCTACGTACACTGCGGCATGTTGGTCGTGAAGATTCGTGACCTGCTAGGCTTGCCGCGTCGCTACGACTTGCGGGGCGCAAACCCGTTGCACTTGGTTCCTGCTGCGGATGCGCACCCCGGAGTAACGTTCTGCATCCCGCACTTCGGGGCCGGCTTGTTTCGCGAGACACTGATGGCCGGTGCGCAGTGCGAGAACATCGTCACCGACACCTCTTCTTCCAACGCTTGGATTCGCACGCAGCCAAGCCAACCAAGTCTGCAAGAGGTATTCGCCCGTGCACTCGATGTCTTTAGTCCGGCACGCATCATGTTCGGAACGGACTCGACGACCTTTCCCGCAGGCTGGCGGGCCGATCGTTTGCTCGAGCAACGTACAATTCTCGAAGGGCTAGGCGTCGCTGCGGATGACCAGCAACGGATCTTCGCTGGCAATGCGGATGCGGCACTGGCCGGGTCACGAGCTACTGCCTGACCAGGATTAATCACGCGACGCGCGCGGATCACATCGCAGGCATCACGCCTCACATGGCGTAACATGCTGAGAACCGCCACCCAATCAATGGACCGCACACCACCCTCCGTTGCCCGACCTCTCGCACACCGCCTCCTAGAACTCGGAGCGCTTACCGTATTCCTCGCCTATACAGCCGGCTTCTTAGGACGCATCACGCTAGCTGTCGACACCATGGCGGGCGGCTTCGCGTTGAGCGCGGGCTTGATCTTCGGCTACCTCCTCGCAGACCTGATCTCCGGTGTGGCTCATTGGCTTGGAGACCGCTTCGGGAGAGAATCCACCCCGTTTCTCGGGCCAAATTTCATCGCCCCCTTCCGGGAACATCACGAGGATCCACAGGCCATGGTGCAGCACGGCTTCGTGGAACTCGTTGGCAACACCGCAGTCTTTGCAAGTCCGGTCATAGTGACCGCCTACTACCTGCTGGATATCCAAGCCCAATCGTCTTGGACGCTCTTCCACGCGGGCACAGTCACAAGTGTGATGATAGGGGTTGTCGCAACGAACGTGATCCATCGCTGGGCACACATGGAAGAGCCATCCTATCTTGCGCGCCTGCTGCAAAAAACGGGACTGATACTCAACCGTGAACGTCACGCGAGGCATCACGCCGGGTCCTTCGATCGCGCATATTGCATCACATCTGGATGGATGGATGGCGCTCTCGATGCTCTGAGAGTTTGGTCCCGAGCCGAACGCATGCTTGGTCGGCGGCCTTCAGATTAACTAGACACCAAAGACGCTTAGGCGGGACCGCGAGTCCGGGGGTCGCACGCCGTAGCAAGCAGTAGCGCCAAATCAGATCCGCGTAGCGAAGCGGAGGAGGTAATTGTGACTGGGCATCGGTCGAATCGTGGGCGTCAAAAGCTGTCGGGCGAGCGCGCGCTCGGTCAGGTCGGACAGTTCGCGCACGCCAAAGCGAGGATCGCTGGCTCGCAGTTCTTCGTCGAACTGAACGTTGCTCGCGACGGGGTCGACGTCGGGCAGGAAGAACGCGCCGTAGACGATCAAGGAACCACCGGGGCGCAGATGACGAACCGCGCCGGCGAACAAGGCTTCGGCCGTCTCGATCGGTGAGATGTGCAGAACGTTGCTCGCGAAGACTACGTCGAGGCACCGGCCTTCGAGCGGCCAGGAGCCTTGGATGTCGAGATGCGTGGGCTCCCGCAGGTTGGGCAAGCGAGCCTGAGAGGCCCAAGCGCGGAGCGATGTCAATGCGTCGGGATCCCGGTCAGTCGGCCACCAGGTCCAGCTTGGGAGGCGTTCAGCGGCCAGTACGGCGTGTTCGCCCGTGCCGGCGGCGACTTCGAGAAGATCGCCCGCGGGCGAGAGTTCTTCGGCCAGGGCGTCGACGATGTCTTGTCGGTTGCGCCCGGCGGAAGGGGAGTACTTCCGGCCGTCGTTATCGTGGTCCATAGCTTCGAGGCGAACGGGTGGACGGGGGTCGTCGGCGGCGGGGCTCATCGGAGAGGCAAGGCTATCAGGCGCAGCCGCTCGGCTCACTTCCCAGACTGAGGGAGTAGGAACTCCAAGCTGCGGACCGGACCACGCGCCACCGCCAACCTTAGCTGCGCGCGCCATCCCCACAGCACGCAGCGCAGCCTCGATCGAAGCTGGATCCTAGATCGCTGCGCGTAGACGGCGAACGCCCCCGCACTGCGGGCACGTCACGATATCGACAGCCGACTAGGACGCTTGCCGCGCCGAATACGTGACCGTGGTCACTGATCTCACGCAGTCGAAAGTGCTCTATGTCGCCGATCATCGACGAAAGAGCTCACTCGACGGCTTCTACGAGTCTTGCGACGCCGAGCAACTCAGCAGCATCGAGATCGTCGCGATGGATATGTGCAAGGCATACATCTCCTCGACGAAGGATCACGTTCACAGCGCCGATCAGAAGATCTGCTTCGATCGGTTCCACGTGTCCAAGATCTTCGGCGACGCGCTCAACAAGGTACGGCTACAAGAGCACAAGGCGCTGCTCGCCGTTGGCGACCCAAGCCTGACTCGAACCAAGCATCTCCTCCTCAAGCGAGGCGATACCCTATCTCCACAAGACGAAGGCGTCGTCGACATCCTCCGGCGTGCTGGTCTGAAGAGCGCTCGTGCGTGGGCCATCAAAGAAGCTGCGACCAAGCTCTGGGACTACGCGACTCGCGGATGGGCGCGCAAGGCTTGGAACAAGCTCATCGGATGGGCGATGCGCAGCCGCCTCGAGCCGATGAAGGCCGCCGCCAAGACCGTACGTGCACACCTTTGGGGCATCATCAACGCCGTTCGACACAAGGCCACCAACGCCGGGGCCGAGTCGGTCAACGCCAAGATCCAGCGCGTCAAGCGCATGGCCTGTGGCTACCGCAATCGCAAACGCTTCCGTACAGCGATCATGTTCCATCTCGGCGGCCTCGATCTCTACCCCGCTTCACTTACGCACACGGATTCCTGAAGCGCCTAGTTGCTGCGCTGTCCTAGTCGCTTCGCAGGTCGAGCTTTCCGATTATCGGTCGGTGGTGAATCTTGCCCACTACGCAGTTTGGTTAGTAGACAGCCTCAAAGGCGTGGCTAACTTCATGTCATCACCGGCGTGGAAATCCTGCAGAACGGCTCGACCAAGCCCGCCAAGGAGCTTGTCCGCTATAAGATCAGCGTGGGAGGCACCGCCAACAACACGGACTCCGCGGTTCTGAGGGCGTTGCAGCCTTCTTGGCAGGTCGATCGCTAGCTGCGCTTGAGCCCACCTCCCTGTTCAGAGAATTACCTGTAGACTGGAGACGTCATGGAATCCGAAGACATTGGCTTGATGGACTTGGCTGCGGCTGGCCGAGAGTACCCCCAGTTTGGTAAGTCCGTTTGGAACACTGGGCGGGACTCCGCGGCACGATCCGAGGTCGCATGCTCGCACCAGGTGCCAATACACCGTGGGTCGGCGGTGCGGGCCGTCTTCAGCCGTTACTCCTGTCCCCCAGAGGCAATCCAGCCATGACAAACACTGGTTTACCGCCCGTCAATCCAACTCATGACCTATGCCGTGGCTACGTCCTGCTCGGATACACCATCGACTGCGGCGAGGAGGGGCGCAGCGCCGGGCTTGATACAGATGGACAGTATTGCCTGCGGCTGTCGCTAAAGTGGAAGAACAGCAATCTTGGAAACGAGGAGCAGTTTTACCTCGGTTCAACTCGAAAAGGAGCCAGTAACCACGCTCCGCAACACAGCGAAGAAGAGGTCTTTGTTGACACTTGGGTCGAAGGCGATGGCAATCAGGCCGGCCCGAACCGAGCCGATGACACCCAAGACATCGCAGATCAGCAAGCTGCTGTTGTCGAGCAAGCTGAGAAAGATGGCAAGATTCCTCCTGGCGTAATCGAAGTCTCAACGGATGGCGGCCCGCGCGGCAATTGTCATGCCCAGGTAAAAATCTGGTGTCCTGAAAAAGTTGACGTAGGCGCGCACTCGTGGGGCAAGTGGTCTTTCCATTACTTCTCGTGCGGGATGCCGAACGGCGTAGTAGTTGAACCTGCACCGGAGCCCAATTCCACGGGAGCCGGAGGCTGGCGGGGCCCTTCGAAGCCCGGGAAAACGCCTAGAGTTCTTCCGCCCGGCGGGGGCGGCAAGCCGCCGGGGCTTTCGCTGGACCCGTATCTCGACAAGGAGTTTGACAAGGGCAAGACCCCCAAGGATCCGGTGCCCGCGGATCCCGAGCGCGGTCGAAGACTCCGGAAGGACACGCTGAAGCGGAGGGGCGAGCCAAAGGTCCGGCCCGGAAAGTCCAGAACCTCACATGGCGGCTGGGGAGCGGCTGGTGCGTGGCCGCAGCGCGAACACGGAGTTGTCGTCATGCTTGTGGGCGGCAGCGCCGCAATCAACACGAAGTTGCCCGGCGGGGTGGACCTCGACCGATGTCACTCAACCCACATCGATGGACGAGGTACCCCCTCTCAGCTATGCCGAGCTCTCTCCCTGGCGGCAAGCCGCCTCGGACTAAGAGTCAGCCTCACGGGCGATAGGCTGGAGATCGCGAACGGTGGCGCTTTCCCGGCTGGTGGAGTATTTGGCCTGATATTCCGAGGAGGACCGGAAGACTGGTTCCACTTTCAAGTGTCTAACTTGGAGTCCACTGGAATGGACGCGACGTCACTCGACGGCCCTGCGCATCAAGAATGCTGCTGGGACCAGTCTTGCCTATGCAGCGAACCGCCTCATCAAGTTTCACAGACGTCGCCGCTTGTCCCGACTATGCATTGGGGCAATACGCTCAGCACTACAGTGAATTCAGCAGCCGTTACCATCGACCCGGCGAGTGTCTCCCCGGCAGATTCGAGCGGCGCAACCTAGGGGGGGGCTTCCTGCTCAGGCTTGCGGAGGCAAAGCAATCCATGATCACGCTGCACAATAGAGTCGCCATTTTGTTAGTCTGCATCTGCCTGGGGGCATGCAAGAGCTGTGAGCCTGAAATGCCCAAGGGCTGTAGCCCGCATGGGGTCGGCTCACCACCTATCGGTAGTCGTGACCACCTTGCGACCAGCGTCGGACTGAATATGCTTCCGGTGCTTGCAGGCGTATTCCAGCTAGGGACGGAGGGGCATCCAACTTGGGAAAATCCGCATAGAGTTACCATCACTCACGATTACTGGATCGCCGAAACAGAAGTCACGCAGCAACAATGGGAAAAGGTAATGGGTACACAGCCGTGGGGCCATAGCGGTCCGATTGGTGATGATTCCCCAGCGACCGGCATTACCTGGCATGATGCAAATGAGTTCTGCAAAGGCCTTGACCGCCGTGAAAGATCATTGGGCAACATTCCAGCGGGGTATGTGATTGCTCTCCCCAGCGAAGCAGAGTGGGAAATTGCGTGCCGCGCGGGCTCAGCAAGTGCATTCCACTTCGGCGACGACATCAGCTCCCTGTCGGAATACGCTGTATGGCGCGGCAATTCAGATGGTCGGGCAGCGCCCGTCAAATCAAAGACACCTAATCGCTATGGAATATACGATATGCACGGAAATGTTTGGGAGTGGTGTGCCGATGCATTCGCCGACACTCCGGAGAACGCCGTCGACCCCATCGCGAATGAAGGCGCCGTGCGCGCGGTTCGGGGCGGCGCAGCTGCCTGGGAGGCCAAATACTGTCGGTCAGCGAGCCGCGATTGCCATGGACCGACACGTGCATTCGTCTATGTCGGATTCCGTCCGGCCGTTGTGCGCCGCTAGCAACCACCGTTGCAGCTTCACCGACCTGCGCGAAGGTGTCACCTTTGGGGGACTGAATCGAACGGCACGCTTTAGGGAGTAGGAACTCCAAGCTGCGGACCGGACCACGCGCCACCGCCAACCTTAGCTGCGCGCGCCATCCCCACAGCACGCAGCGCAGCCTCGATCGAAGCTGGATCCTAGATCGCTGCGCGTAGACGGCGAACGCCCCCGCACTGCGGGCACGTCACGATATCGACAGCCGACTAGGACGCTTGCCGCGCCGTCAACCGGCCAATGACATCGCATCGACCGCAAACGGCCTGCATTCTGGCATGCGCCCTCACCAGAACCAACCACACAGCATCGAACCATCGAGTCCGGCCCGGATAGACTATTAACGCCCCCGCAATCCCATCTTACTCATTCTTCATGCACTGCATCCGCATAGCCGCCGTCGCCGGATTTTGTACCGCTACTGCACTCGCCCAACCTCCGGGATTTCAATCGTATGCCTCCATGGTCACGACGATGAACACCGCGGCGAACGCCTACCCCAACATCTGCCAACTTGTCGACCTCAACGCCAAGTACGGCACGGCGCTGACGCCCGGCGGCAACAGCCACTACGCGCTGCGCATCTCGGACAATGTCGCGATCGAAGAAGACGAGCCGAGCTTCATGATAGTCTCCGCCCACCACGGCAATGAGTACGGCACTCCAGTTATTGCGCTCGATGCCATCGCGCGCCTGACCCAGGGCTATGGCGTCGACCCGACGATCACTGCACTGGTCAACGACAACGAGATCTGGATCGCGCCGTGCTGGAACGCCGATGGCTACCACACCTCGCGCAACAACAACAACAACGTCGACCTCAATCGGAACTATCCGTTCTTGTGGGCAACGTCGTGCAACAACGGCTTGAAGGGCCCGTCGCCCGGCTCCGAATCGGAGACGCAGACGATGATGGCCTGGTCCGAAGACCAGCGCTTCACCAAGGTGCTCGACTTCCATAGCTCCGGTCGCGAGACCCTGTATGGCTACCGCGCTTCCTGCGGCCAGCACGTGCTCGGCGGTTGGCTCGCCAACGAAGCCGTGGCGCTTTCCACGGCATCGAGTTACGGCGGTCAATTCCGCCAGCCGTCGGCGAACGGTGAGCACTACCAATACCAACTCGGCAACTTCAGCAACCACGCGTTCCTGACGGAGATCAGCAATACGCAGTCGCCGTCCATCGCGAGCGCCCGAGCCGAAGCTATCGCAGTGTGGCCAGGTACGGTTTGGATGATGCAGCGATCGATTCCGGTTTGGGGTCACGTCACGGATGCGTTTACGGGCCAGCCGCTCGTCGCCAACATCACCTACGTGCAGACTCCGTTCACGCAAGGTGAGCAGAACCGCAGTGAACCGCTCTTCGGCCGTTATCACGCGTTCTTGCCGGCAGGCAACCACACATTGCGCTTCACGCTCGCCGGCTACACGACGCAAGACGTGCCCGTCACGGTCACCGCCAACGGCAGCGTGATGATGGACGTGCAACTGCAACCGCCGGGCCTGTCGTTTACGTTCCCGAACGGTCTGCCAACGACGGTCGCCACGGCCGGCGGCACGACCGTGCGCGTCGATGTCACCAGTGGTCCGGTTACCGCACAACCCGGCACAGGCCGCTTGCACGTCGATTCGGCGAATGGCTCGCAAACCATCGCGATGGCGCAGCTGAGCCCCAACCAATACGAGGCAACGCTGCCAGGCTTCCCTTGCGGCGACACCGTGCAGATGCGGTTCTCAGCAGAAGACACGACCGGTCAAATCTGGCAGAGCCTGCTCGCGCAGGCGCCTACCACAGTGCAGGTCACGATCCTCAACAGCGATCCGTTCGAAGTCGCTTCCGGCTGGGTCGGTGGCCAACCTGGAGACACCGCCACGACGGGCAACTGGAACCGTATGGATCCGTTCCCGACGGCTGCACAGCCCGGTGATGACCACAGTGTGCCCGGCGTCAACTGCTGGGTCACCGACGGCAACGGCGGAACGCTCGGCCAATTTGATATCGACAACGGCTTCACGACACTGATGTCGCCGATGCTCGACCTGACGGGCACGCCAACGGCGAGTATTCGCTACTGGCGTTGGTACTCGAACAACCAGGGCAGCGTCATCGACGACGTCTTCACAATCAGCATCTCGAACAACAACGGTGCCACATGGACCATTGTCGAGATCGTTAACGCCGCCAGCGGCCAGGCATCTGGTGGCTGGTTCCAGCACAGCTTCGAGGTCGCCTCGCTGGTGACGCCAACGGCGCAAATGCGGATGCGGTTCGTCGCCGCCGACATCGGCAGCGGCTCGATCGTCGAAGCGGCCGTCGATGACTTCGAAATCGCTGACTCGTCGTGTGATGGTGAGATCGTTCGCGGCGGCGTTGGCTGCGCGGACAGCTCGGGCACCGTGCTACGCATCTTCCAGACTGGTTCGGCCACGCTCGGTTCGACCATCAACATGGGCGTCGAAGCGGGCGTTGTACAACCGACGATCTTGGTGGCCGGCATCACCGACACGCTGTGGGGCGGCACCCCGCTGCCCTTCGTCATCCCAGGAACCGGTACGCCGGGTTGCCAGGCATCGACCTCCGCGGAATGGTCACTCGGCATGCTACCACTCGGCGGCACGATGCCGGTTGCAATCCCATCGACACCAGTTGCGCTCGGCGTCAGCCTCTTCTGGCAGGCGGCGCTACTCGATTCAGCACTGACAACGTCGCTACAGATCGCAACGACGGACATCCTGAAGACAACGATCGGCAACTAGCACTTTGCCGGGGAGGGCCTGCAGCCCTTCCCGTGCACTGCGCGGCGTTGGATCCGGGGCGAGAAGCTAACACTACCGACTTGAACCTGTCGGCGGGCGAGGTTGCAGTAGGCTTGGCCTTGCGTTGACCAACCCCTCTCCTAGTTGCCGCTCCATGACCAATACGATCGAGCAAGCAATTCGCCATCGCGGCGAACCGCTGTGGCAACGCGCCGCGGTCAGGATTCTCGCAGTGTGGATCTGGCTGATCTCGATCTTGCCGGCGTGGCTCGCCTACGCCATCGGCGATCTGATGGCAGTGCCATGGTTCTTCTGGTGGCTACTACATGATCGCCGAGGCCTTCAAACACGCGGCTACTGGCGCAACACGCGCATCGCATTCCGGGTTGGCACGCCGCTCGGTGCGACCCGCCCCAAGCACCACCTCTGGCGCTGGTCGCGCCACATCGGCTGGACCGTGATCGACTTCTGCCGCCTCCGCCGACTGACCACGGGCAACTTACCGGAGCACTGCGATCTCGAGGAATACCCGCAACTCGCGGAGTTGTTCGCAGAGGGCAAGGGGGTCATCTTTGTCACGGGCCATATCGGCCTGTGGGACGTTGCCGGCTATGGCGCAGGATTGTTGGGCTTGCCAATCACGTCGGTATTCCGACCAAGTCCGCTGCCAGCACTCAACCGCCTGATCGAACGCCTGCGAAGTGGTAAGGGTCAAACTGTCGTCGGACGCAAACGAGTAATGTGGACTCTCAAGAAGGCGCTCGCCAACAAGGAAACCATCGCGCTGGTTTCGGATGGCGGTGCCAAACACAACGCTCTCGTTGCCCCGTTCCTCGGCGTCAACGCGAGCACCGTTGGCACGCCGGCTCTGCTGCACTTAGCAACTGGCGCGCCGATCGCCGTCTTGGCAGTGCATCGCAAGGGCCGCATGCGCTATCGGCTACGCGTCTACGACATCATTCGTAATGGCCAAACAGATGACCGCGAGCAGGCCATGCTGACGTTGACTGCGCGCATCAACAAAGGGCTCAGCGAGGCGATCTGCGAGGCGCCCGAACAGTGGTTCTGGCAGTCCCGCCGATTCCTGAATCGACCTCCCGGCGAACAACCTTGTGACGATGGACTGCCCCCAATCGTTGCCACGTCCCAACCGCTACCTCCGATTCACTAAACGTCGACACGCTCCGTCGCGTGCAACGAGAAGCCGTCGGAGTCAGCGCACCGCGATGCCGCGCTACCCCTAAATCAGTTACGTCAGGAGATTCTGCGTCGCTGCTCGGCCGATCAGCGATCTCGGCCGACACGATCGCACCGTTTGGTGACCAAACTCGGTCGGCGCACTTTTCGGATAGCACGCGCACGACCAAACGAGATACGAATGTCTACCAACATGATGCAGACAGAAATCGAAGGGATCTTGCGGGATGCGTTTGCGCCGACACGGCTCGAAGTGATCAACGACAGCGCCAAACATTCGGGCCATTCGGGCCATGACGGATCAGGCGAATCGCATTTTACGGTCGTGATCGAATCCGCCGCTTTCGCTGGCATGTCGCGCCTCCAGCGCCACCGCAAAGTTATCGCGGCGCTGGGTGATATCCCCGGCCAACGCGTGCATGCTCTGGCCATAAAGGCTCTCGCCCCTGGAGAGTCAACATGATCGGGCAGTCTCGCTTGCGGTTCTGGCAGGGACTAAATCAAGCGATGTATCTGATGGATCATCCGGATCGTTTGGCGGCGATCGCGAAGCAGGCTGCGCATGCCATTGAACCCATGGGGTGTAGGTTCGAATCCGGGCAACTCACGCGGCCTTCGTGATGGTGCTCCACA
>CALCZA010000159.1 GCA_937906475.1 uncultured bacterium
GTCGTAGATCGTTCGAACCGCCGGTGTGCCTGGTTGTCGGCAGAAGTCTCGGAGGAAGCGTCCTTCACTGACCCAGTCCAGGATGCGGTTGGCCATCGTTTGCGGGACGGGACACCGCGATCGGTGTCGACGGATGCGGCTGGCTCGGCTTGCGAACTGCTGTTGTGGAAGCCTAGTCGTTCTGGCTCGAGTTTGAGCGGACGCAGCCGTGCTTAGTGAAGCGCTAACGCCCGGGCTGCGGTGGGGGAGTAACCGCCAAGTCTCTCTTGGTCGACCTCCGCGCGGTCCCGCTAGTGCTCGCGTCACTTCGATGTCCTGCGTGCGTCGAAGCTCGTCGAGTGCAGCCCTTAGATGGCGGCCAGGCATGTGCCGGCCCGTTGCGGCATGTAGTTCTCGCATCGACTTGGGCCCCGATAGTAGCGGCTTAAGAAGTAGCACCTGATCATGCGTGAATGATCGCGCAACAGGTTGCGGTCGTAGTTCGATGCCCATCGCCTCCAGCCAAGTCGTCATGGGCATCGATGATACTGCTTTTGATGGTTGCTGTGTGTCCCTCGATTTGTGCGCTTCGTGTGCGGATGTGAGTGCTCAATTACGCGCGAACAAACTGCTTGGTGCACGTCTCATGTTGTCGCAAGCAGTTCGCAATGGCATCGATCCTGTTCGGTTGGCGCGAGTGCGAAGAGTTGTATAGGCATTGCCCCGCTGGCCCCGCATGCACCGTCTGGTTGATGGTTTGTTCCTTGTGTTCAAGCTTGATCCGCGGCCTATGCATATCACGTTCTTTGGTGGCGTTAGTGTTTCTAAACCAACCGGGGCTAGCGGGGCTGTCGTCGCAACTCTCTATGACTTGGCGGCTGAGAGAGCCACGTTGCCCGTGACCCATCAGGGGTATGCCCCGCATCACAGCGGGGCATCGGAGTCGCCTCCCAGCTGATTGAGTCCAATCCCTCGGTAGTAGCGCCGTTCACCACTCTTCTTCGTGGCTGGTGCGATCCCCAGCGAGCGTAGGGCCTTTGATAGTTGCGGGGATGATAGGCGTTCCTTGTCGGGGTAGCCCTGAGTTCGTAGCCACGAGCCATAGCGGTTTAGCAACTCAGAGCAGTCGACTTGCTGGCCTTCGCCAAGGACGCACCGCTCCTCGACGAACGTCCTGACCGGCGATGCTCCTTCTTCGAACTCGCCTTCGATTGCGTCAGTGTAGTCCGGGCGCGTGAATTGCCAGTCCGCCTGCATCAACCGTCGTGCTCCATCGAGCGCCCAATTGAGGATCCCTGGCATCTCAAGCTTCAGTGTGTCGAGTAGTCCTCGATCCTCGCGACCGACGAACGAGACGTCGAAACGAAGGAATAGCATCCGACGTCTCATCGCACGGGCGTCATCTCGAAGTTCGGGCAGTGAGTTCGCCATCAGCATGAGGCGTGTCGGCAGGACCGCGGTGACGTCGTTCTCGCGCATCCCCCTGAAGTTGACCTCGTCGCCGCCGATGATCTTCAGGAGCGTTTCGACGACGCCGCCGCTGTGGCCGGCCACTCGGTTGTCAGCGATTACCGCTAACGTCTTCTTCGACATCGAGGCAAGCGTAGGCTTCTTGTCGCGCACCAACGAGCCGAGATCGAGTCCGGTGTAGTTCGCGTCGCCGATGAGTTCTTTCATCACGTGCCCGAGTGTGCTTTTGCCGCTGGCCGGAACGCCGATCATGCACAGCATCTTCTGCGCGACTAGTGATCCGAGCAGCACGTAGCCGAACCACTCCTGCAGTAGCGCTATCGAACGCGGATCTCTAGGGAACATGCTGCGGAGAAACTTGTGCCACTGATCCGGTGAGGGAGCCGACGGGTCGGGGTCGTAGGGAAGTCCGTTGGTCGCAAAGAGGTTTGGGGAAGGCGTCAGGACTTGACTGGTTCGGATGTCGATGACCTTGGTCTTGCCGACGAGGATTCCGGTCAGAGGTTTCCCGCTATCAAGCAGGAATGGTGGTGGTAGGCGATCGCGATCCGTGCTGAGCGCGATCCGCAGACCGCGCACGACATCGTCGACGTAGTTCATCTTCGACCCATAGCGCCGCTTGGTGGGGGACTTGCCCCGCGTCCAGTAGTAGCAGTCCTGGTCTAGCCACCGCATGATCTTGCGTTGCAGTTGTTCGACAGGGATCACGTCGTAGAAAGCACCGTTCCAGGTGTGGAAGCTGTTCCGATAGTGCTGAGCGACTTGCTCGCCAGTTGCGTTCTGGAAGTGCTCGCGGATGTAGGCTTGTGCAGTCGGCAGCAATCGCTCTCGATCGAGGATCATGTCCCCGGCCGCGTCACGATGGCCTACCGTATTGCCTGAACCGCTTACCGTTTGCGTGAAGACTTCTGAGAGGCGCCTAGCGCGTTCGGCCACGAGGTCTACACCACATTCCGCGGCCAAAGTGTATGCGTGTTCGCCGACGACTCGATCAATTAGAGAATCAGGGTATCCCTGGCCGGCGTCCGAGCCGCATGCACGGCCTAGCGCGGTAAGAAAGCTGCTACCGATAGCTTGCCCATCAACGGCGAACCCTTGGTCGAGGAATCGTTGGTCGCTGTCGTAGATGTTCCCGGCCTGTCCGCCGTCGTTGCGCTTGGCGACGACGCTGGACTCAGACCACTCGACGACCAGCTCCCGGCCACAGGCGCTGTGGTTCAGCATGTCACTAAGGGCCCAGATGATGTTCCGCCAGAGGTCGTAGTTCACCTCCGGCGGGATGTGCATCAGCAGCTGTTTCGCCTCGTCGAAGCTCGTGCATCCTCCGCAGGTGCATTTCGTCCCGAGATCTAGCGGGAGTGGCTGCGGATTGGTGTTGGTGTCTCGCTCGGTCCCTTCTGGCTGCACCAGTTGGGCTGCGTGGGATGGTGGGAGCGGTTTGCGATGGCATTGAAGTTGGTCGAGTAGGCCGGCTTTGGTGATGGCCTCTACTGCTCGTGGGTCTGCTTCATTTGGTTGCATGATCTTGCTTGCGAGCTTGACGAGATCGAGCAGAGGTTGTGGCATCTCACCTGGCGCGTCGAGCACCCGTGGGAGACCGCTCTTGTTGTCTCCGTTGGCGTGGAAGCTGGGGAGCGTCAGGGCATCGAGATCAATTACTTCGCCATGCTTGTCGACGAGTTCGTCATCGGTGTTGAGGTCGGGTGCGTCGACAAGCCAGCGCCACTTCTCATGCCATCCGTTCGACTCGACGACGAGTCCGCCGCTATTGCGGCCTCCGCGAAGGTCCACTCCGGGTGCCATCTTGCCACCGAGGGTTCGGATCTCCTTGTGTAGTCCTTGGTCGGGAACGACGTAAATCAAGTGCACGCCCGGGAGCTTGCCTTTCTTGCCGGGTTGGACACGACCGACGGAAACGAACGGCGATCCAAGGTTCTCGACGCCGCCGGTTGCGTCAAGCAGGTTGCGGTAGCCGTCAACGAACACCCGTTCGGTAGTGCCATCATGGCGCACATGATTGACCCAGTGACGATCACAGTCGATGGCGATGATTTGCGACTGTCGTGGGTCTCCAAAGTGTCCGGTGTGGATGCAGATCGCCCGCGCTTCGTCTTTGTTGAAGTAGCCCCGGATCACGTCGGGGTCGACGGATGGCCCCGTCGTTATTCCGTTTTCTACGGCCTTCTTACTCCAGGTGATGAGTGGCTTCTTCTCTGCCGTAGGCCACTCCCTTGAGACCTTACGGTCGTCGCTCTCGAACTTCGCGGGAGTGACTGCGAAGCCGAGCTTCGCGTAGTGGAGAGCAGTGAGGGTCTGTTGCCGGCGCACGAAGGCTATCGGATCCGTGAGCTTTGCGATCGACTCTGGGTCGGTCGGGTCGCAGGCTCCTTTCCCGTTGGGGGGGATGGAGTTGGGGTTACTCATTGGCGGCCTCGACCAGTGCTCGTCGGTTGCATGCGGTGGCGAATCACAGCTCGTCTCCTCCGAGTGCGGTCAAAGCCGCAGCGAATCGCTCTAGTTCTTCCAGTGTCGTTGCGTAGCCGCGAGCGCCGGCGGGTCGGAAGCGACGAAGCCGCACACCGCCGACGCCAGCGGGGCTCGTCCAGCGGTAGATCGTGGCGAGGCATACAGGCCTGCCTGTCCTGCGGTAGGGCAGGCGTTCGGGGACTTGATGGAGAGGGATCGGGGTTTCACCCGACCACCAGGGATCATGACTGATCGTGTTGGATCGCATGACTTATACTTCTCAAGGCGAAGCGCTCGGAAGCGTAGAGCTTCGAGCGCTTCGCCTTGAGCCAGAGTTGCGCGCGCCGGATTCCTGCAGTCTTGAGGTTTTCGCCACATCGATTCTGTGGTGGATATCGAACGACCGAGACGCGCGGAGCCTTGCTCCGACTGCTCCTCAAGGATTTCCGAGAGTTTGAAGCAGGCGCCATCAACAGTTCATGCAGGTGGCTTCAGAGTCCATCAGTATGAAGGCGCGAGAATGGCAGTGATAACCGCTGCGAGTCAGTGTCGCCGTCTGTGCCTACCTCTCCCCGCGAAATTGAGCATTGGCGATAGCAATGCCCTCGTCTGTCAGCATCAGGGTGCCGCGTGACGTCCCGGGTG
>CALCZA010000160.1 GCA_937906475.1 uncultured bacterium
AAGTTGGGTGGCGTTAAGTTGGGTAGCGGCAAGTCGAGCCACGAATCTTCGTTGGGGAAGCGACGCACGGCGTCGAGTTCGTCGAAGTGCTCGTTAGGCTGCGCGCCGTTCTGCTCATCGTTGTGATTGCTCATGCGCCTTCCTCCAAATACGGAGCGAGCTGTTTACGCAGCGACTCCTTGGCTCGGAATAGGCGGGACTTCACGGTGCCTTCGTTGACTCCGGTGATCGATGCGATCTCGCTGTAGTCCAGGCTCTCGTATTCGCGCAGGATGAAGACCATGCGTTGGTCTTCGCCGAGGGTGGCGAGTGCTTCGCCGATGCGGCGGCCGAGTTCGGTGTTTTCGAGGTGCTTAGTCGGCTGCAGTTCGCGGCGATCGGGGAAATCACGATCGGTTGCGTCGGGCCCGACCGCGTGCATGCTCGTGGTCTTCAATCGCCGCTTCTTGAGCACGTCGAAGCAGTGGTTGCGCACGAACGTGTAAACCCACGTGGTAAACTTGGCGCGACTGGGATCGAACTTGTCGATCGCGCGGAACACTTTCAGAAAGACCTCTTGCGCGAGGTCTTCGACCTCGCGGCGATATCCAGCTCCGAGAAAGCGGAAGATCGTCGCGATCACCGGTCGATGCAGGCTTTCCACGATAGCGCGGTTGGCATCCTCATCACCCGATCGGGCCTTGAGGACGAGTTCGTTGGTGATTTCGGTCATCTTCGAGAGTGGCTATTGAAGAAGAGGCCGCTTGATTCGATTCGCCGCGTCGTTGGTTCCCAGGATTCTCGAGGTTCGGGTGAATCGTCGGGATTAGGGGCGGCAGATTGTGGTGGCTGCGGCCCCGAAGCTCAATGGCAGGGGGCAATCAGGTTACCTACGGCCCGGCCACCTCACATGTTGTAGCGAATCAAGTCCTCGTCATCGCCGGTTTCGCCCAGTTGTTTGTTCACCAACGCCTCGTCGATGACGATCTTCTGGCCACTGCGCTCGCTGGCGTCAAACGAGAGGTCTTCGAGGCACTTCTCTAGAATCGTCATCAGGCGACGGGCACCAATGTCCTGGGTCGTCTGGTTGGCGCGGAAGGCCAAGTTCGCCAGCCGCCGCAGGCCATCGTCAGTGAACGTCAGGCCGACGTTTTCGGTCTCGAACAGCGCGACGTATTGGCGGGTTAGCGCATTCTTCGGTTCCGATAGAATGCGCACGAAGTCATCTTCGGTCAGCGATTGCAGCGCGACGCGCACCGGGAAGCGGCCTTGCAACTCCGGGATCAGTTCGGATGGCTTGTGGAAGTGGAACGCTCCAGCAGCCAGGAACAGCATGTGGTCGGTGCGCACGTGGCCGTAGCGAGTGTAGACGGCGCAGCCTTCGACGACCGACAGCAGGTCTCGTTGCACGCCTTCACGCGACACGTCGGGGCCATCACTGCCGCCAGAGCTGACGATCTTGTCGATCTCGTCAACGAACACGATGCCATCGTTTTGGGCGCGGTCGAGCGCTTCCTGCACGATCGCGTCTTGGTCGAGTAGCTTGTCGGCTTCTTCGTCGTGGATGATGGCGCGCGCTTCCTTGATGGTCAGTTTGCGCACCTTGGTCTTGTTGCCCGGCGAGCGACCCCACATTTCTTGCAGTGCGGCGGCGTCGATGCCCATGGTTTCGTTGCCTTGTGGGCCCATGACGCTCAGCGTTGGCGCCGCCGAGTCGGCGACTTCGACTTCTACCGAACGGGCTTCGATGCGGCGTTCGCGCAGGTCGTTGCGCAGGGCGATGCGCGCTTGCTCGCGTTCGGCGAGGTCCTTCGGCGAGTCGTGGTCAAGGTCGTCGTCGTCGTCGTCGTTTGGCTTAGCCAATGGCCGCCAGAAACCACCTTCCATGATTCCCGGCATGCCGACGCTGCCGTCTTGGTATTCCTCGAGGCCGAGTTCTTCGAGCAGGGCTGCGAAGATGCGGTCTTCGGCGGCTTCACCAGCGAGTTTGTCGACTTCCTTAATCTTCTCGGCGCGCACTAACGCGATCGAGGAATCGACCATGTCGCGCACCATCGATTCGACATCGCGGCCGTGGTAGCCGGTCTCGCTATATTTGGTCGCCTCGACCTTCACGAACGGTGCGCGTGCCAGCGTTGCTAGGCGGCGAGCGATCTCGGTCTTGCCGACGCCGGTAGGGCCGATCAGCAGGATGTTCTTTGGGTAGACCTCCGCCGCGACTTCCGGGCCGAGTTGGCGACGACGCCAGCGGTTGCGCAGCGCGACGGCGACGGCGCGCTTGGCCTTGGACTGGCCGACGATGTAGTCATCAAGGCGGCTGGTGATCTCGCGAGGAGTGAGGTCTTTGGCAAAGTCGGTCATCAGGGGGCGAAGATCATAGCGCCGCCTGGTTTCCGTGCCCGGTGCAAACACAGTGGGGGCAAACTGCAACCGGCGCCTGTGAGGCGCCGGTTCGTGGGGTCCGCCGGAACCGTTACGGCTCCGGGTAGCAGTTGTTGGGGTGGCTAGCGGCCAAACTTGCGTTCGCCGCTGCTCCCTTAGCCCTTTTTGGCCTTGGCGCGGGCGCGCTTCTTCGCGGCGAAGGTCGCTTCGTCCGGCCACTTCGCGACCAACTTCATCCAGGCTCCGACGGTCTTGGTGTTCCAGAGCGCCTTGGCCGGGTTCATCTCTTCGCCGGCTTGCACTGCCGCGTAGCTAGCGTTGAGGCCGCCGGTGATTTCTTCGAGTGCCTTGTTGAGTTCGAAGCCGAAGGCGGCGTCACCAGGTTGGCGGTAGTCGAGTTTGTTGAGGGTTTCGATGATGCCGAACAGGCCGGCGTAGCCTGCTTTCACCAGCTTGGCCTTGGCGCGAATGCTGCGAATGCCGCCATCGACATCGAGGTCGCCGACGATCTCCATGATCTCGGCCTTCTTGGCCGCATCGATGCTCTTGGGCCACTGGGGCTCGCCGTACATCTCAAGGGCTGTCTTGACCTCGCCCATGGTTTGCGGCGGGTTCTTCTGCTTCTGCCAGCTCTCCTTCTTGACGTTTGGGTCGCTGTTGTCGACTGGCTTGGTGGCCGGCTTGGTAAGCGGCTTGGTAAGCGGCTTGGAAAGCGGCTTAGTAAGCGGCTTCGCGTCGGGCGTGGTGCCCGGCGCCGCTGTTTCGGCAGGCTTGGTGCCTACCTCAGGCTTGGTGCCTTCCGCGGGCTTGGTGCCGTCGCCCTTGTTGGCGTTCGCATCCGCGGCGTTCGCCTGCTTGTTGGCGGTCACCGTCTCGTTGCTGTCCTTCGGGTCGTCTCCGCCCATCATGATGACGGCGATCACGACGATCACTACGAGCAGGCCGCCGCCGCCGATGATCATCGGCATGTTGTCCTTCTTCTTCTCGCGTCCCCGACGTGGCGTGTCTTCGCCGTCGTCATCCTTGGCGCCACGGCGCGAACGGCTGCTGCCGGCGCGGGCTGGCTTGTCGGCCTTTGAGCTAGCGGCAGCCGCTGCGGTCTTGCGACCACCGGTGCGGCTTTTACTGCGATCAACGGCCGGCTTGGCAGCTGCTGCGGGTCGTGCGGCGGGCTTGGCGGCGGCGGCAGGCGTCGCGTCGCTATCAGCGGCCTCGCGTTGCTTGGCGACGTCGATCACCGAGCCACACTTCTGGCACTTGGCCTGCGTGCCCTTGAAAGTCGGCGGCAGTTTGTACTTCGCGCCACAATTTTCGCACGTGATCGGGATGACACTCATCTTTGGGGGCTCCTAAAGTCAGTCGAATCAGTCAGGGTTGTGTGTAGTTGGCGCGGACGGCTACTTGCCGCCGTTGCCGCCGCCTTCGTCGTCGAGGTCCTCGGCGCTATCAATGAACGCTTCGAGGTTGTCGTGGTAGCGATACCAGTGTCCGAACCACTGTCGAATACACGATTGGCGGCGCTTCGTGTCGGCCTCGTCGTTGCCGGTTGGCCGTGCTGGGTAGTTCACCGCGTAGCCAGTCCACTGGTAGAGCGCGCGGTCTAGCAGGATCAGCTTCTGATGGTTGGTGATGACATCGCTGTAGGATTCGAACATCGCGTTGAGCACGCGCGGAACGGCGGCCTTCGTGCTCTCTGGTCCGCGCACCTTGAGCGTTGCGCGGTTGAACAACGCGCCGGGGGCGTCCGGCACGGCGGCGGCGAGAATGCCAGCGACGACTTCGTCAGCCAGCGCGCGTTGCTCAGGCGTCGCCTTCGCCCAGTGAGGGACGGCGGCGGGCTTTGATTCCGAAACCTTGCGCGTGCCGGCCGAGTCCGTGATCTCTACTTCGTCAGGCCTCGCGATGTCCTTGTTGCCAGTGAAGTAAGTCTTGCTCGGGTCCTTGCCCCGCAGGTAGACCGGCTTCTGCTTGATCGCGAAGCTGCTCACCTTGATGTTGTTGCCATCAGCCTTGAACGTGACCGTGAAGGTGCCGCGCGTATTCCGCTTGAAGCGATCGTCGCCGGTTTTGGGGGTCACGTAGATGAAGCCGTTGCCGCTCGCCGCCGTCATGTCGGCGTCGGTTTCGAGCATCGTGGTGCAGTCCATTGTGCGCAGCAGTTCTGTCGACTTGTGACTGATCAGGGCGGCCATTACCTCAGTTGGGTTCACTCCGTTATTACTGCTCGCGCTGGAACTCTCTGACTTGGAGTTCGACTTAGGGACGACGCCGAGAAGTTCGGCTATCGCTTCCATGTCGGTGTGGGTCGCGAGCACCAGTTGATTATTGCTCGCCAGTGACTTCGACCACTTCTGCAGGCCCAGTGCGCGGGGGTGGTCGCTTCTGCCATACGGCGCCACCTCGACCTTCTTGGGGGCTGCGGCCTTCTTGACCGCCTTCGGCCCGCTGTTTGACAGCACAAACAATGCAATGATCGCGACTGCGGCGACACCGAAGCCGATGTAGGTCTTGGTGTGATCCGGCGCCGTGACGCGCTTGCCTACTGTAGACTTGGCGAAGAAGACGCGGTGGCACTCGGTGCACTCGATCTTTTCGTCGAGCAAGTCACTGGTGACGCGATAGGCGGCGGCGCATTGTGGGCAGCTGATGTCCACCTTGCCGTCGGTGCGTTCCTTGCCAGCCCTACGGCCAGAACCGGCGCGGCCAGAACCGGCGCGGCCAGAACCAGCACGGCTGGAGGGCGAACGACGAGAAGAAGAAGAGCGTGCCGAGGATTGGCGTCTGGCCACGAGGGAACCTGCCGGGGGTGAGGGGTCGAGGAGCGGGCTGGGGCAAGCACGGTAAAGTGCCTTGAGGCAGGGTGTCAACGGCGGGGGGGCTCTGTCGGTTCTTCCTGGCCAGCAATCCCTCGCCAATCGGTGCAGATCGATTACACCAGGAGCATGCGTTTCCGCCTGAATAGCGACATGACGCCGGCTGGCGATCAACCGCACGCAATCGAGCAGTTGTCGACCTGGATCGAGGGCGGTGAGAAGGCTTCGACCCTGCTCGGTGTGACCGGATCCGGCAAGACCTTCACGGTCGCCAAGCTGGTCGAACGCCTGCAGCGGCCGACTCTGGTGCTGGCTCCGAACAAGACGCTGGCGGCGCAACTCTATGGCGAGTTCAAATCGTTCTTCCCGGATAACGCGATCGAGTATTTCGTCAGCTACTACGACTACTACCAGCCTGAGGCCTACGTCCCGACGACCGATACGTTCATCGAGAAGGATGCGATGATCAACGAGGCGATCGAGCGCATGCGCAACTCGGCGACCAGATCGTTGATGGAGCGGCGGGATGTGTTGATCGTCGCGTCGATCAGTTGCATCTACGGTCTCGGTTCGCCCGAGAACTACCGCGAACTGTCGGTGCAGGTGAAGAAGGGCCAGACGATCGATCGCGATGTGCTGCTGCGCCAACTAACCGCGATCCAGTTTGTTCGCGACAACTATGACTTCCAGCCGGGGCGCTTTCGCGTGCGTGGCGATGTCGTCGAGGTCTATCCGTCCTACGAAGAAGCGCGCGCGTTGCGCATCGAGATGTGGGGTGATGAGATCGAGAGCATTAGTGCGGTCGATCCGCTGCGAGGCGAAGTGATCGAGCAGTTGGATGAAATCACGATCTATCCGACGACGCACTACATCGCGACTAGTGGCCAGACTACCGATGCTTGCGCGGCCATCGAAATCGAACTTGAAGAGCGGTTAGCAGAACTCGAGGGCCGCAAGAAACTGTTGGAAGCGCAGCGGCTTGGCCAGCGCACTCGTCACGATTTGGAGATGCTGCGGGCAACCGGCATGTGTCAGGGCATCGAGAACTACAGTCGCCACTTTGATGGCCGCACCGTTGGGCAGCCGGCGGCGACTTTGCTGCATTACTTCCCCGATGACTTCCTGATGGTGGTCGATGAGTCGCACGTTGCCATGCCACAGGCCGGCGGTATGTATCGCGGTGACCGGGCGCGCAAGACGACGCTGGTCGAGCACGGCTTCCGCTTGCCGAGTGCGCTGGACAATCGACCGTTGATGTTCGATGAGTTTGAGGGCCTGTTGCAGCAGGTGCTGTTCGTGTCGGCGACGCCGTCCAAATACGAACTCGACAAGAGCGACGCGAACATTGTCGAGTTGGTTGTGCGGCCGACGGGGCTGGTTGATCCGCCGGTTGATGTGCGGCCAGCACGTGGTCAAGTCGACGATGTGGTGGCAGAAGTTCGGTTGCGCGTCGAGCGGCGTGAGCGCACGTTGATCACCACGCTGACCAAACGTTCCGCGGAAGAGTTGACCGACTACATGCGCGATCTCGGCATCAAGGTTCGCTATCTACACAGCGACATCGATAGCCTCGAACGTACGGAATTGATCCGTGACCTGAGGCTTGGCGTGTTCGATGTGCTGATTGGCATCAATCTGTTGCGTGAAGGACTCGACATCCCCGAGGTGACCTTGGTGGCGGTTCTCGATGCTGACAAGGAGGGCTTCCTGCGCAGCAAGACTTCGTTGGTGCAGACCTGTGGCCGGGCGGCCCGCAACGCCGATGGCCGCGTCATTCTCTATGCCGACAAGCACACCGGCTCAATGGTTGGCGCGATGGCCGAAATGGAGCGGCGCCGCGTCAAGCAGCGTGCGCACAACGAAGAACACGGCGTGACGCCAACGACGATTATTAAGCCAGTGCGTGATCTGCTCGAAACCCGCGACGAAGACGAGCAGGAATCGGGGCGCGGTAAGAAGGGCAAGGGCCGGGGCAAAGGCAAGGGCCGCGGCAAGAGCCAGCCTGGTGGCGAGGCCCCTGCGGCACCGAAGCGTCAGTTTGCCAGTCACCAAGAAATGCTCCGGCACTTGAAGCAACTGCGCACGGAGATGATGGCTGCCGCAAAAAACCTCGACTTCGAGTTGGCAGCGCAGATTCGCGATGAGGTTTACCGGTTGGAGCAAGCCGAGATGGAGTTGCTCTAGCCGACCGTCCGCGGATGTCGTGCGAGTAGCAGTTGCCGTCACCGCGGGTTGCCGCCAGACTTGTAGGTCTCATGAGCGCCCCCGACGTATTCACCCTGCCGGCTCCGTACTATCTGTTCCGTTTGCTGACTGGGTCTGACCACATGCACTTCGGTTGGTTTCGCACGGACGATGAGGATCCGGGTGACGCGCAGGAGAACATGATGGAACTCAATCTGTTCTTCCGGCCGGGCAAGCTGGAGACGGCGCTCGATGTTGGTGCTGGCTTGGGAGCGACGGCGCGCTGGTTGTCGCGCCGTGACATTGCGGTCACGTCGATTTCGCCGGATGCACCGTTGGTCGAGTATGCGCGACTGGCGGCGGCGAGCGACGACGTGAAGCACAAGGTCGACTTCCAGGTGTGCAAGTTCGAAGAGTTCGAACCGAAGATTCAATACGACTGGGTGCTGTTCCAGGAGTCGTTCCAATATTTCGATGACGTGCACAGCACGATTTCGCGCGCGCGCAATGCGGTTCGTATCGGCGGTCGCCTGCATATTGGCGACCAGTTTTTGCACGTTGATTTGCCGCGCGAACAAGGTCGCTTCCACTTCTTGCCGAGTGTGCTGAAGATCGCCAAGGACCTCGGCTTCGAGTTGCGTACCAAGTGCGACGTCAGCCGCGCCGCCTACCGCATGACCGGTCGTTGCCTCGAGGTGTTGCGTGAGAACAAGGATAAATGGATCGCCGAACATGCCGCCAAGATCCCGAGCATCGAGAAGGACGTTAATGACATGCTCAACTGCGGCACGCTCGAGTGGGACGCGTATGTTGGTGGTCATCTCAGCTACGAGTTGATGGCCTTCGAGCGCGTTCAGTAGGGCTGGCCGACACGTTCTTGCCGGTTGGTTGCTGCGCCGGTGATCTAGACGACTCTTATGGATCCCCGCATCGTTGACAAGGTGAGTCGGTTTCCAACGGGGCCCGGCGTCTACCTGTTTCGCGATGATGCGGGCCAAGCGCTCTATGTCGGCAAGGCTGCCGACTTGCGTAGCCGCGTGCGCAGTTACCTCAAGCCAGGTGGCGATGGTCGCTACCAGTTGCGCTTCTTGGAGAACGAAGCGCGCGATGTTGAGTTCATCGCGACGGCGACCGAGCAGGAAGCGCTGCTGCTCGAGAACACCGTCATCAAGAAGCACAAGCCGCGCTACAACATCAAACTCAAGGACGATAAGGCGTTCTTGTTGCTGCGGCTCGACCGGTCGGAGCAGTGGCCGTGGTTTCGGTTCGTGCGTCGGCGCTGGGATGATGGCGCTCAGTATTTTGGTCCGTTCGCCTCGGCGAAGGCGGCGCGACGCACGCTGCGTTTACTGCATAAGATCGTGCCGTTGCGCGATTGTAGCGATGCCGTGCTCAACAACCGCGCGCGGCCGTGCATTAAGCACCAGATCGGTCGCTGTCCGGCTCCATGTGTCGAATTGGTTACGACGGATGATTACAATCGGCTGCTGGATCAGGCGGTACGCATCCTGCGCGGCGAGATCGGGTCGTTGGTGCATGACCTGAAGAAGCGTATGGCGCAAGCCGCTGAGGACCTCGAGTTCGAGCGAGCGCAGGCATTGAAGGAGCAGATGCAGGCGCTGCAGTCGGTCGCGGAACGGCAGGCCGTTGTTACGAGCGCTGGCGATGAGGACGTGGTGGGCGTCTACCGGCGTGGCAGCGAGGTGACGATTGCGTTCTTGGCGTTCCGCGGTGGCGCGCTCGAACAGTGTCGTCGCCACACGGTGACCAGCGAACTGCCTAATGACCTACTGCTCGCCGATCTGTTGGCGCGTCTCTACGAAGGCGATCGCTACGTGCCGAGCGCGTTGATCGTGCCGGAGATGCCTGCCGAACCGGCGATCCTGCGAGGCTGGCTCGAACAGAAGCGCGGCGGTCGCGTTGAGATGCACGTGCCGGCGCGCGGCATCCGAATGCAACACCTCAAGCTTGCGCAGCAAAACGCAAAGCTCGCTGACGAAGTAGCGGTCGATGCCGACTCGCGGCGGCGCTTTGCCGCGCAACGTCTCGCCAAGCTGTTAGATCTCGACGAGGCGCCCGAGCGCATGCACTGCCTGGACATCTCGACGATGCAGGGCACCAATACCGTGGCTTCGCGCGTCTGCTTCGTCGACGGCCAACCGTTCAAGGCGCACTACCGCCGCTTTAAGATTTCGAAGGAGAACGCCGGTGACGATTTTTCGGCGATGGAAGAGGCGGTGCGACGCAGCTTGGCGTTGTGCCTCGAGCGCGACGACGAGGAATTGCCGGACCTTCTGGTCGTCGATGGCGGCCGCGGCCAGCTTGCCGCCGCAGAACGTGCACTCGTAGAGCTTGGCTTGCAGGGCGACCTCAAACTGTGCGGCTTGGCCAAGAGCCGTCTCAAGGGCGTGGGGGACGCGCGCGTCGAAAGTGGTGAACGCATCTTCTTGCCCAGCCAGGAAACGCCGATCCCGTTGGGCCTAGACGAACCCGAAACATTGTTGGTTGCGGCGCTGCGTGACGAGGCGCATCGCTTTGCCATCACCTATCACCGCAAGCAGCGCGGCAAGATCACTAGCGCGCTCGATGACGTCGCCGGTGTCGGTCCGGCCAGACGGCGCGCGGTGCTGCGCCACTTCGGGTCGTTGACCGCATTGCGGGCCGCATCGCGAGAGGACTTGCTAACGATGCCCGGCTTGCCGAAGGCGGTCGCCAACGCGATCTACTTGTGGCTGTGTCCGGCAGTCGGTGCGGGTGCCGATGATGTGCCGGATCCGCCCTTGCCGAACTGATCGTGTTCGCTGCCGCCCCTGCTTATCGTCGCTACTCGGGATCGCCGGCGGCGACATCCTGCGGGGGTGCCTGCCAGACGCGCACCCGTTCGGCGCGGCGGTTGTTCGCCTTGGTGACTTCAAAGGCGTAGCCATTGAGGTCAATGCGGTCGCCGGCGGCCGGCACCGAACCAAGATTTTCCGACAAAAACCCCGACAGCGTCTTGCGGTCGGTTTCGACTCCTTCGATCGACAGAATCTCGAACACGTCGGCGATCTCGGCGATGCCGCGGCAGACCAGCGAGCCGTCGGGGCGTTCGAGAATGGACGTGTCGTCGGTGTCCGACTCGTCCTCGATCTCGCCGACGATCTCTTCGAGCACGTCTTCGAGCGTGACGATGCCCTGCGTCGAGCCATATTCGTCGACGACGATCGCCATGTGACGCTTGCCCAATTGGAAGCGGCGCAGGACGTGATTGAGCGTCGCCGATTCGGGTACGATCAACAGTTCGACCATCAACGACTCCCAGTCCGGAATCGGCTTGTCGAGCAGCGAGAACATCAAGTCCTTGGTCAGGATGACGCCCTTGACGTCATCGAGTTCGCCGGTCGGCGTGTACGGAAAGCGGCTGTGGCTGGTGCGTGTCACCCGCTTCAGGTTGTCTTCGGCCGGACAGTTGCCAGATAGGTAGGTGACGCGATCGCGCGAGACCATGACTTCCTTGGCGGTCAGGTCGCGCAAGCGCGACGCATTGTGGATCAGTTCGCCGGTGAAGCTCCCGAACGCGCCTTGTGATATGCCGGCGGTCGTCATGACGCGAATCTCATTGAGCGAGATAGACGGACCGTTGTCGGCGCGTGCGAACATTCGGGCCAGTCCGCGCGTCAAGAACAGCATCGGCCAAACCGCGATGCTCATTACTTGCACGATGCCGGTGATTGGTAACGCCAGTTGGTCAGCGTGCACGACACCGATCGTCTTTGGAACGATCTCGGTGACGGCCAATACGGTGATCACGAAGACTGCCGCGAACCAAGCTTCCGAGACGCCGGGGAATGCCCCGGCGAACTGGACCGTGGCCAGGGCAGCACCACCGGAGTTCGAGATCGTGTTGACGATCAGGATGGCGGCAATTGGCCGGGCTGGATCTTTGCGATAGCGCTGCAGCAGCTTGCCGAGCCGGCTGCCGGTCTGCGCCAAGGCTTCGACACGAGCTGGACCTACGCTGAGCAGCGTCGCTTCCGAAATGGAGCAGACGAAGGAGAACAGCAGGGAAAGCGTGACCGCAACAACAAACAGGAGCATCGATCGGTTGCCCGGAGGGGCGTCCCGCAGAGTAGGGGCGCTGGCACAGCAGGTCCACTGCAAGCCGCGGTTGCCAGCAGGATGTTGCGGCGACCGGGGGCCGACGTGCTCGGCTGGGCCCGGGGGCGGTTGGCGCTAGCGGTCGGCTGGGCCGACTAGCTTAGCGCCGGTTGCGCGAGCTTGGCATCCTCGCAACCAAAGATGTATTGGCCGCCCTTGATCCGGACTGTCACCTTGGAGCCGCTACCGAGGTCGTTATCGAGGATCATCTCGGTGATCGGATCTTCGATGTTGCGCTTAATCAGGCGGCGCAATTCTCGCGCACCAAACTCTTCGCTGAAGCCGTCCTTCGCGAGTCGCACCCGCACTTGTGGCGAGAACGAGATCGCGATGCCGCGTCGTTTCAGTAGGTCCGTCACCTCGCGCAGCATGTTGCCGGCGATGCGTTGGCAGACCTTCTGGTCGAGCGGGTTGAACATGATGATCTCGTCGATGCGGTTGACGAACTCGGGGCGGAAGAACTCGCCCAGCGCCTCGTTGGTCACTTGCTTGAGATCGATATCGTCCAAGCTCTGACGTTGGTGCGCCGCCGAGAAGCCCATGCGTGTGCGCACCGCGTCGATCTTATCGATGCCGAGGTTACTCGTCATCAGGATCAATGCTTGGTTGAACTGCACCGTCTGGCCCTTGCTGTCTGTGATGATGCCCTCGTCGAGCAACTGCAGCAGCAGATTGTGAACCTTGTAGTGGGCCTTCTCGACTTCATCAAAGAGCACGACGGAGGTCGGCTTCTTCTTGATGCCTTCGGTCAGGAAGCCACCTTCGTTGTGGCCGATGTAGCCAGGTGGCGAACCGATCAGCTTGGCGTATTCGTGCGGCAGCGCATACTCGCTGCAGTCGACGCGGATCATCGCGCCGGGGTCGTTAAACAAGCTGCGCGCCATCGACTTAGCCAGCTCGGTCTTGCCGGTGCCGGTGCGGCCGACCAACAAGAACGTGCCGACCGGATGGCTCGGACGCTTGAGGCCGACGGCGGACTTCTTAACGGCGCGGACTAGCGACGAGATGGCGCTGTCTTGACCAATGATCTGTGTGCGCAAGCTGCGCTCGAGGCTGCTGACGCGGCGGAATAGTGACTGGCGGGCCGCGTCGTTGTCGGGTTGCGGCAAGAACGGGTCATCTGTAGCGATGGCCGCGTTGTCTTCGTTGGTCGGAATGCTGACCTGATGGATCTCGAGCGACGGGTTGACGTCGATGCAGATCTGGTAAAGGAGCTCTTCTACGATCTCTGGGTCGTAGCCTTCGTCCATGCGACGAACGGCGCCGAGCACCTCTTTCTCGAACGATGGGACGCACGAGCGTACGACCCTGTGTCGGTAGTCCGACTTGTTCGTAATCGGCGCTGCATGCAGCTCCTGAAGAAGGTCTTCGCTGCAACAGCGGACCTTGATGAACTCGTCTATCAAGTCGAAATACTTAATCACGAACGCTGCGCCTGGATGCTTCAAGTGTTAGTCCCTGTGCCCTGGTCATGGCATATACTTGATCGGATCAAGCGGTGGATCGACTTGACGCTGGCCTGCATGATTGCTCCAACTCCTGTCGTGGTGCGCTGATAGACACTTGTGATTACACCGACAAAACTACTGGCGTTGCTCGTTCATCGTGGTGAAGTGCCTCCTGACGTCGCTCGTGACGCAATGGCGTCCGGTGCCCCCGGACCTTTCTTGGTCGAGAAGGGCGTCTGCAGCGATGCGCAGTGGCAAAAATGGTTGCGCTCCGAAGGCGGCACGCGGCCCCAGCTAACTCGCTATGAATTGGGCGAACTGATCGGTGAAGGTGGCGTCGGTCGCGTGTTCGCCGCGAAGGACCAGACCGATGGCACCGAAGTCGCGTTGAAGATCCTGAAGCCTGAGTTCGCCAACGATGAAGTTCAGACCGAACGCTTCGTCCAAGAAGCGCGGTTGTTGATGAGTCTCGACCACGACCATTTGGTCAAAGGACTGCGCATTGCGAAGGAAGGCAGCACGATCTTCTTCGCGATGGAGCGGCTGCCGGGGCGTTGCTTGCAAGACGTAATCGCCGACGACGACTTCGACAACGGGGGTCGCATTGACGAAGACCTCGCGTTGCAGGTAGTTGTCGATGTGGCAGGTGCTTTGCTTGCGCTGCACGAGAAGGGCTTGGTGCACCGTGACGTCAAGCCTGGCAACGTGATTTGGTCCGAACAACGTGGTGCTGTGTTAATTGACCTCGGCTTCGCTCTGCAACGTGGCAACGCCGACGCGAGCGAGACCACTGCGGGCACCGTGCACTACATCGCTCCCGAGCAGGCCCGCGGTGATGGCCAACTCGATGTGCGCGCCGACATCTATGCGTTGGGCGCGACGCTCTATCACTTGACGACTGGTTCCTTGCCGTTCGAAGGAACGTCCGAAGAGGTGCTCGCCAAGCAGGTGCTCGAGTCTCTGTCCGGCGAACGCATCCGCGACTTGGAGTTGTCGCCGCAACTGCACTACTTCCTCGAGAAGATGATGGCCAAGGATCCGGAAATGCGGTTCCAGGGTCCGGCTCAGTTGCAGCAAGACGTGCAGGCGTTCTTGGCGCAGCGCAAGCATCAGAAGGAAACAGAAGATCGTCAGCGTGGCCGCCCGAAGCTCGGTGACCGCCGCAACCGGGCGGTGCAGGATCGCAACAGCCGTCGCCGCCGTCGATGACCGTTGCTCGCGAACCAGGCTTTCCGTACGAGTTCGAGTGCAAGCGCTCGGGCAACTGCTGTGCGATCCCAGGCGGTTTCGTGCGTGTGACCGACGCAGAGCGATGTGCGATTGCGGCGCATCTCAATCTCAGCGAAATAGCGTTTGCTAGCCGCTACCTGCAACCGGATGGTGTGCACCTGAAGGAAGGCTTCGGCAATCGCTGCACGTTCTTGCAAGATGGAGCACACGCCGGTTGCGGTATCTATCCGGTGAGGCCGCACAAATGTCGCGAGTGGCCGTTCTGGCCAGAGATCCTCACTGACGATCGTTTGCAGCAACTAGTCCAGCGCACCTGCCCCGGCATTCGCGCGATCGATGAAGGCAGCTAGCAGAATGGCCGTCAGTGGGCTCTGTGCGGCTGCAGACTAGGTGACCTAACTAGCTATTGTTGCAGGCGCTTCCAGCGCCGGCGCCGCAGGTCGATGCGGCGCGGTTTGAGGTCGCTGGCCCGTTCGACATCGACGCGGGCGTTCTTGCCGTGGCGATGCACGCGCACGATGCAGCAGAGTCCGATGCCGGCGATGTCCAACCAGTCGCCGCGGCTGAGTCCGTGGGTTGGATCCGATTCTGGAACGGGTGCGTCGCTCTCGTCGCCGTCGCGAGGTTTAGAACTTTCTTGCGACTGCTCGGCGCGCTGCTCACGGCCGCGGATCAGCGGCTTCGCGTCTGGCATGTGTGCATCCTGCCATTCGTGTCTGCCGGTGCAGACGTCGCACGAACCGCAGCCGTCCTGCAGGTCATCGAAGCCAAAGTGTCGGTGGATCGTTTTCTTGCGGCACTCCGGTTGGTTGGCGTAACGGACCATCTTCAGCAGGCCCATCAGGTCATTTTGACGCTTGTCGGCGGGTAGCCAGATGGTGATTTCGTCGTTGTCGGGCACGCGCACAAGTTGCAGATCGAGGCCAGCATCACCAGTGGTGCAGCCAGCGGCTCGCATCAGGCGAAGCACGGTGTCGACGCGGCCGTCGTGGCGGTTCTTGTGTAAGAACGTCAGCCGCAGTTGCTCGACATCGGCGGCATGCAGGCGATCGCCGAGCGAAACCATGTGATTGACAAGATCGCGGGCAAACTCGGCGGTGGGGTTGGCCCACTCGGTGAAATTGCGCTGGATGACCAAGTCTTCTTCGCGGTAGAGCAACTCGCAGAACGCACCCTGGCCGTCGCGGCCGGCCCGTCCGACTTCCTGGTAGTAGGCCTCGAGCGTGCGCGGAATCTGCCAGTGAATGATGGTGCGGATGTCAGCCTTGTCGACACCCATGCCGAACGCATTGGTCGCCAGCATCAAGGCATCATCACGTTCCTGAAACTTCGCTTGCTGCGTTCTGCGTTCGTGCGCCGAGAGGTCGCCGTGGTAGACCATCGGCCAGAAGTCGCGTCGCTGTAGTTCACTCTCTATTGCGCGCAGATCCTTGATCAACGCGCAGTAGACGATCGCCGGACCACCCGTGCGGCGCAGCACTTCGGCCAGTCGGTCGAGCTTGTCCTGATCGGTCAAGGCCTCGTGAACCGACAAGAACAAGTTGTCGCGCGAGATGCCGGTGTGGAACAGTCGTGCCTCGTCGAGACCTAAGACGGCGCGGATGTCTTCCTGTACTTGCGGGGTCGCCGTCGCTGTCAGGGCCAAGCACGGCACATCGCCGAGCAGCTTTCGAATCTCTCCGAGGCGCTGGTAGTCCGGTCGGAAGTCGTGACCCCATTGGCTCAGGCAGTGCGCTTCGTCGATGGCCAGCCGCTGCACATCGAGCTTCTGCATCGTCTCTAGGAAGGTGCCAACGCGGAACCGCTCGGGTGTCACGTAGAGCAGCTTGATCTTGCCATCGATGACGGCTTGCAAGCGCTGTTGCCGTTCTTCCTTGGTCAACATGCTGTGGATGCACGTCGCCGGTAGCTTGCGCTTGTGCAGCGCGGCGACCTGGTCGTCCATCAGCGCGATCAGCGGTGACACGACGATGGTCAGGCCATCGCCGACGAAGCCCGGTAGTTGGTAGCACAGCGACTTGCCATCGCCGGTCGCCATTAGGACCAGGGCAGACTCGCCGCTGAGGTGATGTTCGACAATCTCCCGCTGTGGTCCGCGGAAAGTCGAGAAGCCGTATAGCTCCTGCAGGGATTGGCTCAAGTCAGGCACGCGCCGGAACAGTAAGCGGCGTTTCCGTGAGGTTCGAGCTTAGTCCTATGGATGGCACCGAGAACGTCGATCCGTTTGCGTCAAAGTAGAGGCGAACCGACTCCAAGAGCCGTCCCCGCAAGGAGTGCGGCCGATCGACGCGTCACAGCCTGTCGTCGCGATCGATGGCGGTGCGCTTGCCGGATTGCATCAATTCCGTGAGCAAGGCAGCGAGCTGTCGTGGCGCTACAGCTCGCTCAGGCTTTGCTTGATCGCGTCGAGTTGGGCCCGCATCGCTATCAGTTGCTCGCGTTCCTTCTCGACGACCGCGGGCGGCGCCTTGGCCAGGAAGCCCTCGTTGCTCAGTTTGCGGTCGACGCCACTAATCTGCCCCTCGAGCTTGCCGGCTTCCTTCTCCAGCTTGGCCTTCTCCTTCTCGAGATCGACCACGCCTAGTAGGTAGACCTTGGCGGTGCCGACCACGACGGTCGCCGAGTCCTTGGTGCGTTGTTGCTCCGGGCCGATCTGAGGGCTGTCGAGTCCCGCCATGTTGGCGAGCAGCGGGCAGGTCGCTTGCAGCACCTCGGCCGTTTCGCCGTCTGCTTGGAAGCGTGCCTCGACTTTTTGCCGCGGCGGGATTTGGTAGCGGGCGCGCGCTTCGCGAATTGACACGCACCACTCCTGCATCGTGGTGATCTGTGCTTCGACTCCGGTGTTAGTCCAGTTGGCGTTGCTCGTTGGCCATTGCGCGTGCACCAGTAAATCGCTGTTCGCAAACTCCGCATCGACACCGCGCGTCTTGGCCAACTCGTGTAGTTGTGTCCATAGCGTCTCGGTCAAGAACGGCACGAACGGGTGCAGCAGGCGTAGCGTCTGGTCTAGCACGGCGGCGAGTACTTGTTGGGCCGAACCGCGCGAGGCCGGATCGGCGTCCTCCTTCATGCGCGGCTTGATCATCTCGAGATACCAGTCGCACAGTTCGTTCCAGAAGAAGTCACGGGCGGTGGCAATCGCGGCCGACGGGTTGTAGCCGGCGAGATGCCCATCGAGTGTCGTGATCGCGTTCTGCAGGCGCGACAGGATCCAACGATCTTCGATCGGCAACGTGGTTACATCGAGCGCCGTGAAGCTGGTGCCTTCGAGGTTCAGGAACGCAAAGCGAGCCGCGTTGAACAGCTTGTTGCAGAAACTCGCGCCGACCATGAAGCGTTCACTGGTCGCCTTCGCTGCCACGATGCCTTGCTTCTCATACTGGCCGATCAGGTCCATCGGTTCGCCAGCGACCTTGTCGATGAACGTGCCGAGGTAGGGGCCTGGCTTGGCCGTGGCTAGGTCGATGAGGCGTTCTTCTTCACCTTCCTTGGTGAACGGCGAGATCGCCTGCACCGGCAAACGCACGTCTTGCGTGCCGGTTTGCAGTTCGCAGACGACGTAGCGCAGCGCATCGGCACCGTAGCGACCGATGATGTCGAGCGGGTCAATACCGTTGCCCTTCGACTTCGACATGCGCACGCCCTTGCCGTCGAGAATCGTCGCGTGCAAGAACACGTCATTGAACGGCACGTCACCGAGGTTGTAGAGACCGCCGACGATCATCCGCGCGACCCACAACGTGATGATGTCGCGGCCGGTCACCAAGCAGGATCCCGGGTAGTAGTAGTCGAGCGCGTTGGCTTGGCCATCTTTGGCGGCGAGGCTGGTTTGGCCAGCGTCGATGCCCGCGTTCTCTGGGTTGGGCCAGCCGAGTGTGCTGTGCGGCCACACCATCGAGCTGAACCACGTGTCGAGCACGTCGGGATCCAGCTTCATGCCGACCGTCGCCAGCATCGGGCCCATCGAGTCGTCGGTGGTCTTGTCGAGGAAGCAGATCTGCACTTCGACACTGACCGGCGCGTTCGGACCCTTAATGTGCGCGAAGGCGTCCCTCGGATTCATGCGTTCGCCGTCGGGCATTACCAGCCATGCGGCGACGTCGTCGCGTTCGAGTTGGCCACCGAGCATCGGCTCGATCATCAGCAGTTGCGAAACGGGCATCTCGCCACTCCACACCGGGATGCGGTGACCCCACCAGAGCTGACGGCTGATGCACCAGTCACGCTTCTCGCCGAGCCAGCGATCGTGCATGTTCTGGTAGCGCTGCGGATCCGGATGGAACTCGACCCTCCTGCGCGGCGAGCCGTCGGCGAAGCCCGGCAGCGTGCCACTCGTTGCATCGAGCGCGGCTTGCGCGAGACCCGGCGCACGGAATTCCTTGTCCGTGCCACGACCCATGACGATGCCGCCTTCGACATCGGCCATGTGCACGAACCACTGCTTGCTCAGGTAAGGCTCGATGATCGTCTTGCTGCGATCGGAGTGATCGACTTCGATCTGGCGGTCTTCAATCTTATCGACCAAGCCGAGCGCTTGCAGATCGGCGATGACTTGCTGGCGTGCGTCGAAGCGATCGAGGCCCTTATACTTGCCGCCGGCTGCGCTGATTGTGCCGTCGGTGTTGAGCATGTTGACGGCGTCGCCGATTTCCGGATGACGTTGCCAGACGGCGTAGTCATTCGGGTCGTGGGCCGGTGTGATCTTGACGCAGCCGGTGCCGAGCGTTGGGTCTGCCCATTCGTCTGTGATGATCGGGATCTCGCGATCCATCAGCGGCAGCATGACCTTGGCCGAAGCCTTGGCGAGTTCGCTGATCTTGATCAGGTTGGGCAGCACGTCGATGACGCGCGCTTCGAGACGTTTAAGTTCGCGCTCGGCGTCCGCGCGATCCTTGTCGTTCACTTCGGCGATCTTCAGTTTCTGCGCGTCGATCGCCTTCTGCATCGCCTTTGCAGGATCAGGATGAACCGCCACGGCGGTGTCGCCGAGCATCGTTTCCGGACGCGTCGTGGCGATCGCGACGTTTGCTGGACCGCTGCCGTCAGCTCCGACGATCGGGTAATGGAAGTAGTAGAACTTGCCGTGGACGGTGTCTTTGTAGAGTTCGTCATCCGACACCGCGGTCTGTAGCACGCAGTCCCAGTTGACCAGGCGGTTACCGCGGAAGATTAAGCCGTCGCGGAACATCGCGAAGAACGTCTGGCGCACCGCGCGCGCACAGACATCGTCCATGGTGAACCGCGCACGATCCCAGTCGGCCGAGCAACCCATGCCCTGTTGTTGCGCGATGATGCGGGTCTTGCTCTGGCCAGCCCAGTCGTGAATGCGTTCGACTAGCGCTTCGCGACCAATGTCGTGACGCGTCTTGCCGTCGATCTCCTTCAAGCGCTTCTCAACGACCGCTTGCGTCGCGATGCCAGCGTGATCAAGCCCCGGTTGCCACAGCGTGTTGTCGCCGCGCATGCGGTGCCAGCGCGTCAGCAGATCCTGCATGACGTTGTCCATCGCGTGGCCCATGTGCAGCGCGCCGGTAACGTTCGGCAGCGGCATCATGACGACGTAGCGGTTGTCACGCTCGTCGGGAGTCGCGGAGAAGGCCTTCTGCTCAAGCCACCGTTGGGTCACGGCGGGTTCGAGAGTTTGCGGATCGTACTTGTCTGGCAGTTCGCTCATTGGAGGGCGAACAGGCTAACAGTCAGGATTGTCCGAGGCACGCATTCTGGTGGCTCGGTGGCTGGGGATCGCTGCGAATCAGCTGGCACGTAGCGTCGCAGGAAGCCTGCCCTCGACAAAGGCCTTGCCCCGGCCGCTACGATGACCGAGCCTGCTGCGCCGATGCCGCACGAAAATTCGCCAACCCCAAACCCATCGTGGCTGGCGCGCATCCGCAGCATAATGCGTGGACTCGGCCCCGCAGGTCCATGGCTGTTGGTTGCCGCCGGTGGCCCATTAGTGGGCTTGCTGGTGTTGACGGCGACGTCGTCGAAGTGGCTGCCGTGGTTTGGCGAAGGGCTTGATTCCGCCCTGGTATTCTGGGGACTCGGTGCGGTGATGTCTGGTTTGTGCCTGGTGCCGACGCAGGTGGCGTCGTTGGTTGCTGGCTACTTGTTTGGCGCCTTGCACGGCACGGTGCTCGGTTTGCTGATCGTGCTTGTTGCCGCAATCATTGGCTTCCAATTGTGGTCCCGCGTCGTTGGTTTGCGCGTTCTGGAAGCCATCGGCAATGAACCGAAGGCTGTGCGTGTGCACCGCGCGTTGCTCGGACGAAGCGCTGGGCGCACGATCTGGTTGATCGCGCTGCTGCGGTTGTCGCCTGTGATGCCGTTTGCCGCGACCAACCTGCTGATGGCCTCGCTAGGCGTGCGTGGCCCGGTGTTCCTCGCCGCTACGGTAATTGGCGTCGCGCCGCGCCTCGTCGCGGTGTCACTCGCCGGTTCCGAATTGTCCGAGTTGGATTGGCAAGCCACTGGCAGTCGATGGACGACCATCATGGCAATCGTCGCGACGGTCTTATTCCTCGCAGTCATTTCGCGCATTGCCAAGAATGCATTGCAGCGCGAGACGGCGGTGGCTGAGGAGCAATAGGCATGAACTGGCTCGCCCACCTGCGTCTGTCGCCAGAGCAACCGTTGCTGCGCATTGGCAACCTCGCCGGTGACTTCGTGAGGGGTGTCGATGTGTCGGCGTTGCATCCGGAGATCCAGCGTGGCGTCGCGCTGCATCGTGCGATTGACAATTTTGTCGATACTCACGCCGTGTTTCGGCGGGCACGAACCCGCTTCGCGGAACCGTTCCAGCGCTATGGTGGCGTTGCGTTGGATGTGTTCTTCGATCACTACCTGGCGCGCGACTGGCGCCGGCACGGCGATGGCAGCGAGTTGACCCAGTTCGTCGCGGACGTGCATGCAGCCATGCAGCAACATCGCGACCTGTTGCCGCCGGAACTGCAGCGACTGCACGACCGCATGGCGGAAAACAGTTGGCTGACGATGTATGGCACGGTCGACGGCATTGAGCGGGTCTTGCGTGCGATGGCGCGGCGGGGGCGGCGGTCGTCGTCGTTGGCGACCATCACTGACGAGTTGCGGCGCAACTACGACGCGTTCGAGTCGGATTTCGAAGAACTGTGGCCAGAATTGCTTTCGTTCGCCGCTCATCGCCATGCGACATAGTCACCGAGTTGCAGTCCGCCGATGCCGAGAGGCCACGTCTGTGCGGCCGGCAATCAGAACCCCATCGTGAAGCTGGCAACAGATATGCCTGCGCGACTCGCTGGCGAGTGGGCATGTTGAGAAAGGTAGTGCACCAACTTGTTGTTCGCGCAAGCCAGCGCGGGTATTCCGGAGTGCGATGAGCGATTCGACCGTGACGATTTACAGCGACGGAGCCTGTCTCGGCAATCCGGGACCGGGAGGCTATGGCACGGTCATGCTCTTCGGCGAGCACCAGAAGGAGCTGTCGCAGGGCTACCGTAATACGACCAACAACCGGATGGAGTTGCTCGGAGCGATCGTCGGCCTCGAAGCGTTGAGTCGGACGTGCACCGTCGACCTCTGGTCCGATTCGACCTACGTCGTTCACGCGATGAGTAAGGGCTGGATCGAGGGCTGGCAGAAGCGTGGCTGGAAGACTTCGGCGAAGCAGCCGGTCAAGAACAAGGACCTGTGGTTGCGCATGCTCGAAGCAGTCTCGGACCACGAGATTCGTTGGCATTGGGTTAAGGGCCACAGCGGCGACCCGATGAATGAGCGGTGCGACGAACTGGCGGTCGTGGCTGCGAACGGTCCTGGGCTGCTCATCGACGCAGGCTTCCCGGAGGAGTCTGGCGGTTAGCTGATTCTTTGCGGCACCAGGGCCTCCACACGCCTTGGTCAGCGTGGTCGTTGTCGATCCTCAGATACGATTGTTCCGGCTTCAGAAGCGAGTGGCTCGTAACCATGTGCAGCCCCGGATTCGTAGTAAGGCCAAGCTAATGGCAGGTGCTGCACCAGATCTCGCCTAGCAGTTGCCGCCGCCGTTCCCGGGCACGACCTAGTTTTTGCGGGCGCGGGATTTGCTAGCTGTTTAGCAGTCGGAGCAGACGGAGGCTGCTGCGCAGCAAGCCGTCGAGTTGCTGGCGGGGGACGTTAAGCGGGGCGATCCGCGGCTTACGCCGGCGAGTGAGTTGGCCACTGGCAACAGGTCGCTGCTAGCGCCCCGGCATAGGGTCCCTAGCGCACACGCACTAGGCGGTGCCGTGGCAGTGCGAGCGCTTCGATCTGCGGCTCCACATCGATCAAGAAGCGGTGGCCATCGACGTAGTAGCCGGCCGTTGGCTTCAGGTTCGGCACGCGCGCTTGGAACCATCGGTTGATGCATTCGATCATCAACTGACGCAGATACTTGGCGCAGCAACTGGCCAGCGCGGTTGGGAACGCGCGGTCTTCGGCGCGTTCGGCAAACGTCACTGTCACATTGCCATGCTGTTGCTGCAGGTGATACGAAGACATGCCCTTGACCTCTTTGATCATGCTGACTTTGGAGTCGGGGCACAGGCGCTGCAGGTCCGTCTTGTAGTGGCTGCGGCCGCCGCAACGATCTGCGACCAAGTGGCACGAGTCATCTTTTTGCACGCGCGGAAATAGACCGCGCAGCAGCAATCCGAGCACCTCGGCGTAGGCGTGGAAGTGGGCTTTGCTCTTGTTGTCGGTGTCCGCGATCAACACGTTCCATTCTTCGACATCGACAGCGCGTACCGCGATGTCGAGCAATTCGCATCCGCCGCTACGTAGAGTGCGCGCGACCAACTCACCGGTCAGGCTGATCCAGTCGCGGTCGGCGTGCAGCGGTAGTTGTAGAGAGAGGTCTTCGTACCAAGGGCAACGCTGCAAGGGCACAAGGTCGTGGCCGAGCTTGACCAGCCATTCTTCCAGCGTCGCGGGCGGCTCGCCGTGTAACGCCGTCCAAAACACCATCGCGGTCTCCTCGAGGCGTAGCAGTCCGTGTTTGCCTTGGTTGACCTTCTTGCTGTCGGCGACGCGAACCTTGCCCTTGACGTATTTGAGTTTGCTGACGTGGCGTTGCAGCAACCGCCAAGGTGCGGTGCCTTCGGGGCCCGCCATCGTGACTCCGCCGACGACGAGTGGCCCGAGAATTGGCCCGAGCCCAGCTTCGTCGACACCTGCGAGATAGTTCACTGGTGGTCAGGACACCGCTTGGCATGTCGGCCGTCAAGTCACGTTGTCATTGGTGGGTGGGAACCGCGACTTCAACCATGACCCGAATGTGCCGATATGCGAGCCATGGAAGTGCTGCTTGTCGAGAAGGACCCGTTGATCCGGGACATGGTTAAGGTCGGATTGCAGCAGTTTGACGAGTTCCACGTCACCGTGGGGTCTGGTCACGCTGGTGTCAGCGAGGCGCGCGGCAAGGTGTTTGATTGCGTGTTTCTCGGCGTGGACCCACGTGAGAAGGACACGATGAAGCTGCTTCAGCACCTCAGGTCGTTCGATACTGCCACCGATTTGTTTGTGCTGACGGCCCCGCGCAACGTCAAGGACATGGCGAAAGAGAAATCGAAATACGGCATCCACTCATTTGTGCCGACGCCGATCGCCGTGAAGGAGTTCTTTGGGCTGTTGGGGCGGTTCCTGGAGCGTCGAACCGGCCGCCAGAACTCGGCTTTGCGCAAGTCAGAGCGCTCCGGCGCACCCGTCGGACACCACTAGTCTCTTGCTCAGGCAGGCCTTCTCGGGTCTGCTCTCGCCGCATGTCCCAATCGGCCAAGGACGGGGCGGCTCCGCGCCGCCCTCAGAGCACGCTCTATCTGGAGTCTCGTTACCGCAAATTGCGGCGGGGACTGCCACAGACGATCTTCTATTGCCCCAAGTGCAAAGGCGACCGCCGTCGGCGTGTTGGCTGCACGCACTGTGAGGGCTTTGGTAAACTGACCAAGGAGTCCGTGCAGGAGTTGATCGGACGCCGATTGGTGCCGGCGATGCAGGCCAAACTGGGCAAGTTTCACGGCGCCGGCCGCGAAGATATCGATGTCTTGATGCTCGGCAAGGGCCGACCGTTCGTGTTCGAAGTCGTCGGCGCGCGCAATCCGAACATCGACCTCGAAGCGATTCGCCTAGAGATTCAAGAGCGTGCCGAAGGCGCGATTGAATTGGCTCCGTTCGAACGCGTTGAACGGCGGCGCGTGGTCTATTGGAAAGAAACTCACTTCGATAAGACCTACCGCGCCGAGGTGGCGCTCGACGAAACACCCGATCCGGATCGCCTTGCTGCGGTTCGTTCCTTCGCTGGTGGCATCATCCAACGCACACCGCAGCGCGTCGCGCACCGCCGCGCCGACCTCGAGCGCGAACGCAAACTGAAGGTCATGAGTCTCGAGTCGCGCGAAGATGGCTTGCTTGATCTGCAGGTGCTGTGTCAGCACGGGACCTATGTCAAGGAGTGGATCTCGGGCGACGAAGAGCGCACGACACCGTCGTTGGCGAAGTTGCTCGGCGTTGGCTGCAAGTGCCAGGAACTCGACGTCGACGAGATATTGACGCCGGAGATTGAAGGCGGCCCGCCGGCGGATTGGCGCGACAACTGTTAGTTGTGAGCCCAGCGTCGTAAGGGCGTGGTCGCGGGTTAGCCCGTCTTCTTGTCGGTCAAGTTCAAGCGTTGCGCTTTGCGTTCGGCTTTCTGGCGCTTGCGGAACTTCCAGATCGCGACCAGGTGGGCGCAGACGTCGCGAAAGATGTGCACCGTTGATTCCTCATCGGTGCGGCGCTCAAAGCGGCACGGCACTTCGACCACCCTTAAGCCTGCCTGGTGCGACAGAATCATGATCTCCGAGTCCCAGAACCAACCGACGTCCTCGGTGCGTTTCGCGACGTCGATGATTTTCTCGCGCACGAAGAACTTGAAGCCGGTTTCGGGGTCGTTGAACGGCGTGTCGAAGATGCGTCTGGATAACCACCGGTAGCCACTGCTGATAGCGCTGCGGATTAGCGCGATCGGGCGCCCTGAGGTGCTGTAGTGGCGGAAGGCGGTTGCGCCATCGGCGCCGGCTTCGATCGCCTCGAGCACGGATGGCAGGAATCGACAATGCACTTCGAGGTCGATATCCAAGAAACCGACGATGCGGCCCTTGGCTAGCAGGAAGCCCTCGGTCACGGTGCCGCCGCGGCCGACGTTCTTCTCGTGATAGATCGCGCGCCGATGCGAGTGGCCGTCGACTAGGCGCTTGATGATGTCCGCGGTCTTGTCGGTGCTCTTGTCATCGATGAAGATCAGTTCGTAGCTTTTGCCGGTCTCCTCGAGGGTCGCGGTCAATTGCGCGATCGAGTCTTCGAGATGACGTTCTTCCATGTAGCACGCGATCACGATCGAGAGCTCGGGCTCGATCTGCGCGCTGGTTTCGACCTTGTCACTCGCGTTGGTCATCTCTTGAAGCGAACTTTGTAAACCATTACGCCGGAACAGTTTTCGGTGTGCAGCACAATGGTTCTTGGATGGGCTAGTAGTGCTTCGATGGAACCATCGACCGACTTACGTGGGTGCCAGAGGTTACGCACAAGATAGCAAGTATCTTGGCCGGTGGGAATGCGCAGTAGTTCGGGTGTTGCTTTGCTCGGACGGATGATCAAATCGGCGCCGGCCAGCAGGTATCGGTTGTAGGCGGCGAAGTCAGTGAACGAGGACTCGGCTAAGTCGCCGAGCGTCGAGCCGAGACGCTTGCGCACCTTCTCGCCAATTTCGGTTGCCGACAACTCGATCTCGAGGTTCTTGGCGTCTTGCAGGCGCTCGTCGTAGTAAGAGAGCGAACGCGGGTTCGGCATTGAGGTGAATACGGGCTTACCGCCAGCGCTCTCACTGTCGATTTCGTTACCCAGATACTTGGCTGCGCTGCGCCAGTCTGGGTGCGGTTTGTAGACTGTCCACTTCGAATCGAACGATCCGTAGAGCGTGAGCATGGCCGCGGCCGCAAGCACCGTGACGGCGCTCGTCGCGACTAGTTGGCTCTTGCCCGGCAACAGTTGCAGTCCGGAAGCAGCCAGCAAGAACACGAACGGCAACGCCGGGATCAGCGAGCGTTCGAGGTAGGTGTTGTTGTAGCCAATCAACACACACGCGAACATGAAGCATGGCAGCAGCAACATGCCGATGGGCACCAATGGGCCGCGCGGCAGCTTGCGCAGGTTGCATAGGATATTGAACAGGCCGAGCACCGCGAGTCCGGCGCCGAACCATGCGAAGCCGATTCCGCTGTTGCGCAGGAAACCCGAGTCCGCGGCCTGCAACGTGCTGCCGGTCCAGCACCACTCGAAGAGGAAATGAAATAATCCGTCTAGGTCTAAGGTCCGCAAGTAATCCTGGCCGGTCTCGAACTCACCAAGTTGCAGTTTGGCCATGACGAAGCCGCCCAAGGCCAGGATGGCGATGCCATGCCATAGGACGAGGTTACGGGCACGACCGTGGGGGCCGCGCAGCATGGCTGGAGCCATGACGGCGAGCGCCACGACTACTACCGCGAGGTAGTAGTGTAGGGCGAGCATTACGGCGACGTTGACCAGGTGCGACCCGAATAGCAGCTTGCGCGGGCCTGCGTGTTCGTCGGTCAGGCGATCGACACAACCGAACGCGAAGAGAGTGACCGCGATCATCGGCGCATACAGTCGCGCCTCTGTGCAATACCAGATGTGCACCGGCGAGAGCGCCAGTAGCAGCGCCGCCAGCAGCGCCGGGCCACGGCCGACCAGTCTGTAGCCAACCCAGTAGGTCAGTGGGATGCACAAGACGCCGCTGATCAATGCCGGCATGCGCATGATGATCTCGCTGTCGCCGAACAGCAGGTTCCACAGGTGCATGAACGCGACGAACAGTGGCGGGTGGATATCGGTGTAGAGCGTCGCGAGTAGTTGCGACGTCGTGCCGATGCGCTGGCTCGACATGCACGCTTCGTCGAACCAGATTGGTCGATCGAGCAGCGGCAGGCGTAGCAGAATGGCGACTACAGCGAGTCCGAACAGCGCCCAGTGGCGGTTGCGAAGGAAGCGGTTCTCGGAGACGTTGTCAGGCGTCGTGTTAGTGGCGGATGGCCCCATACTCTCGGCGAGGCAGGTTACCTTCGAAGGGTCACATCTAGACAGAAGCTTGCCGCTAGCTTCTATCGTTTTTCCGTGATTGGTGGCCTTAACGGCCCTGCATGGTCCGCACCCATTCCGCATATCTACGATCGAACCGTAGTCGCACCAGTCGGCGGGCGCGGTGGCTTGGCGTGAAGGCTCGCGTCACCATGTCGAACGTCCCCGCTTCGATCAGTGTTGGAAACACCGGTACCAGATCGATGATGGTTGGGACTGGCAGCGCTTCGCTGAGAAAAAGATCACCCCATGCGTAGCGGGCTGCGTCAAAATTGCGGTCGTCGTTTTTTGCGAGCATGCGCAGGCCATCGAGGCGTCCGTGACTCTCCTTGGGCTTGCTGTGGTTCTGGCAGATGCAGCACAGGTAGCCGTTCGCCGTGAATACTGTCACGCGGAAGAATGGTCCCTTCACGCCGGGGAAATTTAAGCCGAACGTGTCGCGTCCTGACGCTTTGATTTCGGCGTATTGCTCGGCCAGAGCCATCAAGGGATCGAACCTGAAGTCGACGAATCCTTGGTCGTCCCCGGTCATGATCAGTTCGGGCAATTCTGGAGGCGCAGCGGCTGGCACTAGCAGGTCGAGGTCATCGAACCACCAAGTCGATCCTTCGGGCAGCATGAACGGCGCGGCGCCTGGTTGTCCGAGCCGGAAGGAGTTTGGCGCCGGCGACAGCGGTCGCAGAGCGTAGAGCGGCACATCGGCGGCTGAGAATGGCGGCCGCAACATGCGGTCGACGCCGAAGTGCAGCTGGATCGACGTCTTCGCCTGGTTCATGTGCGGCAAGCCGGCGACGAACATCGGGCCTTCCTGCACGGTCTCGGCTCGCTGCAGCATCGCTTCGTGCATCGCCGCCGACTGCTGGTCCGCTTGGTGCTGCACCGAACGAACGGTCACGAACGGACTGAGCCACGCCAGCACAATGACCAGCACGAACCACCGTCCGGAACTGGCCAGCAAGCCAACGAGTGCGATCGTCGGCAGGTAGTAATAGCGCAGGTTGTGCGGACTGTCCGCCGTCCAGAACGTCACCATTGGTACCATTGCGACGATGAACGCGAGCAACGTGATGATGACCATGCGTGGCCGTCGCACCATCGCATAGATCAATGCCGCCGCCACCGGGGCTCCGGCACTGAACAGGAACAGCCAAGTTGGAATTGCCGAATCGCCACCGGGCGTGCCGATCCAGCGCAGCGGCAGCAGTTCGTCGAGCAGGATGCGACCCAGGCCTTCGATCTTTCTGCCGACATCGATGAGGAAGTCGCCGAAGCCATACTCGGGCGGCAGGCTGCCGACGTCGTAGCCGCCAAACTTGCCGAGCACCAAGAGACGGAACGGCAGGTAGAGCGCGAACAATAGCCACACCGGCCAGGTCGCTTGCACCGTGGCCCGCACGCGTTGCAGCAGGGGGTGGCTTGCGCCTTCGCCACGCGATAGCTGCATCAGCGTCAGCCAGCTGCACAGCGGCGGCACGACGAACGCCAGCTCTTTGCTCATCAACGCACACGCGGTGGCGACCAGCATCGGCCAACTTGCGGCCTTCTGGCCGGCTGCTCGCTGTTCGTTCGCGCGCAGGCATAACCACAACGCCAGCAAGCACCAGACGGTGGTGTGGCTGTCGACTCGCCCGACGCCCCAGGCGATCGAGCCGATGTGGCCCGGCATCATCGTCCACAAAAGCGCGGCGCCAAACGCTGAGCCGTTACTTAAGAAGCGTCGCCACAGCAATGCCACGAGTAGCGTGCTCACGGCGTGCGCCAATACGTTGCTAAAGTGCCCGAACGGCGGAAACGCACCGCCGACCGTCTGGTCGAACCAGAAGCTCAGCGTGATCAGCGGTCGGTAGAACGCCCAGATGTCGGTCGCGCCATACTGCCGGCCAGCCAGGTCGGCTGCAGCGTCGCCGAAGTTCTGTGAATAGGCGACTGCAATGAAGTCGTCGCTCGCCCAGTAGGCACCGATGGGCCACCAGGCGGCCATCGCTATCACCGGTAGCAGCCAGAACCATCGGGGCATCGCAGTCAGGTAGCGCACTGCGCAAAGCCTAACCGGGAAGGGTGCGGATCATGGTCGGAGTTCGGGACTGTGGTCGGCCATGCCATCGGTGGCATCGCACGGGAGGGCTCTAAGTACGCCGTGCGAAACCTGTCCGACGTGGTGCGAAGCGAGCCGCGACCGGCAAATGCCGCGATTCGGGCCGGACTTGGCGCAGGCGGTCAGGTAACTTGCTCGGCGTTATGGGCCAACCGATTGTCGACCTCGCAACCCTCGACCTGACTCAGGACGTAGTGCCGGACGAAGTCCTGCGCCGCTGTCTGCCGCAAGCCGACAAGTTCAAGTTGCTAGATGGCATCTGCCATCTGGACAAGGAGAACAATATCGCAGTCGGCTACAAGGATTGGGGGGAGGACCCCTGGTGGGCGAAGGGCCACATCCCCGGCCGGCCTTTGATGCCTGGCGTGTTGATGATCGAAGGTGGCGCGCAGATCGCGACGTTCTTGGTCAAGCAGCAGGTCTCGTGGGCGACCGACCAGATGATTGGTCTCGCCGGCATCGACGATGTTCGCGTGCGCGGTCAGATCGTGCCGCCGGCGCGTGTCTACTTCGTCAGCAGCGTGCAGAAGATCAGCGGTCGTCGTCTTGCCCGGATGAACGCGCAGGTGTTCAGCGAAGGCTCGATGAAGATGGAGATGGTCGTGATGGGCGTGATGCTCTAGCGGCGATTCGCTGCCGAGCGGGATGCCTTTGCTCTGGCGACCGTGGCGCGCGCAATTAGCGACGGCGCAACCGCACGATGCGGATGTCCTTCTGCAGCGGCTTTTGGTTCTTGCGCAGATTGATCTGCTGATCGACCCGCTGGAAGCCCTTGTATTTGACCGTGAACTGCCACCTACCGGGGGCCAAGTTGTTGAAACGCAATCGGCCAATGCCATCGGTTTCGCCTTCGACCGGCGGTGCCGTGCGGCGCTCAGTGGCCACAGCAGTCACCGTGGCACCTTCTATGCCGTAGCCGTTGCGGTCATGGACACGAATGTCCACGCGCACGCCGCGCGGGATCACCATGACATGGCCTTGGCCCTGGATCTTACGACCGTAGTTGCGCGTGCCAGGTAGCACCGTGACGGTCTGCGGTTCGCCAAACGGCTTGTTTTCGAGTGTGGACACCAGTTGGTAGTTGCCGGCGAGAACGCTCTCGAAGATCACGCTGCCGAAGTTATCACTCTTACCCGCGAGTCGTAGTCGACCGTTTGGCAGGCCGACGGGGCGCATCAGCACATCGATGTCGGTATGGAAGCCAGAGTCTTGGTCGCGCAGCAAGATGGAGAACGGCGCACCGGGAGTGATCGACAGCACGACGTCATGCAGCGGATCATCCTTGGTGACCGCCAACATCTTCTGACTGCCGTTGAGACCGCTGGCGTGCAGCGTGACGCGATAAGGATAATCAGAGAACGGCACGTCGGTGACCTTGAAGGTCGGCGTGCCCTCGCCGCGATGAACCTGCGCATACAGGCGCGCCGGCGGCCGCTGGTCGCCGCCATTGCCGAACGCACTGCGGACCTCTTCGACGATGACCGTGATCGAGCCAAGCTTGTCGAGCACCGAGACTGCTAGCCTGACGTCGCCGCGGATGATGCCTGACGTCCAGCCCTCGGTGTTTTCCTGCTTGCGGCCGCTCGTCTCAAAGCCGACCGGGCCGCTACTTTTTTGGAAGCTACCTTCGGCGGGCGCTGGCTCGAGATGATCGCCCGAAGCGATGGCTGGCTCGGCGTTGATGTCGCTCGAATAATCCCCAGGCGGAACTTCGACGGCCTGCACGCCTTGGCTGAAGAACGCGATGCCAGCGGCGGCGCCGAGGCAGAGTGTTCCGATCAGGATTGAGAACTTGCGGGTGTTCATGTGCTGCTTGCGGCGAGAGTGAGGCGCTGCTCCGCGCGATCTCGACACCATGGATAGTAACCCAAACCCAAGGGGCAACAGGTCAGGGAACGTGTTCTGAGAGCCCCTCGTTCTCAGATGGGGAGGCAATCTGGCACCCATTCGGACCTCATGCTGGCCAGACCCACCCTTGTTGCCGGGGATTCCAGCACCAGAACTGCGGGCTGTCGAAGCTATTGGCCCCGGTCGCCGCCGTTTTCTAGTTGTTTCGGCGGGTCTTTGGCTTGCCGATCGAATCCGGTTGCCCCTGTGTGCCCGCCTTCGCCTTCGCCTCCGCCTTCGCCTTCGCTTGTGCTTTCGCCTTTTGCTTGTCGTCGTCGAGCACCGTGAGCGCGCGGTCGACCTCGCCCAGGAAACTGCCGAGGCCGCCGATATCGACCGGCGGCGCAGTTGCTGGCGTTGTCTCGGTGCCGCTCGGTTGCATGCTCTGCGCGAGTCGGTGTTCCCGCTTGCTCTCTTCGAGCAGGTTATTGCGCGCGAACATCCTCGCCGCCTGTAAGTGCACGTAGATGTTGCTCGGATGCTTGACGACCGCGCTCTTTATCGCGAGCAGCGCTTCGGCAACCGCGCCGTCGGTTTCGAGCATGCGCGCACGCGCCACGGCGGCGCGTGGGGAGTCGTCGCTGACCCCGGTCAGGATCTCTTTGATGCGGGCTACGGCCGCTTCTTGCTCAAGCTCGCCAGCGTGCTCGGCGACATCTAGCAAGTGCTCGGCGATGAGCGTGCGCGTCTGGTCGCTCTGGTCGATTTCGAGCAGGCTCATTAAGTCAATCTGCACACGTTCGACCGACGGTCGGTCAGACAGTTGGCGCAGCGCATCGATGCGGAAGTGCAAGATCTCAGCGGACGGCACGCCGCGCAGCCGTTCGGCCATGTCGAGATCCCAGATGGCGTCGCGGTATCGGCCGAGGCGATGGTAGGCGCGTGCCCGCACGAACCAGGCAATAGCGAGGCCTTCGTCTCTGGCGATCGTTTTGGAAGTCGCCGCGACAGCGCGTGACAACAGGTCCTGGCGGTCGCGATTTGAACGTGCGCGGCCGCTCTCGTCGTCGGCGGTTCCGGCGAGCGCGAGGAAACGCTCGGCATCGGCGAGTTCGCGTTGGATCTCGTTGTGGTTGCGTTCGTTGATCAGCATGGCGGCGCCGGTGCCGAGCATCAGCACGGCCGATGCGAGCACCGTGATCAGTGGTCGTCGGGCGCACCAGCGCAAGCTGCGGCGTGCGATCGTCGGGCGTCGCGCCAGCACGCGTTCGCCACTTAGGAAACGCTCGAGGTCTTCGGTTAGCTCGAGTGCCGAGCCATATCTATGGGCTGGGTCGCGCGACATCGATTTTTCAATGATCGCTTCGACTGCATGCGGCAGATCGCGGCGCAGTCGGCGTGCCGGAAACGGGTCCTCTTCAGTGACGGCTTTGAGCACGCCTTGCGCCGTTGGGCCATCGAACGGCGGCTTGCCGGTCACCAACGCATAGAGCGTCGCGCCGAGCGCGTAGACATCGGCGAGCGTGCTCGCGGCCTGGGTGCCGCCGAGCACTATCTCGGGAGCCATGTACATCGGTGTGCCAACGATCGCACCGCTCTCGGTCATCGAACCGGTGCCGGTTTCGCGCGCCAAGCCGAAGTCGGTGATCGCGATCTGGATGCCGTTGGCACTTGCCGGCGGCGCCTTCGCATCGCCGGGATCGACCGGATCGCGCAGCATGATGTTGCCGGGCTTGATGTCTCGGTGCACGACGCCGCGGTCGTGGGCGAATTGCAACGCGCGACCGACTTTGGCGGCAATCACGCACGCTTGCTGCACGGGCACCGGCCCAACCTGCAGCCGTTGTTCGAGAGTCGCCCCGGCGACGAACTCCATCGCAAACCAGTGCAGCCGACCTCGCCGACCTTGGTCGATGAAGTCGACGATATCAGGGTGCTGCACCCGTGACATGATGCGGCCTTCCCGCATGAATCGCGCCAGAGCCCGTTCCGTCAGGGTGAGGCTCGGCGGCAGCACCTTGAGTGCGACGATGCGGCCGTTGTCTTTTTGCCTCGCCTCAAAGACGATGCCCATCGAGCCCTTGCCGACTTCGCGGATCAGTTCGAACGCGGGCAGCTCTGCCGCCAGCGTTTCGGGCGCGAACGTGTAGAAGTCACGCGCCAGGCCGAAGTCGGGGCTCTCGCCGCTCACGAGTTTCGCACGGCCTCCTGAACACGTTGCAACTGGGCGAGCACGCCCGGCAGTTGCTCAATGCGCAGCATGTTCGGGCCGTCGCTCGGCGCGTTGTCGGGGTCTTCGTGCACTTCCATGAATAGTCCGTCTACGCCGCAGGCAACCGCTGCACGTGCTAAGAACGGCACCTTGGTGCGATCCCCACCGGTCGAGGTCCCGGCGCCACCGGGACGTTGCACCGAATGCGTGGCGTCAAAGATGAGCGGTTGGCCGAAGCTGCGCATGGTGGGGAACCCGGCGAAGTCGACAACCAAGGTGCGGTAGCCGAACGAGGAACCGCGTTCGGTCAGCATGACGTTCGGGTTGCCGGCTTCCTGGACCTTGGTGATGATGTTCTTCGTGTCCTCGGGCGCGAGGAACTGTCCCTTCTTGACGTTGACGACCTTGCCGGTTGCGGCTGCGGCGACTAGCAGGTCGGTTTGCCGGCACAAGAACGCCGGGATCTGTAGGCAATCGACAACTTCGCCGACGGCAGCGCACTGTGCCGCTTCATGAACGTCCGTTAATACCGGCACGTCGAACGTGTTCCTTACCTCGGCCAGGATCGCCAGGCCTTCGTCCATGCCGGGGCCGCGGAATGCTGCGCCCGATGTGCGGTTGGCCTTGTCGAAGCTGCTCTTGAATACGACCGGCACCTTGGCCGCGCGCGCCATCTTGGTGACCGCTTCGGCGTGACGCATGATGTGGTCTCGGCTTTCAATGACGCATGGGCCTGCGATCAGGCCGAAGCCATTCGCGCCGCCGAAACTTACAGTGCCTACCTTTACTTCGCGGACAGGAGAGTCGCTCATTGCCCGCATGCTACCGAGCACAGGCACTGGGAATCCCGCCGATTCGGGGTGGGGCGCAAACGGGTTTGGCCAGAATCGCCAAAACAACCGCCGCGCCTCCCCCTAGCGGGCCGCCTTCGGCTGGGCGGCCTGCCCGGGCGTGATTGCCAGGCCCGCCGGGCGTCAGTCCTTTTGTTCTGCCCAAGAACGTGTAACCATACGCACTGGCATGGCCGCACTACGTATTCTCGTTACTGGTTCTGAAGGCTTCCTCGGCCGTCACGTCGTCGAAGCCGTGCGCAACGCAGGTCAGACGCCGCTGACGGCGTCCCGCAGTGGCGGCGATGCGCAGGTCGACTTGCTGGCACCGGGCATGGTCGCGGCGGTGATCGAAGGCTTGCAGCCAGACGTCGTCGTGCACCTCGCGGCGCTTTCGCAAATGGGGCAGTGCCACTCCGATCCAGCACTTGCGACTCGGGTCAACACCGTGCTGCCCGAAGAGTGGGCGAAGCGCTTTGGTGCGAGGCTGTTGTTTACCTCGACCGATTTGGTCTTTGACGGACATAGCGCGCCGTATGACGAGGGTGATTCGCCGAGCCCGTTGTCGGTCTATGGTGCCAGTAAGGCGCAGGGCGAAGAACGCGTTCGCGATCACGGTGGTCGGGTGGTGCGGTTGCCGTTGTTGTTTGGCCCGGATCCTGCTGGACGTGGCGCGACGGCTTCGTTGCGGCAGGCAATTGCCAGCGGAACTCGTTCGTCGCTGTTCACCAACGAGTATCGCACGCCGCTGCACGCTGCCGATGCCGCCCGCGCGCTGGTTCAGTTTGTTGCCGAACCCGACGGCCCGAACATGTTCCATTTGCCTGGTCCAGAACGGGTTTCACGGTGGCAGTTGGCGCAGCGATTTTGTGAGTCGCAGGGGATCGCGACGGACACGTTGGATGCGGTCGAGTGTCAGGATCCGCTGCGGCCGCGCGATGTGTCGCTGCTTAGCGCATGGGGTGCCGAGCGTTCGCTTGACGACATGCTGCTCGATAGTTAGCGCCCGCAGCGTTCGTTAGGCAGCCAGCGAACTGATCCCCTGGCTGCTGGTGACCAAATCGTTGCTGCCGGGGGGGGCGTCGTTTGTCCCCGATTATGCTGTCAAAAAGGGTCTTTGCAGCAGATGCCCGGTGTCAACTGTCCGCTCCGGTCAACTGTCCGCCCCGGTCAACTGTCCGCCCCGAGGGATCAATTCCAGGCGCTAGCGGCGTTGGCCGCGCGACCTCTGCTCATACTCTGGCAGCACGAACGCTTCTGGCGGCAATTCCTTGAGCGCTTCGGCCAACCGCCCGAGCAGGTCTTGATCTTTCTCGTCGATGGCGCGACCACGCAGCATCTCTGCGGTCTGCATTGCGGTGATGCTCAGGCCATCGGTCGCTGCGGCCGCCGTTGGGCAGATGGCGAACACCCGCTGTAACTCGGAGAACGTCAAGTCTAGGTCGCCTTTCTGCAGCGCTAGTCGCGCCAAGCCACCGTGTGCCATCGCTTCGTAGTGGGCGGCATCTTCACTTTGTGTCTTCGACTTGTAGGTGGCGAAGTGCGTCAACGCCTTGCGATACGACGCGACGGCGTTATCTGGCTTCTGTCGCCGGCGATGTTGCTCGGCGGCGACCAGTGACGCGTAGCCGGCGAACCACGGCGTCGTGCTCGGGGCATCAGGTGCCGCTAGCATGCGTGTGTATTCGGCTTCGAGCAGTTTGATGCCGCCGTTGCGCAGCAACTGGGCACGTAGTCGTTGGTGTAGTGCGGCCGAGGCCGGGAAGCGCTTGATGCCGTGTTCGAGCACCACTTCGGTGTCCGGTGAACGGAAGAAGTTGAGGAAGTCGTAGTGGTCGGCGACGTTGGCATCGGTGCCAAGCGGGTGCTTCAGCAGCAGGCTGTAGGCGGTGTGAACATCTGTCATCCACTCACTCGGCCACTTCTGCTTGTCGCGAACAGCCTTTTGGATCGCGAACTGACGACCATGGGCGAACAGCGTTAGTAGTTCTTTCGCAATCCGGCCGGGAGCGTCGGGCGGCAATCGCGGCATGGTCGTCGCGGCCAGTTCGTGGGCTTGGCGTTGGTTGCCTTGCTGGGCCAGCAATACCGCGCGAAGCGCAGTTGGGCGCCAGCCACTGGCACCGGCCTTGTCGGCGCGGTCGAGGTGGCGGGCGCAGTCGGCGAGCAGCAGTTTACGTTGTTGTTGTATCAGTCGCACGCTGCCGCGCCCGGCACTCGCTCGCACTTCGAGGGCTTGCAGCAAGCTGGTCTCGGCGACATCGAGTCGCGCCTTGGGGTCGTCGGGGTTCTTGGCGAGGGCCACGTCACGTTGGCCCGCTTGCGCGGCGCGGTCGATGGGGGCGGCGCCGGTGTAGGCCGGCCCAACCAGCACGCTCTGCCACTTCTTGCCATCGATCGCCGACTTGCTGCTGTCGAGACCCTTGTGGGCCGTGGCCAGCGTGCGCGCGTGCGTCGAAACGTCACTGAAGCCGTCGAGTGCGTTGACGAGGCCGTTGCGTTCGTCTTTCGACAGCGGGCCGCGCAAGGTGTCGGCGATTAGTTCGACCGCCAATGGGTCTTTGGTTTGTTGCATGCCCGATCGCGCCTTCTTGGCGAGATCGGGATCGAGGCCATAGGCAGCTTGACGTAGCAACTCGAGCGGCACGTCGGCTCCTGCTTCGAGGCCGAGATCGAGCATGCGTTGCCGCAACGCTGGGGCCGCCGCGGCGAACTCCTTCTCGATCACTTCGCGGTCATTGCTATCCGGACTCGCGATGCGCTCTCGCAGCGAACGGTCGCCCTTGACGATCGGAGGAGCCTGAATCTTGCGGTTGGCGATGCCGTCCTTCAGCGTCTTCCAGACCGAGTCGGTGTCCCATGTGTAGAACACGTCGTAGACCTCTTTGCCATCGAGTTCGACCATGATGTGGCGCGGCGAGATCCGCTTGCCATCGAGGAACTTCTTGTAGACCAGAGGTTCCAGTGCGATGTGTTCGCCACAGGTGACGCAACCCAGACGCGGGCACAGGATGCGTCGGCCTTGGTCGTCGTAGTCGCGCGGGTTGTGCCGGTAGACCGACGCCATTACGCAGATGTAGGGATCGAACAGCTTGGCGATCTCTTTGTCGCGGTAGCGCACGCCGGCGTAGTGCTCGCTAGCGATCTCGCCGTCCATGTTGACGCAGACGAGGATCGGCTTTTTGGTCTGCTGCGAAAGCTTGACCGCATCGGCCCAAGTGCGCTGCCAGCGGACCTGCACCGGCTTGGCCCAATCGGCGGCCGTCGGCGCGTACCACATCTGCTCTGGGACGAGTCCTTGCGGTTGCGGGACACCTTCCTGAGCAAGCGCACAGGTCAGCAACGAAATCAAAACTAGCGGGGTCAGCGAACGACGCATGCCCGGCACGATAGCCGAATTAGTTGCTCTTGGTGTCGCATGCTGATGTCAGTTTGTGGTCAGTTCCCCCGGTCTTGTGGCTAATTGTCCGGCTCGGGTGGCGTCGTTGCTTTGGTCGCGCCGGGCATCTTGGGGCCGTCCGCGACTGCGAACGACCCGTCGTTTGCCGCATTCGAGCAGGACTTCGGCTGGTGTCGCGTTGCTCAAGCAGCCGGTTGGGCTGTAGGTCAGACCGTCGGCGCTGGCGCTGAGAATCGCGCCGAGGTCGCCGGTCTGCAGTTTCGGCACCTCGAAAATATCAGCGAATTGATCGGCGGGTGTGCGCCGCGGGCCGCCGTAGGCGTGCAGTCCGCGCCACTAGCGGCCACACTGATCGTATGATGTTGACGAGCGAACAACGAGACGTGTTGGTGGCCAAGGCCCGTGAAGTTCAGGGCAAGGCCTACGCGCCGGCTTCGAAGTTCTTGGTCGGTGCCGCGCTGTTGACTGCGGATGGCCAGGTGTTTGTTGGCTGCAATGTTGAGAACGCCAGCTACGGCCTGACGATCTGTGCCGAGCGCTCGGCGATCTGCGCCGCGGTTGCTGCTGGCGCGCGCGAAGTGCAAGCGGTTGCCGTCGTGACCGACCTTGCCGATCCCGCGCGGCCGTGCGGGGCTTGTCGCCAGGTGCTCGCCGAGTTTGGGCCAGCCATGGAAGTCGTTCTGGTTGGTTCTGGCGCGGCTGTGGTGACGACGACCTTGGACAAGTTGTTGCCCGATCCGTTCACGTTTGGCGGCGGCGACTTGCCGCTGATTAAGGGCTGACCGGCGGCCGCCACAGATAGCTACTGTTGGCGGCAGCGAAGTTGTGCTTGCAGCAACGTGCCTCGCGATCTCGGGTTCGGGGTGATCGGCATCGACTTCCTGGCCCAATCCGGGCACGATCCAAAACGTAAACCATGTCAGGATCGCTATCCCCAACCGAGTTCCGTGTGCCGCCGGTCGACGCGGTCGCGCTCGAGACGCGTTGCGCCGATCTGGCGACGCGTTCCATCAAGAAGGCTGCCAAAGTACAGGGGCTCAAACTCGCGATTGCGATGATGGACCTGACTACGCTCGAAGGCATGGACTCGCCGGGCAAGGTCCGGCAGCTTTGTCAGAAGGCGATGCGACCGTTGCCGTCACGGCCCGACTTGCCGAGTTGTGCTGCCGTCTGCGTTTATCCGGACCTAGTGAAGATTGCGGCCAATGCCGTCGCTGGCAGCGGCGTGCAAGTCGCTTCGGTGGCGACTGGCTTCCCAGCTGGTCGCACTGATCGGCGCACCAAGTTGCGTGAGGTCGAGTTGGCGGTGAAGGCAGGCGCGAGCGAGATCGACATGGTGATCGATCGCGGCGCGTTCTTGTCCGGTCGTTACGGCGTCGTCTACGACGAAGTCTGCGCGGTCAAGGAAGCTTGTGGCGAGGCGCACCTTAAAGTGATCCTCGAGACCGGCGAACTGAAGACCTACGACAACGTGCGACGCGCGAGTCGTATTGCGATTCTCGGTGGCGCTGACTTCATCAAGACCAGTACTGGCAAGGTTTCGCCAGCGAGCACACGACCGGTGGTGTTGCTGATGCTCGAAGCTGTTCGCGATCACTACCTCGAGACTGGCAAGATGGTTGGCGTCAAAGCGGCCGGCGGCATTCGTTCGGCCAAGGATGCATTGCGCTACTTGGTGTTGGTTGCGGAAACCTGCGGCGATGCTTGGTTGACGCCTGAGTGGTTCCGTTTTGGCGCGAGTTCGTTGCTCAACGACGTGTTGATGCAACTCGAGAAGCAACGCACTGGCAGCTACCAGCGCAGCACCGACTTCAGCACGGATTGATCATGGCGAAGACTGAGAACCAGAATCCCGCCGCCCAGAAGAAGGTGACGAAGAAAGTGACGAAGAAGGTCGCCAAGAAGTCTCTCGGGCAGCCTGAACTCAAGTTCGGCGGGTGGCAGTATGCGTCGGCGCCGGAGGGCACCGACCATGTCGCGATCGAGGATCGCTATGGCCTGTTCATCAACGGTGAGTTCGTGCGGCCGAAGTCGGGCAAATACTTCGCGACCATCAATCCGGCGACCGAGAAGAAGATTTCCGAGGTCGCCCAGGCCAACGGCAAGGATGTTGATCGCGCTGTGCAAGCAGCGAACAAGGCGTTGCCTGGCTGGCGCAAACTGTCGGGTGATGACCGGGCGCGCTACCTATTCCGGATCGCGCGCATTCTGCTGGAGCGGGCCCGCGAGTTCGCCGTGCTCGAGACACTCGACAACGGCAAGCCGATCAAGGAAACGCGCGATGTCGATGTGCCGCTGGCGGCGCAGCACTTCTTCTACCATGCGGGTTGGGCCGACAAGCTGGGCCTGCTGTTCCCCGGAGAGCTTCCCGAACCGGTTGGCGTCGTCGGCCAAATCATCCCGTGGAACTTCCCGCTGCTGATGGCCGCGTGGAAGATTGCGCCCGCGCTAGCAGCTGGTAACACCGTCGTCATCAAGCCGGCGGAGACGTCGCCATTGACGGCGCTGCGGTTGTGCGAGGTGTTCGCGCAGGCCGAACTGCCGGCGGGTGTCGTCAACGTCATCACTGGCGACGGCGCGACCGGTCAGGCATTGGTTCGTCATCCTGATCTCAACAAGGTTGCGTTCACCGGCAGCACCGACGTCGGCAAGGAAATCCAGAAGGCGGTCGCCGGACGCAAAGTCGACCTGACGCTCGAACTCGGTGGCAAAGCGGCGCACTTGGTGTTCGAAGACGCAGCCTTGGATCAAGCGGTGGAAGGCGTTGTGCGCGGCATCTTCTTCAACCAAGGTCACGTCTGCTGTGCCGGCTCGCGGTTGTTGGTGCAAGAGAGTGTGCACGACTTGTTTGTGCGCAAGTTGCAGCGGCGCATGGCGCGGATTCGCGTCGGTGACCCGCTCGACAAGAATACCGACATGGGCGCGATCCACAGTGCGGAGCAACTGCAGCGTATCCAAGGATTGGTGCAGGCTGGGGTCGACGAAGGTGCGGTGCTGTTCCAGGCCAAGGCTGCACTGCCTAAGAAGGGCTTTTGGTTCGCGCCGTCGATGTTCACCGGCGTGACTCAGAGTCACCGCGTTGCGCGCGAAGAGATCTTCGGGCCGGTGTTGTCAGTATCGACGTTTCGCACACCCGAGGAAGCCGTCGTCAAAGCGAACGACACCAGTTACGGCCTGTCGGCCGGTATTTGGACCGACAAGGGCGCGCGCATCCTGTGGCTTGCGTCGCGCATGCGCGCCGGCGTCGTGTGGAACAACACCTTCAACCGCTTTGATGCGGCGTCGCCGTTCGGCGGCTACCAGGAGAGCGGCTTCGGTCGTGAAGGCGGCCGACAAGGGTTGCGCGCCTATGTGAAGTTGCGTTCCGGTTTACTGCCGGGATAGTAGTGAGGCCGCCTGCCTAGCCAGCGCCCATTAGTTCGCTAGTATGGGCTTCGCATGAGAAGCCTCCTACTGGTCCCGGTGCTGGCGTTGCTCGCATCGTCCTTGTTTGCGCAGAAGCAGTCGCCGATCCAGAGTCCCGCCCAAGCGGAGCAGCATGCGCCGCGGCCGTTTGTGCGCTTCCTGGAAAACGACGAGGGCGGCTTCTTGCAAGTCCTGGTCGCGACCTACAAGTCCGGCGACCGGACGTTGACGCTCTATGGTTGCGTGCATGTCGCCGATCGCTCGTTCTACGAGGGCATGCAGAAGAACTTCCGTAAGCTCGATGCATTGCTCTACGAGTTGGTCGCTGAGCCAGACGTGCGCCCGTTCCCGGAGATGGAGAAGAACGGGGAGCACTGGCTCTCGATCGTGCAGAATGGCATGGGGTCGGGGCTCGCGTTGCAGGGGCAGTTCGCGTGCATGGACTACCGCATGAAGAACTTTGTGCATGCGGATATGACCGACGAAGAGTGGCTGAACGCGCTCGGTCAAGCGGGCAAGAGTGAACTCGGTGAGTTGATGGTTGGCGGCTTTGTCGAGCCCGACCGGGAGGCGGAGGCCAAGCAGAAGCCGGTTGATCTGGTCAAGGCGTTCCGCAACGGCCAAGGCATCTCTCAGTTGCGCATCATGATGGGGCGCGTGTTGTGTTCACCCGATGGTGCGTCCGAGCAACCGACCGTGATTATTCACGGTCGCAACGAGAAGTGTTTGGCGGTGCTCAAGGTGCAACTCGACGCTGGCAAGAAGAACCTCGGCATCTTCTATGGCGCGGCCCACATGGAGCACCTGGAACAGCGGCTCCTGAAGGGCTTTGGTTGGAAGCGCGTCAAGGAAGAGTGGGTGAATGCGTGGGATTGCCGCCACAGTTCGTTCCCGAAGGTTGAGAAGGGCTTGAAGCAAAAGCGCTATCGCGCGCGTCGTGACGTCGGCAAGCTGGCCAAGGCCGTGCAGGTCTGGTGCGAAGCGCACGAGGGTGAGTTGCCGAGTTGGGAGGAGTTGCGTGCTGAGGCTGCCAACGGCAAGTTGCCCGGGCGAGCGGATGGCGAGGATCCGTGGGGGCGTGACTACGTGTTGGTGCCTGTCGACGGTGGTTTTGAGGTTCATAGCGCGGCCAGCGATGGCAAGGTGGGCACCGAGGACGACGTCGTGGATGCAAAGCGCGTGAAGGAGAAGTCTCTGTTCTCATCATTTGGCGAGAAGCGAGGTGATCAGGAGCGCTACCGCGACAGGCTCGAGACCGAGCGCCCGGCTGGTGACGCCGACAGCAAGTAGCTCAGCCCTTTGATTGTGCGGTTGGCCGCCGCTCGCAAGGAGGTCGACGCGCCGAAGTCCGGACAGTCAACGGGTCGAAGGCTAAGAAGAAGGTCAAGTAGCAGGTGCGCGCAGTTGCGTCGCATCAGGCGATACGGCACCGTTGCTTACATGAGCGTTCCCGTTCGCAAGACCTACAAGCTTTACGTCGGCGGCAAGTTCCCGCGTAGTGAGTCTGGCCGCGTGTTTCAGCCCGCTGGCAACGACGCGGTCAATGTTGCGCGCGGTTCGCGCAAAGACCTCCGCGATGCGATCGTCGCGGCGCGCAAGGGCTTGGCTACGTGGAGCGGCAGTGCCGCATACTTGCGCGGGCAGATCCTGTATCGCCTGGCCGAGATGCTCGAGTCGCGGCGCGATGCGATGGTCACCGAGTTGCGACTCGGTGGCGCCACGCCGGCAGCGGCGAAGAAGGAACTCGACAACGCGATTGCATTGACAATCTGGTATGCCGGCCTGTGCGACAAAGTGCAGAGCTTGCTCGGCAGCCAGAACGCCGTGCAGGGGCCCTTCTTCAACTTCTCGACGATTGAGCCAACCGGAGTGATTGGCGTCATCGCGCCGGATGCTCCTGCGTTGGTTGGCACCTTGGCGCTGGCTTTGCCATTGCTCGTCGGTGGCAACTCGGTCGTAGCGTTGGTCAGTGAACGCGCCCCGTTTGTTGGCATGGCGCTTGGTGAAGTGGCTGCGGCGAGTGATGTTCCTGCCGGCGCACTCAACTTGCTCAGCGGCCATCGCGACGAGTTGGCCGGCGAGTTCGCTAAGCATCGCAATATCGACGGCCTGTTGGTCGCTGGCGCTCCCGATGCCGAGTTGACCCAGGCCGCGGCGGACAACGTCAAGCGCGTGCGATTCTGTGATCTGTCGAAGGCTTCGTGGAACAACGTCGAGAAACTGCGCGCCCTGAGTTGGGTCGAGCCGTTTGTCGAGACCAAGACCCTGTGGCACCCAGTTGCTCCCTAAGGTGGAGCCCGTTAATTGGTGCTCGGTTCGTCGGAACGCCTGGCGTGGAATTCGATATTTGGTGGCTGACGGCCGCCGCGTTGTGGGGGAGTGAGCATGCGACATCATCCGGCTAGACTGATTGCCAAGAAGCGCGACGGCGGCACGCTTTCGTCTGACGAAGTTCAGGACCTGATCGCCGGGGTTGTCGACGGTTCGCTCGGCGATGCACAGCTCGGGGCGTTCTTGATGGCAGTGTGTTGTAACGGTATGACGCCCGAGGAAACGGCCGCGATGACGTTGTCGATGCGTGATTCCGGCCGCGTGCTCAATCACGACCACATCGCGAAGAAGAAGATCGACAAGCAC
>CALCZA010000161.1 GCA_937906475.1 uncultured bacterium
ATTAGTCGATCGGGCGCGCGATGCGCAGTTGGCCCAATCCGAAGACCTGCCGCCAAACGCAGTGCCGCCAAAGCGATGCGGCTCTACCTGCGATCGCGTCCGAACCAGATCGTGTCGCGCAACAGTTCGCGCAACACTGACGTCGCGTAACCGCCCTTCGGCAAGCTGAAACTAACCTCCAAACCATTGTCGACCAAACGCGCCGCGGAGTCGTGGATCGGCATGCGTAGCGGCTTGCGCTCGCCACTCGCAAACCCGAACGGCAAATCGTTGAACTCTTCGCCGTTCAATCCCAGCTCGCTCAGAACCTTCAGTTCGATATCCAAAGGCTCGCCGCTTGGAACCAGCATGTCCGGCCCCGGCATCGGTCCAGACGGCGACAGTTCCATGACATCCGCGCGAGCCTGCTCCTGCGCCGGGTCGTCAACGACAAAGGTCGCGCCGTTACGATGCAGCGTGGCCAGATCACCAGGCAACACCGTGCCAATGCGATCCAAGCGCGCCGCGATGACACGGTTGAACACTTCACTCTGCACCGCCGACATCACCAAGCCAAACACGCGCCGCGGCATGCGACGCGCGGCCGTCATGGCATCGCCGGCCAGAATCTCCAAGCCCTTCGCGAGGTTGGAACCGCGCTTGCCAAAGCGTTGCTCGCCGAAGTAGTTCGGCACGCCAACCCGCTCAAGTTCGGCCAGGTTCTGCTGAGCAATCTCCAAGTCACCTTCCTTGGTATCACGCAACACAATATGGAAGCGGTTGCCGCGCAGATGGCCCAGGCGCAACTTATTGTTGTGACGCGACACCTTCAGCACGCGGAAGCAGTCACTCTCGAGGTCTTCGCACTCACGCTCGTCGCCGAGGTCCATGCTGACCCATTGACGGCTAACCGACTTCGCGTCCTTGAGGCCCGCGATGCCGAACGACTTCTGGTGACGACCGAGTTGGTGGCCCATGTCGCGCAGCATGTCGATCGTCGACTGCCCGCGCTTCTCAACCCACATCCAAACGTGCGAGCCATCGCCCGATGGTTCGTAGGCGGAGAGTTCCTCGACGACGAAGTCATCGGGTTGCACCTTATAGAGACCGTGGAAGAACCCGGCTTGACAGCCCCGCGGCACGGGGCGCATAGGCTTCACGCTAGACCTTCTTAGCCTTAGCCTTCGGCTTGGCTTTTTTCTTGTCGACCCTTTTGGCCTTAGCGTCCGCCTTCTTGGCCTTAGCGTCCGCCTTCTTATCGGTCTTCGTAGTGACTTCGGCGTCGGCCGCAACGGCCTTCTGGCCGTCGATCACTTCACCGTCGGCCTTTTCCTCGCCAGCCTTATAGATCGCGACCGGATCGAGTCCCGTCGAGTAAGCCAACAAGCGGGCCAACTCGTTGCGCATGTTGGCGCGATCGACGATGCGATCGATCTGGCCTTTCTCGAGCAAGAACTCGGAGCGCTGAAAACCCTTCGGCAACTCCTTCTTGATCGTCGTAGCAATCACGCGCGGACCAGCAAAGCCAATCAGGGCGCCCGGCTCTGCGATGAGGAAGTCACAGACCGACGAGAACGAAGCAGTCACACCACCCGTAGTCGGATGAGTCATGACACTGATCGAAACACCGCCGGCCTTGTGCAGTCGCTGCAGTGCGCCGCAAGTCTTGGCCATTTGCATCAGAGACACGGCACCTTCGTGCATGCGCGCCCCACCGGAGCAAGCAAAGAGCACCACCGGCAACCCCTCTTCGGCAGCCATCTCGCACAGCAACGCGATCTTGGTGCCAACCACCATGCCCATCGAACCGCCCATGAACTGGAAGTTCATGACGCCAATCGCACATGGGATGCCCTTGATCGAGGCCTTGCCAGTGACCATCGCGTCGCTCTCGCTGGTCTTCTTTCGCGACGCCTCCAACTTTTCGCGGTAGGGGATGCGGTCGTTGAAATCGAGCACGTCTTCCGCACCGAGCTTGATCCACTTCTCCTCAAATGAACCTTCGTCGATCGTCAGCGCCACGCGCTCACGAGCCGGCAAGGTGAAGTGGTAGTTACAGGTCTGGCAAACCCGGTTGCGCTGTTCGAATTCCTTACGGAAGAGCATCGCCCCGCAGGACTCGCACTTGATCCAAAGCCCACCGGGCATGTCCTTCTTCTTACCGAATCGGGTCCAAGCCATATCGTTCGCTACCATTCAAATGTCTGGGGGCCATTCAAGGCCTCGAAGTAGTGGGAGAAGATACCGAGTTGTTGGCCAGCCAACCAGCATTCCGCAGGGCTGAATATACGACGGCCTGAATTACGACGGACTGTAACTCGATAGCCGGTAACGCAACGGCCTGCCAAGCAATCCACCAGCACCTGCTTACGAACCTGCGCCGGTATCTGCTTGGCCGCTTACACGAGCCATATTTTGCGCCTTCGCGGCGAGTTGCCGCAACTCGGCAATGCGGGCCGGACGATCGTCCGCGCCAAACACCGCCGTGCCAGCGACGAATACGTTGGCCCCAGCAGCAGCAGCCTCGGCAATCGTGCCAGGCGCAATACCACCGTCTAATGAGATCTCACCTTCGAAGCCCATCGCACGCAGTTCCTGCACCTTGGGCAAAACGCTCGTCATGAACTTCTGGCCGCCGAAACCTGCGAAGACACTCATAATCAGCACGAGATCGAGATCGTTGAGATACGGCCGCAACCGCTCTACCGGCGTATCGGGCTGCACCGACAGGCCAGCCTTCTTGCCACGACTGCGGATGTGCTTCAGCAGCGCGCCAACGTCGCCGTTCTCTTCGACCTCAATATGGAACGTCAACAGATCCGAACCAGCGTCCAAGAACGGGTCCGCATACCGCCACGGGTCCGTGATCATCAGGTGCGTGTCGATTGGCTTGGTCGCGCACTTTTTGATCGCATCGACAATGAACGGACCGAACGTCAGGTTTGGCACGAAGTGACCATCCATGACGTCGAGGTGCAGCCAGTCGCAACCAGCTTGTTCCACGGAATGCACTTCGTCGCGCAGCATCGAGAAGTCGGCAGCGAGGAGTGAGGGCGCAATTCGAACGGGATGCATGCGCTCAGTATGCCGCCGCGGCGCCGCCACTGCGATGATCTGCCACCCCTATCCGGGTGCCATCTGGCAAGACTTCGGCCGCAAACACCTGGGCAATGCCACGCCACTTGCTGGCAAACTTGTGACCCTTGCCAGCCAGGGCCGCACGCACGTCCTTCGGCAGCGCTAAAGCCTCCCACTGGATCAAATCAGGCTTCCACTGGTGATGAACCCGCGGCGCCATCACCGCCCGATCCAATGGCATATCGTGATCGATAGCATTGAGCAGGACCTGCATGACTCCAGTGATGATGCGGCCACCACCCGGCGCCCCGAGCACATAGCGCAACTGACCATCTTTGCAGACGATCGTCGGCGTCATCGACGACAACATTCGCTTGCCAGGAACAATCTCGTTGGCCTTGCCACCCACCAGTCCAAACTGATTGGGCACGCCAGGCTTCGCCGAGAAGTCATCCATCTCGTTGTTCCAGAAGAAGCCGGCACCTGCACACAGCGAGCACGAACCGAACGTCGAGTTAATCGTCGTCGTGCACGAGACCGCGTAGCCGTCCTTGTCGATGATCGAGAAGTGCGTCGTGTCGTTGCTTTCCTTAGCGCCCGGCGGCAAACCAGGTGCAACGGCACTGACCTTCTCAAGGTCAATCGACTTACCGAGCGTCTTGGCATACTTAGCCGAGATCAACCCGGCGATCGGCACTTTGTAGAAGTCCGGGTCACCAAGCCAACGCGAACGATCGGCGTAGGCGCGACGCATAACCTCGGTCAGCAAGTGGATGCAGTCACTGCTGCCATAGCCGATCTTTTTGACATCGTGCGCCGACAGCATGTTCAGCATTTGCAGCATCGCGACGCCACCCGACGACGGCGGGCCCATGCTGATCACTTCGTAGCCACGATAGTTGACGCGCAATGCGTCGCGCTCACGCGGTTCGTAGGCCTTGAGGTCGTCGCGGGTCACAAAGCCACCCCCGGCGTGCATATGCGCCGCGATGATGTCGGCCGTCTCGCCGTCGTAGAAGCCCTTCAGTCCCTGACTGGCAAAGCGCTGTAGCGTGCCGGCGAGGTCCGCTTGCACGAGTAAGTCACCCTGCGCGAGAGGTTCGTCGCCATCAAAGAACACGGCGCGCGTCGATGCGAATCGACTGAGTTGCTGCTTCTTCGAAGACAATGAACGCGCCAGATGTCGGTCGACTGCGAACCCTTCTTGCGCCAACAGAATCGCCGGCTTGGCGACCTCGGCCATGTCTTTGGTGCCAAACTTCTGCAGCGCGTAGAGCATTCCAGCTGGACTGCCCGGGACGCCCGCCGCGGTCACCGACATCTGGACCTTGTCGTTGTCGACGCTGCCGTCTGGCTTCAGATACATGTCGCGCGTCGCCGACTTCGGCGCCCGCTCGCGGAAATCGATCGTCGACACCTGCCCGCCGGGACCGCGCAGCACCATGAAGCCACCGCCGCCGAGATTACCGGCTTGCGGGAAGGTCACGGCGAGCGTCAGCGCCACCGCCACCGCCGCGTCGACGGCATTGCCGCCCTGACGAAGGACCTCGAGACCAACGGCCGTCGCGTGCGGTTCTTGAGTCACGACAACACCGTGCTTGCCCTTGGCAACCGTGTCGTTCGGAACGAAAGCGCCGCTCCCGCGACTATTGGGTAGGGCACTGCCGGGTAGGGCACTGCCGGTTAGGGAACTGCCGGGTAGGGAACTGCCGGGTAGGGCACTGCCGGGTAGGGAACGGTCAGGGCCACGTCCTCCAGTGAGGACGAGCGCTGCTACGAGAACCCCCGCGGCACCCAACTTGGCCACCGCGCCGCCTTGGACGCGGCTAACCATCAATTACCGCCGGCCCTAGCTTCGCCACCAAGACCTTCGCTGAGTTTGACGCCCTGACCGAGAAGGTAGTCCATGACGCGCTGCAACTCCGATTCTTCGCCCTCGAGCTCAAGTGCGATAAAGCCCCCTTCATCAGAAACAGACGCACCCCGGATGTTCACAACGACATCGAAGGCACGGTTGATCTGGTACAACAGGGGTTCACGAACGAGAGCCTGGGTGAGCTCGAAATGAATATTCTTCTTAGTCTTCACGGCTGAATGCAGCCCTCGGCTGAGGGCGGCGAAACAGCATAGCGACTGAGCACCGGATGGTGGCAGCATTCTCTGAAGCTGCCGACGATTGCCCCTTGCACCCGGCCCCCGGAGGGCTAACTTGCTGCCCCACGGTCGCGTAGCCAAGTGGTTAGGCAACGGATTGCAAATCCGTCTACGGCGGTTCGATTCCGCCCGCGACCTCCATTATCTGCCCCACGTGTGCAATCGTGCCCCTGGCACCTGGCCCTTGGCACCGACCCACTGGCACCAGCGCTCGAGCCGTGCGCCCGGAGAGCATTCGGGATTCGCACCAGACCCGGCGGTCACGATAGGTGGATCTTCGCAAGCGCCCGGAGCTGCAGGGCGTCGACGGACAAGCTATTAGCAGCCGACCGCCACTCCAGGCGCAGCCGTTACGCGCCAAGGGAACTTTGGCGCGGAATACCCGCCAAACTCAGGCGTGTTTTGAAAGTGTGCGGGGAGAGGGACTCGAACCCTCACGACCGTTACCGGCCTGCGGCTTTTAAGGCCGCTGCGTCTGCCATTCCGCCACCCCCGCTTGGATGGTCGACGAACAACACCATGAAAGGGCCCAAGGTTCCAGCACCAAGCTCGGCAACCGCTACGAAGCGGCGACCAACGTATCGACCGGCCCCATGACCACCTCCGCAATTGGCATCGGGCCGCCGAACCTCGCCGCGTCCAATTGGGCATGCACGGCCTGCAATTGCTGCAAGCCGTCTGCCGCCACTCCACGCGCCTGCAGGTCCTTCCAAACGCTTGGCGCCGAGAACGCACCGCCACCAGCAAGCTTCGTCATCACCTGTTCAAAGGCATCAGCCGCACGATCGGCATCGACGCCCTTCGTGATCGCGAGTCTCAATTGATGCACGGTTTCATGCAGAGCGCGATGGCCCTTGCGACTCAGGCTGCGGCGCTGCAACACCAGGCCGAGAACGGCAAGCGCGACGAAGGCCCAGCGATACACCGAACTCGAGATTCCTGAAGTCTGCCCGGCGAGATCTTTGTCGACCAACTCCTGAATCTGTGTCGAAAGGACCACGCCTTCACGCTGCGGCAATATTGCAACCGGCACCGCGGCACTCGTCGTCGTGGCGTATTGCTTCGCGGCCGGCGAGAACGAGACGAACGACACGCCTGGCATTTCCTTTAGACCGGGACGCAACGCCAAGATATCCAGAACGAACCGACGAGCGCCATCGATGCGACGCTCGACGACGCCTTGCACATGGAAGCCGTCGATAATTGGCGGGCGCAGCGCAGCGAATCGCTCGTAGTTGCCATCACCTCGAACCGTCACTTCGACCTGGAAGGCATCACCGGCGTGCACTCGCTCACCGCCGCTGGTTGCCTCAATGACAAACTCACCCACTGCGCCGCTCCATTCTGGCGGTGCGTTACCAGGGAGCGCGTCGACCTGAAATTGCCCGGCAACAGACTCGACAGCGTTCTGCTGTTGGTCGACTGGCTCGCGACCGCGCAGCAAGTTGTCACGGAACTCGTTAGCAAATGCGAAGCGCACACGAACCGGAGCGATCGTCGCTACGCCTGAAATCAGCGGCAGCCAGCGGCAACGTAATTGCACTCGCGCATACGAGCGACCGGCGCGAGCAACAGGCGCTAGACGCAGACCATCAATGATTCGGTCACCCACCGCGACACGCATGTGATTCGCTTCGTCAGTAGCCGCAACGAACGTAACCGTGCGCTCCGGCGCAGCGAGCATCCACGGCACATCAACATGGAACGGCACATCGACTTGCTGACGGAACAGTGAGACACCGTGATCCCTAAACCACGCCTCGTCATAGCCCAATGTGACAACCACCTCGACCGGTTGCGACCTGTAAGCCTGACTTGGGTGGGCGACCTCGATAAACACCCGCGCCTCTTCTTGTGCAGACGCCGCCGCCAACAACATCACGAAGGCGATTGCCGCCCGAGTCCATCCAGCCAATTGCTTCATTCGTCGTTCCATCACCAATCGCGCCCCCCAGACAACGAGCCGGTGCGAGAACGTTGCTGCCGCCCCGCCACCTTCTTGCGTTGCTGGTCGCGAACGCGCTTGTGTAGTTCGGCGAGTTCCTTCGCCGTTAGCACCGCGACCGCGATCTCTGGGATCACGACTTCGGGCGCTTGGTCTTGATTCTTGGGCGGCTTCTCCGGCTCGGGCTTCGGCGCGGACTCCTTCTTGGCATCCGGAGTCTTCGCCGCAGTTCGCTCTGTTTCGATCTCAGCGCGACGACGAATTGTGCGTTCGAGATTGCGCACTGCCTCGGGCCAATCCGGCTTGAGGTCAACCGCCCGACGGAACTGTAACTCGGCACCTTGCATCGCGCGCGAGGCCATCACCCATGCCATCGGTTCGGCATCGGCCAGGTTCGCGGCAATGACGGCCCGTTCGGCGTGTTGACTCGAGGCCAGACCGAGCGCGAACGCTGCCTCTGGCGCCCATTTCTGGTCGTCTACGAGCGGCGCGATCAGCTCTTCAGCATCACGGCTATGTAGCAGACGCAATGCGCACAGCGATGCATTGAGTCGCAATTCAGGCACCGTGTCGTCACCGGGACCAGCATTCTCAGCGGCACCGACAAGCTCTGCTCGAAGCGTTACCAACGCCGCCTCGAACTTGCCAGCTCGGTAATCGGCAACTGCCGCAGCAACCACGTCAACAATCGACTTCTTGTCGGCCGACGGCTCACCCTGTGCGGCCAACAAGAGGGCCCCCAACAACGCGAGCACCAACAAGTAGCAAGACTTCATCGACGGCGCTCCGGCAAGCACATACGCAGCATCATCAGCAACAGCCCGGCAAGCAAGGGCCACGTGAATCGCTGCACGACATCAGTGTCCGATGCTTTGAGGTGACGTTCGGCAGCGAATGGCACCAGCGTGTCGCGCCACAGGTCTACGAGCGCCAAGGGCCTTTGGTCATGTCGAAACGTGCCAGAACCGGCGGCGGACACGGTGGCCAGACTGTCGACATCGAGACGCGTGATGACATCTTGGCCGGCACGGTCCTGTAGAAAGGACTGCTCGCCATCAACCTCAACCACGATCTTGCTGCCGGCGGTCGTACCGTAGCCAATGCAATGCACGCGATGGCCATTTTGTGCCGCGACGGTTGCGGCAAGCTCCGCGGTGCCGGCAAAGTCTTCGCCGTCGGTCAACAACAATAGTTCGCCTTGTGTACCGACGCGTTCGAGACGTTCCGCGGCAGCTTCAATCGCGGCGCCGAGGTTGGTACCGCCGGCCCCAGATGCAATCGCGCCCGGGGCCAACTCATCAAGCAACCATTGGATCGCTTCACGATCAGCAGTCAGCGGCGCGACAGCCTGCACGTCGCCAGCGAACGCGAGCAGTGCGTAGCGTGAACCGATGCCGCTCTCGAGCAAGTTGCGCACTTGCTGCTGCATGGCGGCGAACCGTGTCGGAGCGCCATCGCCGGCGGCCATCGAGCGAGAGACATCGATGCACAGCACAACATCGGGCGCCAACTGTGCTTCGCGGCCCGGCTGCACCGGCCGCAACAAGGCGAGTGCAATTGCCGAGACGGACAACACGGCGAGAGTGGCACGCGTGCGCACGAAACTGCGGCGACCACACAGATCGTGTTCACGACGACCAAGTTCTTCGCGGACTTGTTGGTAGCTACGCCGTGCCCAGCGATAGCCGAACACAAGGAACGCCGGCAGCAGCAACAAGGCTGGCCACCAGGTCGGCGGTTGCAGAGCCCAGACGTTCATGACATCACCGCCATGCGACTGTGTCTGAGCAGGTGTGCGACTGCGAACAACATGAGCCCGAACCAAGTGGGCAACCCAAACCACTCAATCACGCGAACACCTGGCTCAGCGAAACGCACCGCTTCGAGTTGATCAATCTCGGCATAGACCGAACGCAGGGTGGCAGCATCCGCAGCGGGGAAGAAGCGCCCGCCACTGATCTTGGCGAGTTGCTGCACTGCGGTCGTGTCCAAAGCGCGCCAAGTGCCGTCGGCACCTTGCTCGCCGCGCCCGAGAGCAATGGAGTGCACGCGGATATCATGGTCGCGGCACCATTGCCCCGCGTGCAGTGGCGCGATTTGGTCGGGAGCACCGGCCGTCGCGACGTTCTCTTCCCCATCGGTCAGCAGCACAATGACTTTGCCGACGGCAGCGGAACGCTGCAGCAAATTGGCGGCCATGCCGACCGCCGCACCAATCGCCGTTGCATCTTCCGGACCTTCCGAATCGACCAACTCCACGCTAGCGAGTAGTTCGGTGACTGCTTTGTGGTCGGCCGTTGGCGGGCAAATCAGGTCGGCGAAACGCGCAAAGCTCACGATGCCGAGGCGGTCATCGACGCGCCCGCGCAAGAACTCGGCAGCCAGTTGCTTACCAACCGTTAGTCGGGTTTGCACGGGATCGAGGTCAAGTGCCGCCATCGAGGACGAGCGGTCAAAGCAAAGCAACACATCACGACCCAGTCGCGCCGGCGGTTCGGACTCGATGACTACGGGGCGGGCGAGAGCCAACAATAGGGCCGACAACGCAGCCACATGCAGAAGCCCCGGTAGGCTCCGCAGTCGTTGGCGCCAGGTGCCGGGCAACGGATTCTGCGCCGCCGGCGCAACCGTCGTGGTCGCGAACGCCACGCGCAATCGATGGCGATGGCGAACCACACCGACAAGCACCACGAGCAGAATCAGCGCCAACCACCATGGCTCTCGCCAGTGCAGACCCGTTTCGACGATCGCAATCATGGCGCGGCCACCCTGTCGGGCATCGCTGCGCCGGTAGTCGCCGCGACGAATGCGATCGCTTGATCCCTGGCGTTTTGGTGATCCTGATTACTTCCGTACGCGCCACCAAACAGAGCGACATCGCACGCCGACAAACAAGGCTGCAGGGATTGCTGTGCGTTGGGCAGGGTGAGCACGAGTTCTTCGCTTGTTCGCACATCTGCCGGGACTCGGAACCTCACGTGACAGTGACGACGCACAATCGCCTTCAACTGCTGGTAGTAAGGCTCATAGCTGTCGCTGTTGGGCGGTAGCAGGTCTCCTAGCGCGGTCAGCGCATCCCACTGCGGTGCAATCTCAGGTGCCGATGCTTGCTCCGTCACTGCGATCGAGGCCGATCGCAAGAACCGCAACCACCAAAGAACCCCCATGACACCGACGCCAAGTAAACCAAAACTCAGCCACGAAGAACTCTGCTCTGGTTCGACCAGCCAACCTTCACTTGGCCATTCAAGTGCGCTGGCGGGCTCTGGTAGCGACGTCACGATCGTCAGTTTGACCGGCGGTTCAAGCGCCAAGGTGACTTCGCCCACTTCGTAACTCCGGGCACGGAAGCGCCACTGCTGGTTCGCGCCAACTGGCGTGCGATCGAGCAGCTCGACCCGCAGCGGCAACAACCGACCGGGATCGAAATCGGCCGGCGCGGTCACCGTCAGTTCGAAGGAGTTGCCAAATACGATCGGCTCCCGAGGCAACAGCACTTGTTGCGCAGGCAAATAGCACGCCAACAAAAGCAGCAACCAAAAGCCCTTCATCGCCCAGACTCCCGCCGCTGCCGACGCCGGAAGAACGCCAGTAACGGTTGCGCCAACTGCTTGATGTCGTCAACAGTCGGAATCTCTACGTCGACACCGTCGCAGCGCGAACGGCCCAGCAACTCGTCATGCTGCGCACGCCACGCCGCAACTCTGGCAAACCAAGCATCGCGAAACGGCTGACTGGCGAAGTCGCACAGTTGCTCGCCACCGGTCGCAGGATCGACGGCACGCAGCAACCGCCGGGGCGGATCGATCAACTCGCGTGGCAACAAACGCACCGCGACAACATCGTGATGGCGACTACTAAGGCGCAGTGCATGCTCGTAGCCCGGCGTCAAGAAGTCCGACAAAATGAACACGACCGAGCGGCGGCGCACCCGCGCGTTCACCGTTGTGATCAGATCCCCAAGGTTGGCGCCAGCACCACATGGACTCTCGACACAATCGCGCACGATCCGCAACACATGGCCACCACCGGACTGCGGCACGACGAAACGCGGAGCCTCCGCACCGCCGGCAACCAGACCGACACGATCGTGGTTGTCGATCGCCATCATGCCGATCATCGCGCAGTAGCGAGCCGCAGCCTGCCGCAGAGACCAAGCGCCGAGACCATTAGCCATCGACGGCGACAGGTCGAGCACGAACACCAACGTGCGCTCGCGCTCTTCGACGAAGCGCTTAACGAATGGCCGGCCGACGCGCGCGGTGACGTTCCAATCGACCGAGCGTGGATCGTCACCTTCGACGTATTCTCGTACGTCGGAAAATTCGACACCCGTGCCTCGGAAGCTCGATCGGTAGCCGCCCGACAAAACATCCGTCAACATGCGGGCAGCACGGACCTCGACCGAACGCACTTCGGCGAGAACATCACCTACTCGTTCTTTAGGCTGCGACGCGGGTTGCGTCAATTGTTCGGGGCGTAACCACGACATGCTGGGGATGGCAGGCTACGTGATCCGGGGTTCTCGTGCACCGGCCGTCATGCACTGAAGGAGTCCCATAGCGTCTGCCGATAAGGACGAGGTGGTCGCATTCCATCGACCGTCGCAATCCTGCGACCGCCAACCCTGATGACCAGAATCCTTGTCGCCGACCCCGATCCGCGCGCCCAACAGAGCCTTGAGGCGATGCTATCCGAACGCGGCTACGAGTTCGGGGCCGCCAACGATGTACAGCACGCCCTAGAACCCGTTCACGATGGTCAGGTCGATTTGATCCTCGCCGACCTGTCACTGCCCGGCGGCGGCGGCATGGAACTGCTCGAAAAAGTACGAGCTGCCAACCCGGGAACCGCGGTCGTCTTGCTGAGCGCATTTGGCTCGGTGCAGGACGCGGTTAAGGCCATGCAGATGGGCGCAGCCGATTTTCTCGGCAAGCCGTTTGCCAAGGACCAGGTAATGCTCGCCGTCGACCGCGCACTTGAGAAAACCGCGCTACAGCGTGAGAACCAGGAACTGAAAATCGCGCTGGACGACCGATTGCGACTCGACAACGTGATCGGATCCGATCCACGTATGCAGGCAATCTTCAAGACCGTGCAGGCGGTGGCCGACACCCGAACTACGGTGCTGATCACTGGTGAATCCGGCACCGGCAAGACGCTGCTGGCCCGTGCCCTGCACCAACTGAGCGACCGCAAGGCCGGCCCATTCGTAGAAGTAAACTGTGGAGCCCTACCCGAGAGCCTGTTGGAGTCGGAGCTATTCGGCCACATCAAGGGATCCTTCACCGGCGCCGTGCGCGACAAACTCGGCAAATTTGAAGCTGCGAGTGGCGGCACGATCTTTCTCGATGAGATCGGGACCTCGACTCCGGCCTTCCAAATCAAATTGCTGCGGGTCTTGCAGGACCGACTGATTGAACGCGTCGGCGACACCAATACGGTGTCCGTTGATGTGCGCATCGTCTTGGCGACCAACAAGGACCTCGAAAAAGCGGTCGTCGACGGCGAGTTCCGCGAAGATCTCTTCTATCGGATCAACGTCGTCAGCGTCGAAATGCCGCCACTTCGACAGCGGCCACTCGACATCCAACCGCTTGCCCAACACTTCCTGCACCGGTTCAACCAAGAACATGGGCGCAGCGTCGAAGCCTTCACCGATGGCGCCATAGCGGCACTAATTCAGGCGCCATGGCCCGGAAACGTTCGCCAACTAGAGAACGCCGTCGAACGGGCCGTCGTGCTATGCCACGGCACCGCGATCGACCGCAACGACCTTCCGGCCACTATGACGGAGCCTAGCGGCGCTGTCGGCATGCCGGCAAGTGCACCTAATGTCGGGCCTCCGTTGCCGCTGAAAGAAGCACTAGTCGAACCAGAAAAGCGAATCATCGAGCAAGCACTGACATTCTGCGACGGCAATCGGGAACGCGCCGCGACCCTTCTCGCCATCAACCGCAGCACCTTATTTCACAAGCTGAAGAAGCTTGGCATCCGCTGATGGTCACAACCTCCACTAGCGAGCTATAACACAATCTCGGCATGTTCAAAAAGAGCCTCATCAAATTGTTGGCCTGCGGGTTACTCACCCTTGCAGGAATCGTCACGTACGCAGTCGTTGGATTGCGTGGCCCCGAAGACACTATTCGCGAGGCTCAGGTCAAACTGGCTGCGGGACAGTATGCCGAGGTCATCTCGCTACTTGACCAAGCCGAACTTGGCCACAGCATTCAAAACAACCGCTTGTTGAAAGTGGAACTGTGGCAATTGCGCAAGCAAGCGCACTACCTGTTGGGCAATGCGGCGGGGGCTCTGCAGGACGTCCGTCAGATGCTCGACAACGGCTTCGAGGACGACGTAGATCTACTGCTGGATCAGATCCGCTACCTGGCCAGTGACCATCAAGGAGAGATGGCACTACTCGAAGCGAAAAAGTTTATTGATGCCCACCCGGAGCACAGCCGCGGACTCGAACTCGCCGGCGAAGCGAGCCAGTCGGCATACCAACCGATATTGAGTGAACTCCTAGTGGCGATCGAACGTGCCCTTGGTGTTGGCAAGCACAAAGAGTCACACACGATCCTGCTGACGTATCTGTTCCGCCCCGCCGGGGACCCGATGGTCTCACACTCCGGCGCGCGATTCGAAGAATTGTTCGTCAACGAACCACGCCTGGCCCTGCAGTGGCCAGATCTATGGTCGACGGCGCAAGACTTACGCAAACGCATCCAAGAAGGCCTCGGCTACTTCCAGGCAAGCCTCGACCTGGGTGGCGAACCCGTCGCCGCATTCCGGGCGATTGCCGTCGCGCTCGAACAATCCGGCCGCTTCGACGACTTGCTGTTCGCGTGCGAGATCCAACGCCGCATGTTCCAACACGCCTACGTGACCGAGAGCGGCGTACTGGCGAGTTGGATGCGCATCGAAAGCAATCTGCCGAGGGCGGCAATCGCAACCTGTGAACGTTGGTTGCCGGTAGATCAAATCGAAACGCGCTGGCTCGAAGGTAAGCTTAGCGACACGGCGGAACAACTCGCGTTAGCACGCGCACTCGCCGCCTGGCAACTGGGCGACAAGGATGAACTGAACGACGCCAGCCGTTTGATCACGGAACTGCGCAAAACCGACTACCGCGCGAGCCTTGCGCTGCACCTGTCGATGGCGTCGCGCCGCATGCGAAACAAGGAGTCGGACCCGCTGACAATTGAGAAGAGTCTCTCCATAGTCATTACGGCGGCCATCAAAACACCACCACCGCTCAACCGCCCTGACTTCGCGGCCGAGTTCGCACCGCTGTGGATCGACAGCTTGATCAACCGAAGTGCCAGCGAAGCAGAAACCCTGGCAGCGCTACAGCTTTGGCGCGAGGGGCGACCAACCGCGATCGAGCCACAACTTCGAACCGCCAAGTATCTGCTAAGCCTTGGCCGCACGACCGCGGCGTTGGCGAGGATCGCAGACGCCGCAGCCATCGATCACGAGCACTCCGAGCTATTCCCGCTGCACCTGACCATCGCACGTCGTCACAACGAGAACTCGCGACAGGATGGCGAAAACCTGCTGAAGCAGTGTCTACAGTCGAGCCGACAACTTCCCGATGCCCGCGACCCAATTAGCTTTGTGCTATGTGCGGAAGCCGCGCTTACACAGGCGGATCCTAGCAACGCACAGGTAAGCCAACGCATGGCACAGATAGCCTTGGCGTGCGCACGTCATGCCATCCGCTCCTTCCCGCGCGCCGATATCCCACGGCAATACGAGCTACAAGCGCTACTGCTACTCAAGCAATACGAAGAAGCAGCGCGCACCGCGACGTTGACGATCAGTGCCATTGACCCGCAGCCGACAACTTTGTCACTTGCCATCGAAGCCAAGAAGCTCGCTGGCGAACCGCTTCGTGACCTTCTGCGAATCGCGATCCCGCGCCTCCGTCAGAATCCACAAATGCAGTTAGAACTGCTTCGTCTGGCATTGGAGGACGCGCCGTCTACGTCGGATCGCTTCGTCAGTGACGCGCTAATTGCCAAAGGGGCCCCAGTCGCCGCCCGCATTCTCGCCATCTTTTCTTACTGCGCGGCTGGCCGACTCGATGACGCAATCGAGCAGGTCGAGGCGTGCAGCCCAGCGCGCAACGACGAGGACGGCACAGCGCTGGCCTCCGCGTTCGCAGCTTGTCTGTTGTTGCAATCAGAGACCGCTAGCGACGCCGAATTACTCGCAATGCTGCAGAAGCATCGAGTTCGCCTACGACTTACTAAGGGTGCCCAGCACGCCATGCTGCAAGCAGCAGAACAAATCGCGGCAACTCACCCAAACACAGCGTTCGATGCGCTGAACTCATCTCTCCCAACCGCACTGCCAGAAGAACGCAACGGCAGCCTCTACATTCTCTCAGGCGAACTGGCGCTGGCCAACAAGGACGCCGTACGCGCTGTTTCACACTGGACCGCAGCGCTCGGATTCGTCGACGGCCAACAGATTGCAGAGCGACTCGCGCGCTTGCATCTACTGCTCGGAGACGAAGCGCGTGCTTTGCAGGTCTATGCAGTGGCCAAGTCTCCAACGGATGGTGCGCTCGCCACCCGTCTTGGCAAGCCGCAAGTCGGTGGAGCCTTGCTGGCAGAAGCCTTGCAGAGAACCCCGGCAGACCTGCTGACCCATGCTGCACTCGCAACGTTTGGCCAATCTACAATGGTGGACTGGAAGGCTGCTGTCGACATCCCTCAGCAGACGCTGCGGCTAGAATTGCTCGCCGGATTGGCCGACCCACTGCTCGGCTACCTGTGCGTGCCGCGAGCCGCGGCACTACGCAACCACAACAAGCAGTCGCAGACGCATTCCCTGCTCACAGCTCGTGCAGCATGCAATGCGGGCCAAGCCGCCACCGCAGGACTCCTACATGGCCAGCTAAATAAGGCAGGCTACAGCGGCCCGTTGCTATGGCGTGAAGTTGCGCTTGCCGGCCAAAACCAGGATTACGCGATCAGCGAGGAGTTGCTACTTGCCGTCATGACCGCGACTTCGCTCGGCAGTGCCGCATCGTCGCCGTTAACGATGACCTTTAGCCAGCAACAGATCGTCAAGACGTTGCTGGACGCCGGCCTCTTCGAAGACGCCAACATCGCGCGCCTGGCTCAGTGGAAGACCACGCCGCAGTTACTGCCATGCACGGCCGATGATCTAGAACTGATTGCCAAGGGCCACACCAAACTCGACGTCTGCCTGATTCTCAACCAGATCCTCAACGGCAACCAAACTTGTAACCGACCGGAACTGCTGCAGCAGTTTTATCGATCCGCCGAGCAACTCGTTGCCGTCGACCAAAAGCACCGAGCCATGCTGGTTCGCGTGGCCAAAAACCATCTGGCAACCGATGGTGCGCTCGGTGAAATCGTGCACTTCTTGCTAACCAACGCAAAGATGACCAATCGGCAAGCCAAACGCGACATGATCTTCGCGCTGCTCGAGCGCATCGCAACCGGCAAGACCGACGCCACCTATCTGGACCGCACGATCATAGCGCTGACCAAGAGTGTCGGCATCGTGCAAGCAAACCGCGAAGTCGAGCGCTTGATCGACCGCTACCCGACTGCGCTGCCGCTGTGGGCCGCACGGGTCGCGCTGCGCCAACGTCTCGACAACGATTCGGTAGCGCTTACCGAACTTCGCACGGTCCTGACGCACGCCTTGGACCCCAACGCCGAACTATCGTTCCTAGCCACGGCTGCCGCGCAGCGAAAGTTGACGCCCGACGACTCCAAACGACTGTCCAAGCTACCCGCCGAACTGCTAGCGAGTCCACAAGGCGAATACGTGCAGGGCTTGATCGCGCTGCGTCAGGGCAATGCCGACGAAGCAATCGAACGTCTACTCAAAGCCGCGCCACAAACAGATGGCCGCCACCTCTACGAACTGGCGCTGGCCTACACTGAGAGTTCCGCTGACCAGAGTCGCGAGAACGCGATTGCAACTCTCGAACGTCTAAGCAAGCGCTACCCCAAGAGTTCGCTGGCCCGCAACGCACGCAGCTTCGTGCGCCAACTTACGCCACAACCTGCGATCGCATCCGACATCGACGAGAATCGGTAGTCGCGCAGCAAGCGATCCAACTTGCCGTGCGTGCGCGACAAATTGACGTAGTGGCGGAAGCCGCGCAAACCTCCTAGCGATTGCCTCGGCTGGCCAGGATCGACTTCCCACGGGTGCAGGTAGATGCAGCCAGGAACGCCGAGTTTCTGTTTCTGAGCAAGCCCTTTGCGGATCATCCAAAGCGGCAACAAGCGCAGGTAACCACCGCCGCCCACCGGCACATGCTTACCAAGCACGTCCCACGTCAACGGCGGAAACTCCAGCAACTCGCGACCTTCGTCCTCAATCACATATGGCACCGTCGATGCACTTGGCACGCCGTAGTCAGGATGCCTGACCGGCTGGATTGAACTATCAAGCGTGATACCCGCGCGCAGCAACTCGTCGATAGCCCACGGCGTCTTCTTGCCAATCGACCATGTACACGCACGGAATGCTTTTGGCCGTTCGCCGGTAATGCCTGACAAGATCTCTGCCGTTCGTTCTAGATCTTCGCGAAAGCCCTGCTGGCCCAAATCAGGCAGCAACTGGTGATCGTAGCCGTGGCTAGCGACCTCGTGGCCCGCCTCGTGAATCTCGCGAATCAGGTCAGGCAAGCGTTCGGCGATCCAACCCAAGCAGAAGAACGTCGCCTTTGCATCGCGTCGCGCAAACAAGTCGAGCAACCTCTTGGTCGATTCGCCACAACGCAGCTCAATCCCGTCCCAATCTGAACGATCGATCTGGTGTGCCATGTTGAGGACCTGAAACCAGTCCTCTACATCAACCGACATCGCGTGTACGACACTCATCGCACCAGCTTCCTCGCAGCGGGCATCAATTGCTCCAAGAACTCGCGGCAACGCGCTTGGGATTGGGCCACGTCCTCGCCGGAATAGATCGGCGACTCAACCCGCAACAGGAAGCCAGATTCGTTCTGACGAAGCAACGCGCGCGGTAAGTGATGCATGGTGAAGTCCCAGTAGTCGCCCGAGGCCCACGATTCCGTGCCGAACATGCTCAGCGTAACGAAGCGCCAACCATCGCTGCGGCGTTTGGCGACGATGCGGCTCGCGACCGCGTCGCTACCGCCATCCTCGGTGATCCAACTAGCCCCCACAAGGTCGTCTTGCTCGATCATCATGTTACTGCCTTCGATGCAGATACGGGGCGGATGAACGCTCTTCCAATTGGTGTCATGGAACAACGCGACCACGTTAATCATGTGCTGCTCGGAATCGCGATAGCGACGCCACACAAAATCTCTTGTGCCGAGCAGTTCGCGCCAGCGCGGCAGCGCCTTCTCGAAGGCCTGCTGCTGCGCCTCACTGCGCGACTGCATTTCATAACCAGCGATGGTCGCCGGGATCTGCTCGGCGCGACCTGAGCGATCACTAAATGGTCGATAGCAACTCAACCACAAGAGCGGTCCTGCGAGCAGCCAACAAGCGATCGCAGGTCCACGAAGCGACGTCGTAATCGGCACCGCGGTGCCCAACTGCGGAAGTGCTGGCTGCCCTTCTTTGCCGGGCTTGCCAAGCCGCCGGGCCAACAAACCGTCGACGGATACCATGGTGATCAATAACGCCGCCCACTCAACGACGTTCGCGATTGAATGCCCTGTGCCTTCGGCGAACGGCACACCAAACCAACGCGCCATCAAGCACAAGGCGGCGATCCGCGTCACATTTGCAGCGACCGCAAGCGGCGCGGCGACCAGCAACAATAACCCACGGCGGACTAAGCTCGGCGGTCCGGTAAAGAACACCAAGCAGTATGCGATCGTCAACATCGCCAACAGTGAGCGCAGGCCACCACACGCGTCGGCGACGAACAACGAGCCTTCAACTCCCTGAGGCAACAACCGGTCACCGTCACGCAGAACGTCGGCGCCGACCAGATTGGCTAGCCACGAACCACCTTCGACAGCGATCTCCTTGAGCACGAAGGCCAAGCGGCCTTCGACGTAGATCGGCATCGGGATCGCAAACAGAACCAGCAGCAACACCGGCCATAGGCCGCGCAGTCGATTCGCCCCAAGCGCGAGCCACGCGGCACCAGGCAGCGTCAACGCCATGCTAGATGCGGACCATGAGTCGATCATCAACGCCGCCCCGGTTACGTGCATCACCAGTCCAGGCACCAATAGCCATAGCCCACGCAGATCGGTCTCGCGCGGTCGCGACTGCCACGTTTTGCGACGAAACCACACGACCAATACGCCGACGACCGGCACCAACCAACAGTGTGTGAAATACTCCGTCGGCGCGTTCCAGCGATCAGTGCACCAGAGCACTGCCGTCGCGTATGCGAGCAACAGCGGCAAGAAGACGCACAGGAACGGCTTCACCGCACAGTCCTGCGCGCAAGGGAGTCGAACACATCCAGGACTCGCTCGGCGTTGCCGTGCCAAGTCCATCGCTGATCAACCAGGCTCTGTTTGCCGGCCACACCGATGCGCCGCGCCAACGCACGGTCACCAACGATTCGCTGGAGTTGGGCATACAGGGCGTCGCCATCGCCCTCGGCAAACAGCAGACCGTTCTCGCCGTCGACGATATTCTCACGCAAGTTGGGTTGATCCGGCGCCAGGGTTACGACGCCAGCGGCTAACGAATCGAACAGCTTTAGCGGCGATGCGTAGTCATTGATCGCTGGAATTAACGCGCCATCGCACGCCATTACGTGCGCCGGCAGCAGATCAGGTGGCACAACGCCGAGTGCCCGAACGCGATCCTGCAGACCATGCTTCAGAGCGAGTTCCTGCAACGACTGCAACGCTGGCCCTTCGCCCATCAAGATGAGCACCATCGCCTCGAGGCCGGGGCGCTTCATCACATCGAGCACTAGGTCGAGCCGATGCCACGGCCGCATGTAGCCAACGAAGCCAAACACAAACGCGTCCGCCGGCAACTGCCAACGTTCACGCAGCAACTTCGCAGCAACTTCGGTATCGCTGCCGTAGCGCTCGGCAACGGCGCCATTGCCGATCACATGCACCCGATCGCGGGGCGCGCCGAGTTCCACTAGCATGTCGGCGAGCACCTGGGTAACTGCCAACACCGCGTCGGCGTTCGACAAGACATGATGCTCAGTGCGACGAGCACGCCGTGACAAACACAGTTTGCCGAGTCGCTGCATCTCCGCCACCATCGGCGAGTTGACTTCGAGCAACAGCGGGATATCCAACTCCCGCGCGACATCGAGTCCCGCGCGCAGGTGCAGCGCATGGCGTTCGTAGATGAACTGAGGATTCTGGCGCCTTGCCGCAGCGCGCAGGAGAGCACGGCCCTTGTGGTTGTAGGCCACTTCCAACACCTCTACCGCGGTGCGCGGCAAGCTCAGTCGTTGCCAGAACCCGGGTTTAGCACCGGTAGGCAGCGAGGCAGTAGAGGTAACAGCCTTCGGCACCAACGCACATTCAGCCACGTCGTGGCCAGCCAACCGCATCGCTGTAATCAACTCACGTACGTGCACCGCCTGACCGTCATCGGCGCGGATGCGATGGTGATAGAGAATGCGACGTGACGCACTCACTCGACAACCTCGCCACCCGCATTGCGGAACACTTTCACCAATTGCTCAACCGGTTCCTGCCAGCCATAACGTTCGGCATACGCGCGCACTTCCTTCGTGTGCTTCTGGCCATCGAGAACACGCTGCAACGCGACGGTAAAGCCAGCGGTATCGCCAATCGGAACCAAAGCGCCCAAGAATGCCTCGGGTTGTTCGCCACCAAGAATCTGTGGGATGCCGCCAACCGGCGTCGCCACGACCGGCAAGCCAGAAGCCAAGGCTTCAGTCACCACGTTAGGCCAGCCTTCGCGATGGCTCGGCAACACGAACACGTCCGCAGCACGATAAGCCATCGCAACCTTGTCAGGGGGCAACGCGCCAAGGAACCTGACGTGGTCGCCACCAAGCGCCGCGAGGTTGCTGCGCTCCGGCCCATCACCAACCAAGATCAACTTCGTATCCGGTAATTCACGCACAGCACGCACCGCAACATCGAATCCTTTGACCGGCACTAACCGACCAACACTGATGACGATGCGGCCCGATTCCGGCAACCCCAACGCCCGGCGCGCGGCGATTGCATCACCTGGTGCGAAGCGCTCCAAGTCGACGCCATTGCGAACAGTCACGACCAACGAGTCAGGCAACTGACAGGCCGCGGCGAATCCTTTCGACAATGCGTCACTGACAGCCATGCACGCGTGCGCACGGCCAGCCGCTTCGCCGATGCGCGCCGCCAGGATCGAGTCTTGCGCCAAGACGTTGACGTCAGTGCCCCGCGCTGTCAGCGTGAACGGCACAGCTAGTTCTTCGGCAAGCTTCGCTGCGGCGACGCCGTCGGGCCACAAGTAGTGGGCGTCCAATACGCCATCGCCAGAGGCCAGCAGCTCGCGAACCACCGCCTTTGCGCCAGCGGCCACAGCGGCCGCCTGGCGACGCTGCGACATACCGGGCCAATGGCGGAAACGCGGGTGGTAGACGTCGACACCTTGCCATTGCTCACGCAACGGAACATGCGACCATTGCTTGTAGATGCCGCGACGCAACGGCCAGACAACTTCCGGCACCGGTGCGACAACAGACCACCTGCAACCGATAGCGGCGACGACGCGACGCATGCGTTCATAAACGAAAGCACCATGCACCGGCATCACCGACGATGGGAACAGGTTGCTGAAGGTAACTAGATGCATGCGTCACCCCCCCCAGCGTTCCAGGAAGCGCGCCAGCACCAACACCGCCCACAGCATCTCGGAGTGGTCGCCAACACCTTGGCGATGGCGGTTGAGCAACGTGCGCACGACTTGGGGGTCGATCCATTCACCAAGCTTGCGCTCACCGAGCACGCCTTCAACCGCGTCGCCGATCGGCCCTTGGCACCACTCGCGCAACGGCACAGAGAAACCCATCTTCTTGCGTGACAGTGCCGCTGGCGTCAACCGCTGCGCCAATGTATCGCGCAAGAACGCCTTCGTGCGACCGCCTTCGAAGTGCCACTCCGGCGGAATCCGGCCCGAGGCTTCGAGCATGTTGTGATCGAGAAACGGTGCGCGCACTTCCAACGAGACAGCCATCGAAGCGCGATCAGCCTTAACCAGGATGTCACCAGGCAGCCATGTCGCGAGGTCGGTGGCGATGGCGCGATGCAACGCACTGCTTGCGGTCGTTGCGCGATACGCGTCTAGCAACGGTTGATGCGGATCTCCGGCCGCTTCATGGTGCTCGCGACGCAACACGGCCAAGGCCTCTTCCGGCAGGTGTGCGCTAACCGAACGGGCATAGGCAGTCGCTGGATCGAGTGCGAGGTTCTGAAAGGTCCGCTTGGCGCGCAGATAGCGTGGCAACCAATCCGCCTTTGGATAGAGCGCGCCGAACATGCGCCACATCTTACGCGGCAAGCACTGACGCATGGCATTCTCGCGGCCATCAAACAAGTAGCGCCGGTAGCCACCGAAGCACTCGTCACCACCATCGCCGGACAGCGCCACGGTGACGTGACGTCGCGCTAATCGACAGACATGATAGGTCGGAATGGCACTGCTATCGCTGAACGGTTCGTCGTAGGTGTCGGCAAACCAATCGAGATCAAGCAGCGTATCGACGTCGAGAACCTCTTCGTGCAACACCGCACCGCAGGCCCTGGCAGATTCACGAGCGCCTTCGCGCTCGTCAAAAGCCGGGTCCGAGAAGCCCACCGTACAGGCTTCGACCGGGAGGCCGGTCGTGCGGACCATCGAATCGACAACGGCATAGCTATCAACTCCACCGGACAAGAATGGCGCCAACGGCACCTCGCCCATCAGGCGAACCTTGACGGCATCATCGAGCTGGCGCAGCACTTCTTCGCGATGCCATTCGCGCGAGTTTTGATCCGGAGCGAATTGCAGTTGCCAGTAGCGCTGCTGCTGAAGGCGACCATCCTTGATGTGCAGCCAGTGTGCCGGCGGCAGCTTGTGCGCACCCTCAAACACTGTTAGCGGATCGGGTACGTAGCGCAACGCCAAGAACTGCGCCAACGCATCGGCGCGTAGCTGCCAGCGACGCGGCAACTGCCGAAGCACCTTGAGCTCACTGCCAAAGGCGAACTGCGCCTCGTGTTCGCACCAATAAAACGGCTTCTTGCCGACGCGATCGCGAGCCGCGTAGAGCTCGTGTTTGTCTTCGTCGACGATAACGAACGCAAACATGCCGCGCAGCTTCGCCGCCAGGCCCGTGCCCCACGCGCGGTAGCCGTGCAACAGCACTTCGGTGTCGCTGTTGCTACGGAACGTCACGCCGGTTGCCGCAAGTTCGTCA
>CALCZA010000162.1 GCA_937906475.1 uncultured bacterium
GGCGAATCCATCGGGCGCGCGCGGTGTCGTCGGACGCTTACCGATGTATCGACTGTTGCTCAGCTTCCTCGAGCGTGTGCCAGGCGCGATGATTGAAGAGGAGTTGCCGGACGGCACCAGCAAGAAGCGTTGTCGCTACTCGCCCCACTCGCTTCGTGCGACAACCGCGACACTGCTAGATGAAGCGGGCGTACCGATCAAGCGCATCCAAGAACTCCTAGGTCACAAGGACATTCGAGTGACCCAGGCATACATCAAGCTCCTGCGAGACACGCGGAAAAGCGCGTCTCACGACATGCCATTCTGACCCATAAACATCAAATAAAGGTCCCCGCCCAAAATGCCAGAGCATGGCCCATTCCCTGCAAACGGCCTTGTCGTTCTGTCGTTCTCAGCCTTTCGCTTGCCGGAAGCTCACCCACCGACCACCGCTTCGGCAGCATCCGACACAACGGCACCGAGTGAGTTGCTGGCTCCTGGATCTAGCACCAGGGCCTGATTGTAGAAGCGCACACCGATCAACGCTGGCTGATACGGGATTGATAGCGACCAAGTCGCATGCCCGCCCGAGCCAGCCAGAGCTATAAGCCCATCAAGAGAGATGTGAATCGAGCAGCCGGGCATACCAACGCCGCTCAGTGAAACGCCCGGACTGATCGGGGTCCACCCCATCGCCATGACCGCGATGTTCGCCGGAACGGAGTCGAGATACACTTCGAGCGTCTTGCCTATCTGCGGCGTTTCTCGAGGGATCAGTTGGCACGTCGCCTGGCTACCACTGCATCCCGATGCGAAGGTGACAAAAGCACTCTCGCTTCCGATCAGCGCTGAGCTGTGAAACCAATCAGCGTCGATAGCCAAATACGATGTCCCTGGATCTAGCACCGGAACCTGGCAGAGAGACCACGAATTTGTTAGACCCCAGCAAACGACTTGACCGTCAGAGCGACGAGCAAGCACGTGTATATCACCCGCCGCGACGTCGACATACACCACACCAAGAGGGAGCGCCGGAGGTTGCGGGTAGGTCGGTCCCCACGTCATGATCTGACCGTTGGTGAGAATGCCGGCGCCGATAGCGCCTGCCGCATCTCCATGAGCAAACTTCACGTATTTCTCACCAGAAGGCGGAAGAGGAATCACAACGTATGGAGAAGATGTCACGGGCACCAGGACACCATCCGACCGAAGCAACACGGTGACATACTCATCGGCGTCCGCAGCCTCGTAGGTCATATTTGGCGGAAGCGTCGGGATGTTGAGCACGTTTCCTTGTGGGTTCCCCCAAGTAACCGCTTGCCCATCCGAGCGGATCGCAACTGCATGCTGGAAGCCCGCAACGGCCGACTCATAGGTGAGTCCGCTGGGCAAAGCCGGGACGTTCAGCTGCCCGTACGTATTGTCGCCCCAAGCACGAATGGTCCCGTTGGAACAGGTGGCCACCGAGAACGATAGACCTGCCGATACACCGGTGTAGGTTACTCCCGCCGGAAGGGATGGCACGTTCAACAATCCAACGGCCTTGGATCCGAACGCTTGAATCGTTCCATCGTCGAGTAGACCGACGCAATGAAACCATCCACAGTCGAAGTCAACATAGGTCCGCCCACTCGGGAGGGGTGGCAGCTCACCCTGGTACTCGCCGTCGTTCCCCCAAGCCACGAAGACGCCATCAGACCGAAGAGCTACGGAATGGTTCCAGCCAGCCGCAAATTCGACGTAGCTCGTCGTCGCAGGCAGAGTAGGAACGTTGCACTGGCCGGCGCCGTTTTCGCCCCACCCCACCAACAAACCATCTGAACGGCGAGCCAGGGTGTGCGCATAACCGCAGGCGATCTCAAGATACGTTACTCCGGGCGGCAGAGGCAGAACGCTGCATTGGCCGAAGCCGCTGTTCCCCCAGCACACTACCTGACCATCCGACCGCAGCCCAGCCGTGTGCACGTGGCCAGCCTCAAGATGGATCCACTGCACGCCGGCTGGTAGCGCCGGGATGTTAGTCTGCCCATAGTTGTTGAGTCCCCAGGCACGTGCCGATCCATCAGAGACAATCGCTACTCCGTGACCACTACCTACCGAAACGGACACGTACGTCACTCCTCCCGTCAACACAGTGACCTTCCCCGGTTTGGTGGACGGTCGAGTTACGCGGCCATGGTAGCCGCA
>CALCZA010000163.1 GCA_937906475.1 uncultured bacterium
CCGCGTTACTCGCCGATCGGCCGGGTATCGCGGTGGTCCTGACGCGCAATGACTAACGTCGCCGAGCGCGGCCGACCGTGCTCGTTCTTTGGCCACGTGCTCAGCGGGTTGTTCAGTTCACTCGGCGTATCGTCCGGTCGCTCACCCGGATGCTGGATGTTGACGAACATCGTGCGACCGTCAGGCGTCTGCGCGATCCCGGTGACCTCACAACCATTTGGACCAACCAGGAAACGACGCACTTCCTTGGTGCTGGGGTCGATAGCCATCATCTGGTTGTGGCCCATGCCGCGATAGGGCCCGGCATTGATGGTCGAAGACGACACGTCGGTCTGCACCCACAAGACGCCGCGAGCATCGAGGAACACGCCATCGGGCGAGCCAAAGTCGTGACGCGGTTCGACCACCGGCATATCGCCACGATGCTCGATCTCGGGATGCGTCTGGTTGCCGCCCTTCAAGAACACATCCCACGAGAACTTGGTGCCGGTCGCATCGTCGTCGTCTTCACGCCAACGAAGGATGTGACCCCAGATGTTGTTGGCGCGCGGATTGGCCGCGTTCTCGTCCTCGGTATGCCGCTTGTTGTTATTGCTTAGACTGCAGTAGATGTCGCCCAGCGGCTGACCGATGCCCTGATGCAGCGGCACCGCGACCCACTCTGGTCGATCCATTTTGGTCGCACCAACCAGCTTCGCCGCGACCCGCGCGAAGATCGTGATCGCGCCTTGGTCATCACCGAAGCGCTCGCGCAGCACCGGCACATCCGGAGTCAACGGCAACCACTCGGCGCGACCTCGCCCCGAAGCTTGCAGTTCGTCGTCAAACTTCGCGACATACAGCGTGCCTTCGTCGAGCAAGCCCCAGTTGGACTCCGAATCGTCGGGGTTCCAGCGGTTCTTCGAGACGAACTTGTAGATGTATTGAAAGCGCTCGTCGTCGCCCATGTAGACGACGACACGGCCATCCTTCGCAATCACGACACCGGCGTTCTCATGACGGAAGCGACCGAGCGCGGAACGTTTGACCGGACGCTTTTCGGGGTTGCGCGGATCAATCTCGACCACCCAGCCATACCGGTTGAAGTTGTTGCGCGCGTCTTCCCGGTCGATGTCATAACGCTTGTCGTGCTGATCCCAGCCGTAGCGCGTATGCCAGCCCTTTGGAATGCCATACAGATTGGGCAAGCCATATGCCTTCTCACCTTCTGACTGGTTCGAGTCGGCGCGCTTGAAGAAGTCCTGAATGTTCTCTTCGCACGTCAGGTAGGTGCCCCACGGCGTCCAACCGCTGGAGCAGTTGGCAAACGTGCCGTGCGTCGCGGTGCCTTCGTGTTCTTCCTTGCAGAACAGTTCGCCCGGCGTGCGCATCGCCTTGTGGCCCCTTGCAGGTCCACCGATATCGATCAGCGTATTGCCATCGACTTTGAAGCCGCCTTCGCGCCGCCACTGACGTTGCTCATCGCGGCGGATGTTGACGACCGACACGCCGACCGCAGCCTGCGCCTTCTCGATTAACTCACTTGAGTGCTGGGTGATGCCCTTCTCATAGAGCAGACCGAGGTCGATGTATTCGTGGTTGAGCGCCAGCTTGCCAGAGTCGGATCGCGCACTGCCGTCGCCCGCCTTGTCGGCGAAGAAGAACATGCCGTCGTGGTGCATGCCAGCCTGCAGACGTTGCTGCGCCGCAGTGTTGTTCGGATGCCAGGCCGGGCCCTTCTCATCGAGCGGGTCGCCCCACGCCATGAACACCTTCGCGTCATAGCCGTTAGCTATGTGCACGGTGTCGTCCGCCGAAGGCGGCAACGGATCGAAGCCGAGCAGCCCCTTCGGCCACGGCGTCGTCGCCGCGGTACTAGCCGGCAACCGCACGAGGCCAATGGCGAGCGCGCCCAACGAAGCCGAGAAGACTTGCCGACGAGTCACGCCATGCGATTCGTCGGTGGTATCGGGATTCACGTTGCTGTGTTCAGAGGTCATAAGAAGCGATCCGCCGCGGGCGTACATAGAACCCTAGAGAGCACGGTCGCGGCATGCAATTCGCCGCCGCCACTCAGTCGCGACTGGGCCGCTCCACGGAGAGACTTGTGGGTCATTTTATGCCAATGGTCAATCGAGAAAAGTTAGACCAAGCCAAGGACTCTGAAACGACTACGCCAGCAACGGCCGCACTACATTGCCGTGCACATCGGTCAACCGGAACCGGCGGCCTTGGTAGCGATAGTTCAACCGTTCGTGATCGAGTCCGAGCTGGTGCAAGATCGTCGCCTGCAGGTCATGAACGTGAACTGGGTCGCGCACGACGTTGTAGCCATACTCACAGGTCTCGCCATGCGCGTAGCCAGGCTTCAGGCCACCACCAGCCATCCACATCGTGAAGCACCGCGGATGATGGTCACGACCGTAGTTGCTCTTGGTCAGTTTGCCTTGCGAGTAGTTCGTGCGACCAAACTCGCCGCCCCACACCACCAACGTGTCATCGAGCAACCCGCGAGCCTGCAAATCGAGCACCAACGCAGCACTGGCTTGATCCGTCTCGCGACACTGCCCTTTGATCGCACCGACGAGTCCGCCGTGTTGATCCCATCCCTGGTGATAGAGCTGCACACAACGAACGCCACGCTCTAACAAGCGCCGCGCCATCAAACAGTTGGCCGCGTAGGTGCCAGGGTCACGGGCGTCCTGACCATACAGATCGAATACGTGATCCGGCTCGTTCGAAACATCGCTGACTTCGGGCACCGACATCTGCATGCGGTAGGCCATCTCGTATTGTTCGACGCGCGCGCGAATCGCAGGATCTAATTCGCGTTCGTAGGCCGCTTCATGCAAGTCGCGCAAGCTATCCAGCATCTTGCGACGCGTCGTCTTATCGACACCATCCGGGTCGGCGAGATACAGAACGCGATCCTTGCCCGGCCGGAACTGCACACCTTGGTGCGCGGACGGCAAGAAGCCGTTGCCCCACAAGCGCGCGTATAGCGGCTGACCGCCCTTGTTCTTGCTGACCAGAACACTGAACGCCGGCAAGTCGCGATTGGCGCTACCCAAGCCATAACTCAGCCACGCGCCAAGTGAGGGACGCCCCGCCAACTGCGAACCTGTCTGGAGGAACGTGATGGCCGGATCGTGGTTGATGGCCTCCGTGTGCATCGAATGCACGAACGTCAACTTGTCGACAATGCGCGCCGTGTGGGGCAACAACTCACTAACCCATCGCCGGCTCTCGCCGTGCTGCGCGAACTTGAATTGCGTACCCGCCAACGGGAACGACGACTGGTTGCCGGACATGCCGGTCAGCCGCTGACCGGCGCGCACACTCGCCGGCAACTCGGTCCCGTTCTGCTCCTGCAACAGCGGCTTGTAGTCGAACAAGTCAAGTTGCGACGGCCCCCCACTCTGAAACAGATAGACGATGCGCTTGGCGCGCGGTGCGAAGTGCGGCTTCGGCTGCCCATCTTCATCCGCAAACAGATGCGACATCGCTACGGCCCCGAGTCCCGTAGCTCCGCGCGCGAACAGATGACGCCTGGTGATCGCATTGCTCATCGCAACCTCACTACTTCGTCGAAGTTCAATAGCATGCTGATCACCATGGTCCAGCTAGCGACTTCGACCACGTCGACATCCGCTGCGGGTTTGCGGTCACCGATCGTCGCCGTCTGCTGGGCACGTTGCGGGTCCGCTCGATACGATTCGCGCTGTTCCTGCAACGCCAACGTCAAGATCTGCAGTTCATCCGCCGTCGCGGCGCGACTCGTCAAACGGCGGAATACGCCGGCAAGAAGGTCTTGCTCCTGGCCAGACGCGGCCACCAAACGTTCGGCCCAAACCCTTGCCGGCTCAACGAACTGAGGGTCGTTGAGCATCAGTAGAGCCTGCAACGGCGTCGACGTGCTCTGCCGTCGCATCACACACACGTCGCGCTGGCTGGCGTCGAGCAGCATCATCGCCGGCGGCGGCGACGTGCGCTTCCAGTAGGTGTAGAGACTGCGACGGTACAGGCCATCGCCCTTGGCGCGGTGGTAGACGCTGCCAGACTTCTCCTGCCACAAGCCCGCTGGTTGGTAGGGCCGAACCGGCCGGCCACCGATGCGTTCGACCAACAACCCCGCAGCCCACAGCGCTTGATCGCGCAACACTTCGGCGGACAACTGATAGCGCGGTCCACGCGCAAGCAGACGGTTCTCTGGATCGCGTTCTCGCAGTTCGAGGGAAGCCAACGAACCCTGAGCGAAGGTCGCCGACGTAGCGATCAAGCGATGCAACGCCTTCATATCCCAGCCGGAATTGATGAACCAACGCGCGAGCCAATCCAATAGTTGCGGGTGCGACGGCGGCGCGCCTTGGCTACCAAAGTCCTCGGAAGTGCCGACCAACCCACTGCCAAAGTGCATCTGCCAAATGCGATTGACGGCGACGCGCGCCGCCAACGGATGCGCCGGATCCGTCAACCATCGTGCAAGCGCGAGCCGATCCATAGCCTCGCTCTTGGGCAAGAACGCAGGCGTGCCGCGATCGACTTGTTCGCCTTGCGCCAAATACGATCCACGTGGTCGAACATAGGTCGCGCGACGCGTCTGCATCTCACGCATGACCATGATCTCGGCCTGCTTATCCCGCACCCGACCTAGTCGAAGGCGGGCCTGACGCAGGTCTTCGAGCTTCTTGCGATAGTCTGAGTGAACCGCCCGGAAGTAGAACTGTAGTTCTTCATCCTGAGTCGCAGGGCCGCCGCGCCCAGACAAGCGCGCCACCTCACCGCGTGTCAATTCGCGCCGATACACCTGCAGTTCGTCGATCGCGCCGCCTTTGAGGCCGCGATCACGGAAGCGTTCGGCCAACGTCAGCGCATCGGCACCGCCACCTTGGATGGTCCGCGTCAAGCAGTCACGGATCACGCGCGTCTCGGCGACTTCGCCATCGACGAAGATCGTCATGCCATCGGCGCGGCTACTGCCGTCATAGGCCAGCGTCACATGCGTCCACGCGTCGACCGTCAACTTCTGGTTGGCTCGGATGCGAATCGCATTGCCAGGCCAGAAGTGCACCAACGCGAAACTCAGTTCACCGTCTTCGATCAACAGTTCGTAGCCGCGACTGCCAGCGTCGGTCCACGCCTTGGACCGGTGCATGACCACTGCGCGGTCGTACCGCTCGGGCACGCGCAGCCAGAAAGCCAACGAAAATGGTTGATGACGATCGAAGTCGCCGACCTTGGAAAACTTCGCCCAGTTCTCGCCCTTGAACTGGATGGCCTTGCCAACCACCCCCTCGACCAAGGCTGGGTTTTCGCCAATACGGCCAGGCAACGCAGCATCCTTCGCATTGACTAGCGCGCCCTTGGCAAGCGACTCGAATGCAAACGTCCCAACGTGGCCGTGTTCTTTTGCGCCATCGACGCCCTCGCCATGCGCGGCGGCCGCCAATGCCGCGACCTCGCGCGACGAAGTCGCGTAAGCCTCAAGAGTTCTTTCCAGCTCAACAACTTGCGCAGCAGCCTCGGACTCTTCTGCGGATTGCTTGGCCGTCACCAACGACAAGGCCGGCGTCGGTGTCGCCCGCGTAAAGTGCGAGTAGAGTCCCGACTCATCGATGTTGTTGAAGAACGCCGACAACTCGTAGTATTCACGCTGCGTCACCGGATCGAACTTGTGATCGTGGCACCGCGCACACCCAATGGTCAGCCCCAAGAAGGCCGTCGCGAACGTCTCGGTTCGATCCGCGACATACTCGAGTCGCATCTCTGCCTCGACACTGCCACCCTCGTTGGTCTGGCGATGCAGTCGCTGGAACGCCGTCGCCAACTGCTGTTCGCGAGTCGCATTCGGCAACAAGTCGCCAGCGATCTGCCAAGTCGCGAACTCATCGTAGGGCAAGTTCGTATTAAACGAATCGATCACCCAATCGCGCCACGGCCACACCGGCCGTTCAACATCACTCTGGTAGCCGAAGGTGTCCGCATAGCGCGCGATATCGAGCCATTCGCTCGCCATGCGTTCGCCATAGCGCTTGGAATCTAGCAGTTCGTCGATGGCACGAACGGCATCGCCGTCGGCTACGAAGCGGTCGACTTGCTCGATCGTCGGAGGCAAACCATTGAGCGCGAGACTGGCGCGGCGCAGATACGCAGCCGACGTTGCCGGCGGCGATGGCGCAACGCCTTCACGCTCCATGCCCGCCAATACAAAGGCATCGATACCGTTCTTCACCCAATCGGACTGCCGCACCTTTGGCAGTTCGACAACGGCGGGCAAAGGCGCAAACGACCAGTGCAAGGTGTAGGCGGCCCCTTCGTCGATCCATCGGCGCAACACTTCAACTTCCGATGGACTGACCGTCAACTTGCTCGCGGCCGGCGGCATGCGTTCATCGGGATCGTGCACCGTCAATCGCCGCACTAACTCACTCAGCGTAGAATCGCCAGGCACGATGGCCGCGCGACCGCTCGCAAGCTTCTTCACCGCGACGTCACGCACATCGAGTCGCAAACCCGCTTCGCGCTTTGCGGCATCCGGACCGTGGCAAGCAAAGCAACGGTCTGACAGGATCGGCCGAACGTCGCGGGCAAAGTCGACCGGCGCCTGCGCCGCAAGTGGCGTCAACCACAAGCACGCGACGCCTAGCAAAGCGCGGAGCCAGACCGCTGAGCGAAGCGGGCTTTGAAGAACTAGTTGGGTGGCCGACATCGGCATGCATTGTCGCCGCCGACTCCGGAAGCGCAATGAGCTGCGCGCTACAGACCGATTTGGGGCTTCTATCCGCCGCTTGAGATCAAGGCCGTGCCGTTGAGCGAATACCAGTGCGCATGGAACCGGTCGTCGATCAGCCCAAAGTCATTCGAAACCCTCACAGCCGGTCGCACGAACTCAGGGCCAACCGTGCTGGTCACGTCATCGACAAACGCACGAAAAGCACACTCGCGCGGCGTCAGATCATCGCCACCGAGCCACGCCAAGCTGAGGCAGCAAATTTTTTCGCGACACCCCAACCCTACGCCAACCAACGGCACGTGGTCTCAGTTGCTATCGTAGCAACCCGTTGACCCCCCATGCGCTCATCGAGGCAGTACAAATCGAGCAATCCTGCAAAGGAGTAGATCCACCGAATCGACCGATTAGCCAGCACTTCCGAGCACCAATCGGTATCGATGACCACGATCTTGCCGCGCAGGATACTTCTTCAACCGACCGCTAGCAGTGTGGTACGCCCGGCAGGATTCGAACCTGCGACCTTCGCTTTAGGAAAGCGATGCTCTATCCAACTGAGCTACGGGCGCTCCCGGCGTGGCGGACTTTGTAACCGGAGCCGAAGACTGAAACCATCGGAGATACAGGCGCGCTGCCCGCACACAGGAACTGCTCACAAGCAAGTCATCGCCCTGCCGGCCACCGGCGCCCGTGCTGGCCAGAGTATCACTCAGATTGACGCCCGCGTTGCTCGCGGGACATGAACCGAAGGCCTCAGTCTCTGCATCCATCCAGGTCGCCGAGAACAGAATGCGCATCTTGAGTCATTCACCTAGCAGTTGGCTCTTGGGCCTCGTCTCCGGATTCGACTCCGAACTCCGCAGCAGAGACTCCTGCGGTTGGTCATCGATAGGCGTGTTACTTTCGTCGTGGTGCTCCTCGTCGCTGGTGACAGTTGCCGCAATTGCGAACGATCAGGGCTCCGCTGGCGACTGCGAGGAGTTCCTAGACGATGATGCCGAAACGTCTCGACACCTGCGCAGCATGTGACGCGACTCATGCGCGACAGCTATGGCGCGCTTGCCGCTGGCCCTCTGGTCGCGAAGCAGGCCGACGATCTCTCTGCACCCGCCCACCCCTCTGACTATCTGGCGACTCTGGCTCGTCTTGCCAAAACTGACCAAGCCAATCACTTGGCATGCTGTTTCCCTGCGGGCCTTGGCATCAAGGCTTCTCCGAGGCGCCATCTCTCAACAAAGTTCATCGGCCTCTCCGGACCAGGATACGCCTTAAGGCCAAAACGCCTCAATCATTGATCAACGCGTTGCCGATAATGGACTTACACACTAGATCTAGGGTGCGACTCGAGTGCTGTTACCTACTGGTTGCGTGCTCCAAGCCCAACTCACGAGTCTACGAAGTAACTTCCGAGTTTGCCTCTTCCCCCAATCTCTCCACAGCCCATGACGACGTTCGCTCGCACCAGTCGCACTCTCCAATCCCTTGCTGCCCTGGCCGCACTGGCCACACCCTTGACGCTCACCGATTTGGTGATCGCGCAAGCCGCCGCAAAGCGCGCAGTGACCCACGACGACTACGATAACTGGACTGCATTGAGTGGCACCACCTACAGCCGTGACGGCAAGTGGATGGCGTACTCGATCCGACCTCGTGTCGGCGACGCCACGCTCTACATCCAAGAAGTCGACGGCGACCGAGTCTTCAAGTTTGCACGCGGCACCAGCGTTTCGTTCTCCAACGACAACCAACTCGCGTTCTATAAGATCGGCAAGTCGTACGAAGACGAGCGCAAGAAGAAGCTCGAGAAGCTCTACGCGAAGAAGGAGGAAGCGGCAGAGGGCGAAGAAGCCGAGGAGCAAGCGGGCTTGCCGCCGGACATCAAGGAAGCGCTAGCCGAACGCGGCATGACCGAAGCGATGGTTACGCGCATGATCGAAGAGCGAGGAAGCTCGCTCAAAGAAGTGCGAAGCTTCCTTGGCTTGCCCGAGCCGAAGAAGGCCGCGAAGCCTGCGGTGAAGCCGAAGCAGGAAAAGGAAAGTGGCGACAAGAAAGCCGAGAAGGAAGCCAAGGCGCTCGCCAAACGCGTGCATGTGCTCGACCTGACGAGCGGCGAAATCGTGAAGCTCGAGAACGTCAAGAGCCACCGCATGATCGGTGACAGCGACTTGCTCGCGATTCACTACAACAAGCCTGAACCGAAGAAGAAGTCCAAGAAGGATGACGACAAGAAGGCCGGCGACGCGAAGCCCAGCAAGAAGAAGGGCGGCGCCGAAGAGAAGGCCAGCAAGAAGG
>CALCZA010000164.1 GCA_937906475.1 uncultured bacterium
GCACCTGCTGCTGAAGCACCTGCTGCTGAGGCACCTGCTGCTGAAGCACCTGCTGCTGAGGCACCTGAGGCTCCTGCAGAAGCTAAGGACAAGGAATAGCAGTGCGCCGTCCGGCAGTGGAACAACGGGTGGCGGTGCGAGCGAGTCTCGCTCCGTTGCTCGCCTGCTTCGCTGCCGGATGTGTGACGACCTACACGCCAATCGATTTGGTGGGCCAGGTGTCCGAGTTGCCGGTTTCGCAGCCGATTGCGATCCCGATTCTGGCAGCTCAGGGAGGCAACAATCGGCTGTTGCTTGAGTTCTACAGCGGCATCCTGCGACGCTTGCAGGACGCCGCCGACGACGGTGACGTTGCCCTGCTGGATTCACTGGTCGCAAGTTACGACAAGCCAAATATCCCTGGCTCGGTCTCGCAGCACTTGGCTGGCTATCGGGCCATTGGCCGAGGCATCCGGTTCCGTCAACACGCTATCCAGAAGGCGGTGCTTGAACTGAGGCTGCCAGATGTAGCCAAGCCAGATGCAGCCAAGCCCGCTGCAGCAGTGGTCGTTGGAGCTAAGGGTGATGGGGGTGCCGAGAGCAAGCTAGTCGCAGCGCCCAAGGTGCCGGCGCTTGGCAAAGACCTTAGGTTGCGTCTTCGCCTACCGGCGATGGCCAATGCCGTCACTCTCGGCGGCCGCAACAGCCGCAATCCAATCGGCTTCTCCGTCTCGGTGACGGTCGAAGACGAATACGTCGACGGCAGTTCTCGTTCGCTCCACACCGACGGCGTCGTCTGGTTGCCTGAGCGTTTCGAGTTGGTTGGCGACAACGAACTACTGCTGCCGATCGATGTTGGCGCCGCGTCCGGCGATGCCGTGCGACGCAACGTGACTGTTCGCATCGATATGCGCGGCCACGTGGAGATCGATGGCATTCGTGCACCGGTCAAGAGCACCAGTATCGCTGCCGGGTCCTACACCCAGTGGCCCGCTGGCTACGACATCATCGCCAAGCAACCGCTGGCGGCCCTGAAGCTTGCCCTTGGGGCCTTCCAGCCGAAGAACTTCGCCAGCGTCTACCTTGCGGCGTTGAAGATCCCTGCGGCGCACCAGTACGAAGCGTGTGCGCTGTTGATGGATCAGGTTCGTTTTGGCCGTGCCGATCAGGCTCAGGTCGCGATGGCGGCATTACAAAACGTAACTGGCCTGTCGATTGCCGTTGGCGATCGGGACGCATGGCTCGGTTGGTGGCAGGCGCGGGCTAAAAAGGCCGCTGCCACCAAAAACGGTCGCTAGGGTCGGCGCTTGGCCCCGGCGCACCCATCTGCAGGCCGCCTGCCAGCGCCCCGCAGAAAGAGATCGTCGCCAATCTCGCACGGCTCGGTTGCCCTACGTGCTGCGGGCAGTTAGACCACCGCAGTGCAGTTTCCACCGGTAGAAGAACAGTTGGCCGTGATCAAGCGCGGCATCGTCGACCTTGTCGGCGAAGAGGATCTCAAGAAGCGTCTGACTGTGAGTCGTGATGAGGGCCGGCCGTTGCGCATCAAGTTCGGTATCGATCCGAGTTCGCCCGACATCCACCTTGGCCACACCGTGCCGCTGCGCAAGCTGCGCGACTTCCAGAAGCTTGGCCATACCGTGATCGTATTGTGGGGGACGGCGACCGCGATGGTCGGCGACCCGACTGGTCGCAACAAGACGCGCCCGGCGTTGACACGTGAGGACGTTGAGGCCAACAAGCAGACCTACCGTTCTCAGATTGGTGCGGTGCTAGATATCGACGGCATCGAAGAGCGCGAGAACGGTGAGTGGTTCCTGGGCCAGTCGTTCATGGACTGCGTCGGCCTCGCCAGTCGTTATACCGTCGCGCGGATGCTTGAGCGCGATGACTTCACCAAGCGCTACAAGGGCGGCTTGCCGATTTCTGTGCACGAGTTCCTTTATCCGCTGCTGCAAGGTTGGGATTCGGTTGAGCTGAAGTGCGACGTCGAGATCGGCGGCACTGACCAGTTGTTTAATCTGCTAGTTGGTCGCGACCTGCAAGGCCAGGAAAAGCAGGCCGAGCAGGTTTGCGTGACGATGCCGTTACTCGAAGGCCTCGACGGCAGCCAGAAGATGTCGAAGTCACTCGATAACTACGTCGGCGTGGCCGAGTCCGCGTCGGTGCAGTTCGGCAAGTTGATGAAGACGCCGAATGAGTTGGTCGAGAAATACTTCGTGCTGCTGACCGACGTCGAGCAGGCAACCTACAGTGACTTGCTGGCGAAGCCGCTTGACGCAAAGTTCGCACTGGCACAGGCGATCGTCGCCAGTTTCCATGGCGCCGACGCTGCGGCCGCGGCGCGCACCGAATACGATCGAGTGCACAAGGAAGGTGGGGTCCCGGACAATCTGCCCGAGTGGACGCCGGACGATACCGTTCGTCGCACCGACTCCGGCAAGATCCAGTTTCCGACGGCACTCGCGGCGTCCGGCTTGGCCGCGTCGAGCAGCGAGGCCCGTCGTCTGATACAGGGCAAGGGCGTGCGTATCGATGGGCAAGTCGTCGTCGACGTCAAAGCTGAGTTTGGCCCGGGAAACTACGTGGTGCAGGTCGGTAAATCGCGCGCCGGGCGCTGGCTGATCTCGTAGCCAGACCCAGCCAAGGTCCGCGCTAGCACGCGACCCGCACGGCACCTATGTCGCGAAGCCCTGGGCGCCCTGTCGCTGCGGGCCGATGCTGCGATCCGATGCTGCGATCCGATGCTGCGATCCGATGCAACGATCCGATGCTGTCCGCGCTTCTTAGTAACGCTTCGGATTCTGCTCTGGAATGCCGATGCTTAATCCCTCCGCGACGTCTGGTAGGATGCGGTGGACGACGGCAATCGAGGCGACCATGGTGGCAATTCGATAGGTAGAGGTAGATGGCGGTATGGCGTTGATGAAGGGCAAGTGGCTGGGTACTGATTTTTTGGTTCGAACATGCGCTCTTTGCGTGCTGTTCGGTTGTCTGCTCCGGCCCGGGAGCGCTGCTCCGCTCGGCTTCTTCCTGACTGCTGATCCTGTCGCGACTGATCCCGAAGGTTCTGATCCCGTCATCTCGGATCAGCAAGACGATCCGGTCGATCTCGATAAGCTGCGTAGCATGCTCGACAAGTCCGGCCCCGAAGGTCGGGACGAGCGTGAGAGCGCTGTCGCGCAACTGCTGGCTATCGCGAAGCCCGACGCCCATCGATTGCTGCAAGAGCGGTTGTGGCGCAAGCAGGATCCAGACGGCTTGCGCCTAACGATCCTCACGGCCCTCCAGGGTCATCTGCTGCTCAACAAGACGAAGCAGTTTGGTGGCGCGACTGAGACCGCGCGTCAACTGATCATTCTTGGCTATCTCGACACATGTGCCCGCTTTTGGCGCGCCGCCGATGCCGTTGTCGATGTCGCGACCGCGCCCGTCCTGATTGCCGCGCGCCAGATGCTGCGACGCGTGCCGGTACGCGAACTCGATGGCGCAGCTCGCACGTTGATGACCAGCATCAAGTCGCCGGACCGCGTGCTGGTGTTGCGTTGCCTTGCCGACATGCAGCAGACGCTGCTGGCGAAGACCATCGCCGATCAACTTGAGGACGCCGATCCGATCGTTCGCACTGGTGCCCAGAAGGCGTTGCAGTTGCTGACCTATGCAGATGTTCCGATCGGCACCAAGGCTGACTTCGCTGCCTGGTCGGCACGCTTTGGCACGCTACGCTACATCGATCTAGCCGAGCGTGCGGCGCGCAATGGTCCGGCTACCACAGGCCGTCTGCGCGACGACCTGCAACGCGAGCGGGTGACCGCTGCGCGCGAGATCGTCAGCGTGTTGATCGACCCGAAGCCGACGATCAATTGGGCGGCCGTTGAGCAGCGCACACTCTCCGACGGTCCGGCCGTTCTCGATGCGTGCTTGCAGGCACTGCAGGCCGCATTGGTTAAGTCGACGTCCATCGCTGGCCCAGCCGCTCCTCGCCAAGCGCTTTTCCGCGCGTTGTTGGATCGCTTCGCCAAGGTCGGCAACTCCCAAGAAATCGATGTGCAGCATCGCCGCGCATTGCTGCTGGAAGTCGCTGCCTACCTCGTCAAGCCAGAGGAATCTGAGTTCGCCAACGAGATCCGCAAGCTGTTGGTCGAGCACCTAGCAGCACCGTCAACCGAGTGTCAGGTTGCCGCGTTGCGCGGCTTGCGCCGTTTCCCATCGTCGGACGCCCGCATGGCTTTGGTGCGTCGTGCTAGGCAATTGCTCGCCGCCGGCGGCGGGCAGCAAGAGCAACTCCAGGTGATGCTCGACACGCTGGCGTCGCGCACCGAACCGCGGTGGGTGGCGCCGTCCAAGGACGATGCCGATAAATCCGAGTGGCTGCAACTGGTCGACGAAAGCTGCCGCACCAAGGCCGAACTCGGTCTGCGCACCAAGGCTTTGAAGCTTGCGCAAACGCAGGCTGCGAACAGTGGCAACGAACGTGTTCCCGAAGCCTTCGGCGTGTTGCTGGCGCTTGCCAACGATTCGACTCTCGACAAGCAGTTTCGTTCGACGTGCCTGATCTACCTCGACGTTTGGCGCAAGGAGAAGGGGTTCGCCGAGCAGTGGCTCGCCGCGCTACACAAATTCTTGGAGAGCAAGGAACCAGCGCTGCGTCGCCAAGCTGCGGTTTCGCTCGTGCGCCTGCCGGCCTCGACCGATAAGAATCGTGCTGCTTGGTTCACTTCGAGCATGTTGGTGCTTCGTAAGCGACTCAGAGTTGAGCCCGACGTTGAAGTGCTGAGCGCTCTGGTCGAATGCGTCAAGGTGATGGGCCGCGAACCGCAGATGGCCGAAGAGTCTGTCGACGCATTGAAGTTTGTCGTCGCGCAACTCGGCGATCCGATTGCCCCTGAGGACACGTTCCGCCTGAATCCACTGCTGCAGGCGCTCGCTCAGATCGCTGCCGAGCCCAACACCGAACCGAGCCAGTGGTTGGCTGCGTGCGACCCGCTGCTCAAGCACGGCGAACGCCAGAGCTTGCGCCTAGTGTTGCGCAGTCACGATGCGATTACGCTCGCCAAGGACGTTAAGAACGCCGACAAGGCTGTCGGCGACCGAGCGTGCACCGCGATGCGCTATCTGATCGAGGCGGCGGTGCTGAAGCCGGCCGTTGAAACCTGGAACAGCTCCGAGGACTTGCTCGCCGAAGCCCGCGATGTGCGTTCGGCCTTCGAAGCGCTCGACACCGTTGAAGCGGAACGTCGTCTGGACCAGCCTGTTCAGCGCCTGGTGCGCTTGACGGTCGCGTTGGTCGCGCAGGACTACCAAGATGTCGCCAACCGCGCGACGGCCTGGCTCAAAGCCGAGGGCGAGAATCCGACCGGTCTCGACGCAGCAGTCTTAGACCAATTGCGCTTGTTGGCAGCCGAAGCGCAACTCGAATTGGGCGAGGCCAAGATCGCGCTTGGCCTATTGGATGCGCGCACCCCAGCCGCAGCCAAGCAACCAGATGCGCTGTTGTTGTCGACGCGCATTGCCAGGGCTCTCGTCGATGGCGATACGGGAAAATCAGTCGAAGTGTTTGAGCGGACCATGCGGGCGACTTCGGCCGAGGACCCGCTGTTCCGCGTGCGCCTGCTGGACTGGATGCGTACCCGCATCCGTCACGAGCCCGGTTCCCGCAAGGAAACCCTGGCCGTGGGGGAGAAGTACGCTGCCCTATTTACGGCCAGCGATTGCCCCGAACCCCTGCGCACGGCCTTTGAGCGGCTTCGTTCTGCCAACTAGGCATCGTTCGTTGGACTAGTTTGGGATCAGAGGCTTGTTTTAGCGCGAGCCATCGTTATCTTGCTCGCCACACCCATCGCGGGGTGGAGCAGCCCGGTAGCTCGTCGGGCTCATAACCCGAAGGTCACAGGTTCGAATCCTGTCCCCGCTACCACTTGTTGGTTCGCCAACATGATCAACGCCCTCAGGCCGAAACGCTTGAGGGCGTTG
>CALCZA010000165.1 GCA_937906475.1 uncultured bacterium
TGCTTGGTGAACAGCGCATCATTATCGAGGATCAGGTACTTCTTGCCGCGAAGGAAGCTATCGACCTGATCGGTCAGGTTGCGCGCGACCTGCGCCATGAAGTTGCCATCCGGGTTCGCCGTGATGCCAGCGATCTCGACCATGCGGGTGGCGTGATGGATCACGAAGAACACGTAGTGGGTCACAAGCCCACGCTTCGTCCACACGTCGACGGTGAAGAAGTCGGCAGCGGCGATGACATCTGCGTGCGATTTCAAGAACGCCTTCCAAGTGGTCGGGCGATCAGGGCTCGGCGCGATGCCGTTGTCCTTCAGCGTCTTGGCGATCGTTGTCTTTGCTACGCGATGCCCGACCTTCTTCAGCTCGCCTCGGATCCTCAAGTAGCCCCAGCCAGCGTTGTCGGTTGCCATACGAACGATCAGATCGCGGATGGCCTTCATGAGTCCTGGGCGGCCAACGCCCTTCTTGTGCGGGTAGGTGTGGTGTTCCGCTATCAGCCGGCGATGCCATCTCATGATCGTGTCTGGTGTGACGATCGCGGCGAACTTGTCGAGCAGGCGCCGGCCGAGTGGCTTGCCCTTGGCTGCGAGACGTCGGCGTTGGTCGTCAGTCAGCCGTGGCCTCTTGTCGCCGAGTTGCTCCTTGAGCACGCTGATCACTTCCGCTTGGTAGTCGATGATCTGTGCTTGCTCTCGGTTCACCCAGCCGGCGCAGGTGGCGAGCAGGAACTTCAATGGGAAGGTGTCGGTCATGGCGTGCTGATTGGTGTTAGGGCAGGCAGTCGCTAGTCAGCAACGCTCGTCGTCCTCAAGTGGCTGAGCGACGACATCCTCGATGAGCGTGTGCATCTCGATCGTGAACCAGTCTTTGAATATCTTGAGGGATCGGTCCTTTGGCCACGCGGTTTGGTCGGTGTGCCACGCATTCAGCGTGCGCGCAAACACCTCCCCGCATACGCGCCGCAGAACGGACTTGGCCTCTTCGTCGTCTTCGAACTCGGGGATCAGGTAGACGGTTTGCTCGCCGTCGACGTCTGGTAGGACGTCGGAGTCGTCCAGCGACTTGGCCCAGTCCATGAATGGTTTGGCGGGGCGAACGATGAGTGCGGCACGGTTCAGCATGGGGCTGTGATTTGCGCATGCTGTGGCTCGGATGCCAAGGGGGACTTTCTGCGGAACGTCCAGTTGCCGGTGGCGAAGGTCGCATCACCACTGGAATGCGACGTGGGCTGAATCGTTCATGCTTGGGGGATTGCCTTGGGTTACGGCGGCCGCCTATCCCGTTCGGAGTCGCTAGAATGAGATTGGCAAGCGCGTGGTATCCGCAAAGCCAGCCGCACCCGTCTTGCGTCGGATCGGCCGGTTCGATATCGGCGATGACCAATGAGCTGTCGGCGGTTTCGGTCGAGCTCACAAACCGGTGGCGCGATTCGGTGGTGGCAACCAGGCTGTCAAGAGCAGCTGGCTGCGATCCAGGGCCCGGATTCGATCGAGCGGGTGCTGCGGGCCATGAACGCGCGCTACCGCGCGCGCCGGCTGCCATTCGAGGCGCCGGAGTTGGCGGTGGCGCGGGCTCCGCCGGATGGTGGGGGTGATTGGCTCGGTGCGTGATCAGTGCGCGTGATGGTGGTTCAGGTGGTGGCTGCCGGGTCGCTGTGGGGGAGCGGTCTGCCTAGGGTGTGGGGTTTCGGGCGAAATGCCCTGGTGGCTGGCTGGGAAGCAGGTCGGTTGACGGGGTGGCGGCTGGGTGGGATTGTGGCTGAGTGGGGTTCGGGTAGTCCGAGCCGCTGTTTGAACTACCTATGCCCAAGACCGTCGGCATTAAGTGAGCTGCCACAAGGGCCAGCTCCTCTGCGACGGCATCGAATACGTCTCCAAGGGCTTTGACATCGCCGTGGTTGCGGTAGCGCAGAAAGGACTCCTCTATGGTCATCGTGCTTACTTCACTTGAGTAGCTTCATCGGACTCAGGATCGTGACAGATGTTTGGCGAAAAGTACCAGGTGGTTCACGGAGCAGCGCCTCACAGGCACTCCAGGACTCGGGCACAACGTGGCACGAGTAGGCACAACGTGGCACAACTTGGCACAGCGATTCGGGGTGGTTGCAGGGAGAAAACCTGCAAATGGGGCGTTGGTGAGTTCGTGAGACGGCTGCTCGTCGGGGCTGGCGACGTGGCCGCCGACGGTGGCGCGTGTGGCATGGCGGCACATCTCGGTGGGCCATACCTGTTCTGGATCGTGATCTGGTGCCGGTCATGCATTTGCCGCTAGCCTGTTTGATCGTGCCGCACTCTCGCCGATGCTCGGTGTGGTGACCGAACTTCTTGTGACTCTTGGTGGCGCTGGTGTCGGGGTGGTCGTCACCTTGTTCGTCGCGATTGCTCTGCATGAATTGGGGCACACCTTGGTGGCCCGGTTGGTGGGGTTTCGTGTTCTCGAGATTGCGATTGGCGGCGGTGCGCCAATCATTGCGTTCTGGTGCGGGCCGGTGCTCATAACCTTGGGCAAGCGCTTCCATCATGGCTGGGTCGCGGTTAGCTACCGGCCAAGCTCGTGGTTTCGAACGCGAGCGATCGCTGTGTTCCTGGCAGGGCCACTGGTGTTTGTGGCCTTGGCCGTGCTGCTCGGGATGCTGCACTACTCGGGCGAGGTGGGGTGGCCGTGGCGCGGTGTGTGCTTGGGCTCATTCTACGCGGCTGCGTTCCTGGCCATTGGTGGGGTCTTGCCGGATCGCTTGTGGTCTGCGTCTCAGTCGCGCGGGGACGTATCGCATGCGATCGCCATGCTGCGAACGGATGCGTCGGACGTCGCCGAAGTAGTCGAGCTGTCACGGTTGAGTTTGCTGGAAACTGAGTTGGACCGCCTGACGTTGACGGGCCGGTTGGAGCCTGCCAAAGAGATGGTGGACCAGTTGATCGCGAGCGAGCAGTGGCCATTTCCGTGGTGGCACAAGCGATCGTTGATCAGCTTGGCGCTTGGCGACGAAGGGCAGGCCATGTCCGACCTGAAATGTGCCGAGACTGGTCTCAACGAATGGTGGGAGGACCAATCGACTGATGGTGATGCGGCAGGGTCGGCTTTGGCCAATTCGCAGCAGCTGCAATCCTTGTACTTGCGGATCAATCGCGCCTTCTTCTTGGTCTTGACGGGTGATGCTTCGAATGTGAGTGAAGCGGAAGAATTGTTGGCAACCAGCAAGGTCCCTCGCAACTCGTCGGAGTCCGTTCGATGCGCTTTGCAGCGGACGAGGGCGCTGGTGTTGCTATTCCAGGGTTTCCCCCGGAAGGCGCAGCGTATGTTGCTCGACGTGCGCAGTTGTCAGGAACCGTATTGGTTGCGTGCCTTGACGCTTGGCTACTTGTCTCACGCGTATCGTTTGCTCGGCGATGGCCGACAGGCGCGGCGTTGGCGCCGTAAGGCGACGTTCTTGCACCCGCAGAGTTCGCTGCTCTACGTCGTCGATCGAGCTCTTACCGCACGCGTACCTGCACCGACTGGCGTGGCCAGCTAGGACAGCCTGTCCGTTGCCGGCTTTGTTGTGGCGGAACAGCCGGCCTGTCGCGAGGAGCTAGGCAGTTAGGCCAAGCGACGGTAGCTGCGAAGCCGCCCGCCGAGTCGCACGTCATCAACGTCACATGCTGCACGTGATGCGACGCCCCAAAGCGTCGGGCATCGGCGGATGTGCCTGGCGTCAATTACTTTTGTGCATCGACGACAACTACTCTTGTGCACTGGCCTGAGACTCAAGTCCCCAAATACAGGGGGTTTCAGGGGGACGGAGTCCCCCTGGTCTGAGGGCCTCGGGGCCCCTGCGCGAGCGGAGCTCGGGTAGGGCGAGGCCCTGCCGACCGCCTTGGCGGTCGCCCCCATGGGGGCGCGAAATCCGGTAATTACGGATCGCTTGCCGGCACGTCTGCCGCGCCAACATTGCGTGCTTTGGCTTGCTCGCTGCGCATGCTCTTGCCGGTCATCTCGAGGATCACGGAGTGGTGCACGACGCGGTCAATCGCGGCCGCCGTGGTCATGGCATCCTTGAAGATCTGGTCCCACTGCGAGAAGACTAGGTTGCTCGTGATGATCACGCTGCGCCGCTCGTACCGCTCGGCAAGCAAGGTGAACAGCACCTCCATCTCGTTGCGGTCTTGCTGCACGTAGCCAATGTCGTCGAGGATGATGACGTCGAATCGATCGAGCCGCTTCAGCTCTTTCTCCAGTCGCAGGTCTCTCTTTGCGGCCAGCAGTTGCTGCACGATGGCGTACGACTTGACGAACAGTACGTGATGTCCTCGCTGCACAAGCTCGTGCCCGATGGCGGCGACGCAATGCGTCTTGCCGCGACCCGGTAAGCCAAACGCCAAGATGTTGTCAGCTCGCTTGAGGAACCCTCCGTCACAGAGAGTTGGCAAGATGCGGCGGACCTTTGTCGGCAGCCGCTGCACATCCAGGTTGGCGAGTGTCTTGTCCGGCGGCAATCCGGATTGCTTGAGCAATCGCTCAATGCGGCGTGCGCCGCGATCGCTGGTCTCGACTTCCGCGAGGTGCAACAGGTATCGAGAGAAGCCCCATCCTTCGCGCTCGGCCAAGCCGGCGATCTCTTCGTGTTGCGACGCAAAGGACGGCAACTTCAGGCTGCGCAGCAACACTGCAAGCTTGTCGCCTTCGCGCGATAGCGGCGCTTCGGATGCAACAGCATGTTCGATCGCTTCTCGCTGCTCTTCGATCTCGGTGCCGAGGCGGCGCACAGCG
>CALCZA010000166.1 GCA_937906475.1 uncultured bacterium
GAGCAGATCGCACTCCAGACTTAGGATCTCGTCAGCCTTGACCTGCTTGACGCCGTGCTTCTCGGTCAACTCATCGAGCCTCGCCTGGTTCCGGTCCGCGGCGTAAACCGTCGCACCAGCTTCCGCCAGACGCTCGGCCAACGGACCACCAACGGCACCTACGCCCTGAATGGCGATCGTCTTGCCCTTCGGATCATCGTTGCCGAGCGCCCAACCGAGCGCGGCGCGAACACCGAGGTAGACACCGTAGGCCGTGTATGGCGATGGGTTGCCGCTGCCGCCGTCATCGCGCGACAGGCCAGTCACATACTTGGTCGCACGCCGAACGATCTCGAGGTCGCCAATGCTGGTATTGACGTCTTCGGCCGTCGTGTAGAGGCCGCCAAGCGAATCGATGAGACGACCCATCGCTAGGTAGAGGCCCTCTGACTTGATCGTCTTGCAGTCGCCGATCATGACGGCCTTGCCGCCACCGAGGCCGGTGTAGGCCACGGCCGACTTGTAACTCATGCCCTTAGCCAACCGCAGCACATCGAACACGGCGTCTTCTTCCGAAGCGTAGTTCCACATGCGCAGACCACCCAGGGCTGGGCCCAGAGTGGTGTCGTGCACCGCAACAATTGCGTGCAGGCCTGTTTGGGAGTCGACGCCACGAACGACTCGCTCGTAGCCCTCGACCGGGATTTCGCTGATTTGAAGGGTATCGCTCACAGTAATGGGCCTCGGTACCGCAGTTTGGAGGGCGAAGATGATAGCGACAGAAATCTTGGGCGCCACGGCCGCGAGGCCCAGCGACGACTGGTCGGCAATTAAGCTACGATTCCGGCCAGATCTACATGCCTGAGCGACTGCCTACCTTGACCTGCAGATCCACCTCAGCTTCGCCCTTCTTGACCTTGACGGAGACCGTTCGGCCGATGATCTGTTCGTCCAGAACCTCAGTGTAGGTCTCGATATCGGGCGTCGGGATGCCCTTGAGAGCAATGATGACATCACCCTCTTCGATGCCTGCGGCCTCGGCTGGGCCGCCCTCGCGCACGGGACCAACTCCGACGCCTGGCACGTCCGCGCCAGCGTAGTCGGGCATAAAGCCCAGAGCTGGTCGCAGCCCTTCCGGGTTCTCGGTCGGCAATTCTTCATCGCCGGCCTTCGCGGCCTCTGGCTTCTTAGCCTCCATAGAGGCCATCGGCATCGCGTGATCGCGAGCCGGTTCCCGGGCAACGATGACGTAGTCGGCGACATCGCGCGGCGACTCATACATCCAGTCGTCAACATCCTTCACCAACTCAGCGGACAGAATGCGGATCTTCAGGTCCGGCATGCGGTCCTTGATGCGTTGCACGGTGCCCCGCCCATGGTCACTGTGCATGCGGCCACAGATAAGAATGGTCAACGGGCGATCGCCCTTCAGGCGACGCCTGGTCAGATGGTCGGTGATCGACTCGGCCATCGTGTCGTCCTTGAGACACTGCGACGCGTAGAAGCGCTCCATGCCGTCGGGGCCGAGCATGCCAGCGTGACCTCCCATCATGCCATTGAACGCATCCCAGTATGCATCCTTCGGGGCGGTCGTCTCGCGGGCGACATTGGCGGCCCCCATCACTGAGTATAGGCCCTTCTTGGCCGCTTTACTGGCTAATGGGCGCGGCGCGTTGGCGGCCAGCACGACGATCTGGTGCTTCTTGGCGAACTCAATCACCGGACGGTAGTCGCGCGCGTAGCAGGGCCACGGACGGGACTGGGCCCGGAACGTGCCTTCGTCGATCAGACCAGTGAGGTATTGCATCAGCACCGCCTGCACGTCGCGCTCGAACATCTCCATGGCAATCACCATGTTCGGGCGGCGATCGTAGAGCGCGGCGATCAACTCGTGATGGGTCCGATGCACCTCTGGCGTCAGGTGTAATTCACCGAGCGCCACGACATCAGCATCGACGACAGCATCGGCAACCGAATACACCGACAGCACGGTGTCGGTGTCGGTCGCAACGATGCGAGGACCGCTGGCGCAGGAGGCCAACAAAGCGAGGGAGACGAGCAATCCAATCAAGCGCATGCCATCATCAAACCGCCAGCGGCCATTGGCGGCAAGCATGGGACAAAAGGTAGGCATCTGTGGCCCGGCGCAACAACGACGACAGTTTCGGCAGGGCAGGTCTTTCGCTGCGGCGCCGTAGTGCTTGAATTCAGCAGTCCGCATGAAAATCACTACTTGGAACGTCAACGGCATCCGCGCCCGCCTCACGCACGTCATCGACTTCCTGCGTGAACACGAACCCGATGTCCTGTGTTTACAAGAGACTAAGGTCGTTGACGACTTGTTCCCACGCGACGTAATCGAGAACGAAGGCTACGACGTCACGTTCACCGGGCAGAAGGGCTACAACGGTGTAGCGATTCTGGCGGCGCACGAAATTAAAGACGTCGTCATGGGCATGCCCGACGATCCGCCGGACGCCGAGAAGCGCGTCATCGCAGCAACCGTCAATGGCTTTCGAGTGCTCAACCTATACGTCGTCAACGGTCAGGAAGTCGGCGCCGAAAAATACGACTTCAAACTCGATTGGCTACGGCGACTGCGCACGTATCTCGACACCGGCTTTGCGGCGAGCGAAGACCTGGCCGTGGTCGGCGACTTCAACATCACGCGCGATGACCGCGATATACATGACCCAAAGTGGTGGCACGGGCGCATTCTTTGCTCGGACAAGGAACGCGATGCGATGCGCAACGTCATGGCGTTCGGACTCGAAGACAGCTTCCGCGAGCATCACGAAGAAGCCGGCATCTACACGTGGTGGCATTACACCGGCGGCTCGGCGGCAAAGGACGAAGGCTTGCGCATCGACTACGTGCTGTCGTCGAAGAGCGCGAGTGATCGCTGCACCGACGTCATTGTCCACAAGGATGAGCGCAGCAAGAAGTCGCCCAGCGATCACGCTCCTGTCACGGCCATCTACACGGACCGCACGTAATGAGTGATTCGCTCAGACCCGAAACCGACGTGCCGGCAGAAACTGCGCGCGACTACCGCATCGAAACGACCGGACTCGGCCGTGAGTTTGGTGGTAAGTGGGCCGTGCGGGATCTCAACCTGCGGGTGCACGCGGGCGAACTGTATGGCTTCCTTGGGCAGAACGGTGCCGGCAAGACAACGACGCTGCGACTACTAGCTGGGCTATTGCGACCAAGCAGTGGCAATGCGCACATCGCAGGACTCAGCCACGCCAAGGAATCGCGCGCCCTCAAGATGCAACTTGGGTTCGTCCCCGACACACCGCCACTCTACGACTACCTCACCGGCCGCCAATACATCGCGTTGGTCGCAAGCATGTGGCGCATCGATCGCCACCTGCGCGACGAACGTGCCGAGCGACTGTTAGACCTGCTGCACATGAGCGATGTCGCCGACGACCTGTGCAAGAGTTACTCGCACGGCATGCGCAAGAAAGTGCACCTCGCGGCCGTTCTGACGACGAAACCTAAAGTGCTGCTGCTCGATGAGCCGACAACCGGACTCGATCCTGGCAGCACACGCCGACTGAAGGATCTGCTGCGCGTCGAAGTCGAACTCGGTACCACGGTGCTGCTTAGCACGCATGTGCTCGACACCGCCGAAGAGATCTGCGATCGCGTCGGCATCCTCGCCAAGGGTCAGTTGCTTGCCGAAGGCACCGTCGCCGAACTGCGCGCGCAACACGACAACCGAACCCTCGAAGACGTATTCCTGGCCCTCACCGACGACGACGACGTCTCCGCATGAGCTTGCTCGCCGCCGATCTGCGGGCCTTAGCCAATCTGCCGACGAACGCCGTCGGTAGACGCATGACGCTCGGCTTGATTGTCGGCCTCGGGCTGCTTTCGTTGATGTCTTGGTGGCTAGCGAAGGCAGTCATCGACAGCAGCGAACTGCAGCGGGTCATGGGCCTCAGCGCCGGCCAAGACGTGACCGCGCGGCTCATCGGCTACGGCCTGATGACGTGCCCGATGGTCGCGACGTGGCTCGGTTTGGCGACGGCGCAAAAACAACTGTTCGAAACGCCCGAACTGATGCTGTGGCGGCAAGCACCCATCGCTGGCTACCGCGGTCCGCTGCAGATCTTCCTGCGATCGGTGTTCTTGTCGACCCTATGGGCGACAGCGCTATCGGCACCGTTCGTCGTCGCGGTGATGCAGAAGAGCCCGGCGCCAACCCTGGCGTATGCACTGATCCCGCTCGCGGTGCTCAGCTGCACCGTGCCTCTGCTCGCGACCTTGCTGTCGGTTCAGATCGTCATGGTGCGCTTTCTCGCCGGGCGATGGCTGCGACTGATCTTGTCCGCAATCGCTGCACTGGCGTCGGTCGGCTTCACCATTTGGTTGCTGCTAAGCCTGTTCACCAACGGTGGTGCCCGTATCCAAGAAATCGAAGTGGCCACTCAGGACTCGCAGCGCATGGCGATAACTGTGCACGCGGCGGCAACGATGCTCAGCGGCGCCGTCAACCGCGTGCTGACGCTTCAGCAAATGCTGCCAGTGCTCGGCTGGACGCTCGGCTCGTTGTTGCTGTTTTTCTGCGTATCGCTGCTACACCCACGCGCCCACGAACGCTTCATCGAATCGAACCGCCCGATGTGGCGCCGCAGCAACCAGCGCTGGCCGACATCGCTCGCTAGCAACGTGCGCAAGAAGGAGTTCGCGCAGGTGCTGCAACAACCTGGTGCGCTGATCGGGTTCTTGGTGTTTGCCGTGTTGGTATTCGCCCTCGCGCGCGAACGGGTGCTCGTCGGCAACATTCTCAGCTACAGCCGCCTACCCCACGAAGTCCGCAATCTCGCCGCGCTGCTGACGTGGTGGTTCCTTGCCGTGCTACTCGTGCTCTACGCGCACATGGGCAGGCTGGCACTGTGGGATGGTGCGCAGTGGCCGCTCTATATCTCGTCGCCAGCGCGACCAGGATGGATCCTGCGCGGCAAGCTACAGGCCATCGGCGTGTTCTTGCTGTGGCCGCTCTTGCTAGTCGCGGGCATTGGCGTGCAAACGCTCGACGTCGAACTCAAGACCACACTGTGGTTCCTCGGGTTTGCGCTAACCGGAACGGCCATCGCCCTCGCCGTCGTAGCCGTCGTCGGCACCTGGCCGCGATTGATGCGACCTGACAACGAGGGGCAAATCCTGCAAGGCGGCAAGAGCTTCTTCGCCGCGATGGTGATGGTCACGACCTTCCACATCACATTGATGCCGGCAGCCGTGCTCTGGCAATGGGTCACGAACCCACGCAACCGCATCACGTCTTTTCTGGCCGACGAGTGGCTACCGTGGATTCTCGGCATTGCCGCCAGCTACGCAGCCCTGATTGCGATCATCGGGTTCCTGGTCGGCGGCTGGAACTACCGTCGCCTGCTCGCGCCGCGCTAGCACGAATGTGTTGGCGTTATTGCCGCTGGGGCAATGCCAGTTTCAGATGGGCGCGGCCCCTGCCGGCTGCGGGCACTTCGATGGCGACGATGACGGACTGCCGCCCGACGCTACTGACGAATACTTGATGCGCTCCAGGCTCAAGTCCCCGAAGCAACGTCGGCCCCGTGAGCGCCAGGTAGGTAGCGCCAACCGTCACGCCGACACTCGCGCCATCGGCATCGATGTCGATGAGCATTTCGCCAGCGTGTTGCTGGAACGTCCACGGGCCTTTGCCCTCAACCTTGAAGCGCGACGACATATCGATGACTTGCTTCACGTCGAGATCCGTTGGCGGCTCCAGGTCGGCGGCGAACTCCACGCTGTCGCCAGCATGCAGGTCGGGACCCCACCACTGACCATTCAACGAGGCAAACTCCCAAGCCCGAAAGCCCAAGCGGTGCAAGAGCACTTCGCCTTCCTCGAATGCCGTGCCATCGGGAGCGAACACGGTCAGTTGCGAACGTTCGCGAACGGTCACCGTGCCGACGTCGATGAAGACATCGTCACCCCGCAGCGGCAAGTCGATCGGCATCTTGCGAACCGCTCCAGAGAGATCTTCGCGAATAACCAAGAGATGAACTCCTTCGAGAGTCACCGGGATCGACAACGCTCCTTCGACTTCCGTTTTCATTAGGGTCGAGTCACCGTTGTTCGTCCGATACAGCGCTTCAATACTGACCGTGGCCCGCGTCGGGTGACCGTCTTGATCGACGATGCGCCCCTCGATGAGGGTGTCCGCAAACCAATGCAGGCGCACCAGGCCGTCTTGCAGTGCCTGCTCACGGTTGCCCGTGATGATGCGCACACAATCATCATCCCCGCTCAATTCGAAAATGAACTCTTCGTCAGGAATAGGCACCGGCCGGCCAAGCGAGATCAAGTCGTCTAGATCATAGCTCTTGTGTTTCGTGCGCAACTTCACCGAGCCGTCGCGAGGCATTCCAACCGTCCGAACCAACACCTTTGGCCATGCAGCCTCACGCTGTTCGCGCAACGCCTGTCGCTGCTCGCGGCGCTGCAAGTCGAGCGCGTAAAGGTGCTCGGGCACTTTCACAACAACCGTACGCTCGCCGGTCGGCTTCGGCAGTTGCAAGCGCAAGCCTTCCGTGCCCAAGCACGCGAAGATGATCTCGCGATTATTGTGGTGCACGGTCAGATCTGTTGCGGAATCGAGTCCAGAGACAACGAACGTGCCATCCGCCTTGCTCAGCGCCCACGGCCCTCGATGCACTGTCGACTGGCCAACCACGGCACCCGCCACCGGTATGCCGTCGTGATCCACAACGGTGCCGCGATGCACTACGCCAGCCGCCAGTCGCATCACAACCGGTTGCTTACCCGGAAACCAACGGTGACAGTCGTAACCAAGCACTAGATCGGGATGCACCACATAGAAGTCGGCGATGCCCGCCAGAATATCCACGCCGGGCAACGTCGCGATCCCACCAACGCCGGTCACTCCGTGCACTAGATCCGGCGTGTGGCCGCACCCCGAGCAAAAGCCAACCAGGGCACCGGCAACCGGTTGGTTGCGCCAATCACTGACCTGCACCGGAACCGCGATGCTCGAACTCAACGCAACGACTTCATCGTCGAAGCCGCCCATTCTCATGTGCTGACAGTACCCCGGCGCACGAACGCACAACCAAGACCAGTGCTCGTATTCGTCGGCGCCCTTGTCGACACGCATCGAGATGAAACCATCTTCATCGGCGACGTCTCGCCAGGCGTTGATGGGCTCGCCGCCAATCGCATGCGACTCGGCGATCAACAGCAATTCGGCGCCCGCGATCGGCGTGCCGCGCAACTTGTCGACGACTCGAATCGTGACCCACTTCTCACCTGCTGCGCCTTCGCCTCCTGGGTAGATCGTGTCGGTCCAGGTTGCGTCAAATTTCTGGGCAAGCAGGGACGAGCACAGCAAGAAGGCGAGCACGAGTAAGTCGCGGCAGCGGGACAATGAGGGCATCAGCGTGTTCACATGCAAATCGTGTTCCGGATGAGGTGCAGCAGCAAAAGAGCGGCGCAGCAAGCGGCCATCTGCGCGGCGGCCACAGCATCTGCGTTTCCGGAAGCTATTGTGTCTGCAGTTAGCAGCGCAAGGACTGCGAAACTGCTCACGTACGGACTGGAGCCCAAGCGGCGACGGTGATGGTCTTAGCGGCGAGAGCAGAGACTGGCGGACCGGCAAGCTCCAGGTTGAGCAACTGGGTCAGGTCGTTGGTTTGCAGATCGAGATCGACCGGAGAAAGCTGCCACGGTGCGTGAACAATCTCTCCGCAGACCAGGTGACCGCGGCGCTGGGCATAGAGACAATAGCGCTCAACAAGGAAGTGCTCCAAGGTCGAGGCGGCGGCGATCTTCGCGGGGCCAATCGTGCGCCAGGAGGCTTCGAAGGCGGCTCCGGGGGCCCGGCGCTCACGACGCGCAACCTTGAAGTGCGTGCGGTCATTGACCTGCTGACACGACATGTCGGCGTAGAAGTACGGCAGGCCAAACCCGATGCGGGCCCCAGCAACGGCGAGGCGGCTTTGCGCATCGAGGCTGAAGAACCAAACGCCGGGGCGACCGTTGTGAACCGAGTCGCGTTTGTGCCGCACGTAGGTGCGCAGGTTGCATTCCGGAAACCGGTTCGCGGTTGGCACCGGCGGCAACCAGCGAAACCGGGTCCCAGCCATGATGAAGGGCACAACACCAAGCCACGCCTTACCGCCAAACGTCTCGAGTTCGAGATCGTCTGGCAGATGCGGACGGATCAAGTCGGGGTCGACGGGCCAGTGCAAGAACAGGAGTTCTTCCCAACGCATGGTCAAAGACCACTGACGATCGGGGATCGGCCAGGGGCGATGGGAAAGGCTATTCAGGGCTGGATTACTCATCTCGTGATCAAGAACCTCCGCAGGCTACGATGATTACATGGTTCGCCTTCCGTTCCTAATCCGCATCACATGCGTACTGAGCCTGGCAGTGGCCGCATCGGCCCAAGATGACCTGCGCGACCGCATCACGTTGAGCAACGGGCGCACAATCACCGGCCGCGTCGTAACCCCTTACGACACCGAGAAGTTACTGATCTTGCAGGGTGGCAAGCGGGTGCGCATCGAGGTCGCAAAGATCAAGGCGAAGCAACTGGTCTCCGACCAGATGATCGAGTTCTTCAAGCGGCGCGACCAACACGGTAAGTCGCGCCGAGCTCGCAAGTATCTCGTCGATTGGGCTGATACGCATGGGCTTGCCAACATGGCGCGGCTGCAAGCACTGGAACTCGTGCTGCAAGACGACACCGATGCCGACATGCACCGCTTCCTCGGCCACAGGCTGCGCGGCAAGCAATGGTCGTGGCCGCATGCAGGCAAGCACCTAACACTCAAGAAGCTGAAGGATTCGCTAGCGAAGAACCCGATGCGTTTCGCGGGAGAACGGTTCGCGTTGCGTTGCGATGCTGGGTTGCTGATCAACCTGCACGCGCTGCTCGACCTCGAACGACTTGGGGTCACCTGGTTCGATCAATTCGGCAAGGACCTCAACCTCAACGAGGTGGTCAAGCCGATTGAGATTCAGACCTACCGCAACGAGATGGAGTTTCCCAAGTGGGGCTTCCGTCCACGTCCGTACTTCGAGCCACCACCACACGACGATCTTGGTCGCACGTTCTATGCTGGCTCACAACCCAAACGGCCAGAAGATCTGTTCTTCCTAGGCACGCACGGACTGCTGTATCGCACTTTAATTGGCGAAGGCAACCAACGCGACAGTCGCGGTCGCGTCTGCGCGTGGCTCGAGGTTGGACTCGGCATGCACATGCAGAAGGTCATGCAAGGGCCGGCTGGCTTCGCAGCACCCGACACGCTCAAACAGCTGGATCTGCACGCGATGGCAGCGCTTGGGCGCAGCTACCGAATCACGCACCTCGTGCATCTGCCGATGTATGGCAGCTTCTACATGACCGACGATTCGGCCACAGCGATCAACTGGAGCGCTGCGTCAATGTTCACCACTTGGTTGCTCACCAAGAAGAAGAGCGACAAGACGAGACCGCAGTTCCTCAAGTACATCCGTGCCGCACTTGCCGACCGCCAAGGCGACAGCAGCACCACCTTCGACCGCGTCATGGGCAAGCCCATCGAACAGTTCGATGAGCCGTGGCGAGTGTGGCTAAACAAAGTCGCGGGCAACTAACGCCGACGCCATCGATACTTAAGCGCACGCCCACTCGATCCAGTGGCCAAGGGGTTTGCAGGTGCTCTCGATTCTGGTAAGAGAGAGTCAGTCGTCAAGCAAGGCCAGCTTGACCATCTCGTAGGTCTCAGTGAACAACACAAGGAGGCAGATGGAAGTCAGTGCATCGCACCAAAACGAGTACGCCAAGCTGTAAGTAGCACACGTTCTCCATAAACCCCGGCTCGCGCCCATGCAATTCTCGCGACCCATGGCCAACGCCCTTCATCGGACGCTGGCATATTGGATCGCCGATACTCTCAGGTAGTCCTGATGCACGCGCGAGCCGGTTGCTTGTACCTAGCGTCATTGCGTAAACGAACGCACGCTCGTCTTAGCGAGCAGCCATGCGCCGCAACGCGTCGCCATCCAATCGACACGTGTGCCAATCCGCCATCACGGTCGCGCCTTGCCGTTCGTAGAAGTCGATCGCGAGCTGATTCCAATCAAGCACGTGCCAATCGAGCCGCGGGCAATCACGCTCGATCGCTTCCGCTGCAAGCGCCTTCAGCAACCGAAGGCCGTAGCCATGACCGCGGTACTCAGGGTCGACGTAGAGATCTTCGAGGAACAAGCATGGCTTGCACCAGAACGTTGAGTAGCTGGTGAAGAACAACGCAAAGCCAACCGGCTTGCCTTCATGCTCGATGAGCAATGACGAACACACCGGACTGTCGCCAAACAAATGCTCGGTCAGGCGCGCTTCACTGAGGTCGAGTTCATGCTCAAGCTTCTCGTATCGCGCCAAGTCGCGGATGAAGCGCGCGATGTGCGGTTCATCACCGGGGCGTGCTGGCCGAATCGCTCCGTCTCTCGACGAAGCAGGCGATGGATCAAGGGGGGATGACTGATCAGGCCCACTCACAGGTAACTCACTGGCTGTGGTAAGTGACGCAACCGCGCGTCAGATCGGACGGGGAAAGTTCCACCGGGACACGATCGCCCGGGACGATGCGGTCCGGGACGATGCGGTCCGGGACGATGCGGTTCGGGGACGATGCAGTCCGGGACGATGCGGATCAAGTGCTTACGCATGTTGCCGGAGATGTGAGCGAGCACGTAGTGACCGCCTGCGATCTGAATCTTAGGATCCGTAATGGCTAGGGACTCCACGAACGTGCCTGCCATCACAATTGCATCTTCTTTGGCCACATCACCGCCGGGTTGCCAGCGCACCATTTCCTGGTGGACTGGCCAGCGAGTCGCTCTAATCCAGTTCGGCAACGAATCCTGCCGTCAACGAGTCAGCGACCGCGGTTACTCTCGAAGACGGGCGAACATTGTAGGCACCGATCTAGTTTCCGCAATGTCGTGAGCCCACAGTGGTTGTCAGCGCAACCCCCACCTGCCCGCCATTGACCAACTAGACACCGCTTCTTTGCCGTGGCACTACCGCCCGCGCCCGGCAACGATCTGAGGCCAGCCACCCATGACCAAGTCGAAAGCCACCCAAGCCGGGGCAAACGAACGCAAGTCGTTCGGGGCCGACTACTACCAACGCTACTACGACAACGCGGAGACCCGCGTCAGCGACGTCTCCGAAATCCGTCGCCTAGCGACGTTTGTGGCCAGCTACCTGCAGTATTTGCAGATCCCGGTGCGCTCCATTCTCGACGTCGGTTGCGGCGTCGGTAACTGGCAGACGGTCAGCAAAGAACTGTGGCCGCAAGCCCGCTACTACGGCGTCGAATACAGCGAGCACCTCTGCGAGCAGTTCGGCTGGCAACAAGGCTCAGTCACCAACCTCAACGCCAAGGCCAAACTCGGTCGGTCGACGTTCGACCTCGTAGTCTGCCAAGGGGTCCTACAATATCTCGATGACCGTTCCGCAGCGGCGGCGCTCAAGAACCTCTCGAAATGGAGCGACGGCGCCCTGTATCTCGAAGCCCTGACCGAAAAGGACTGGCAAGAGAACTGCGACCAATCGGTCACCGACGGGGAGGTGCATCTGCGGCCCGGTTCGTTCTACCGTGAGCAACTCGGCAAGCACTTCCAGAACTGCGGCGGCGGGGTCTTCTGTAGCCGGCGCGCCGGAATCGCACTCTTCGAACTGGAAGGCGAATAGATAGGGAATGGATTTCTTCGGACATCAAGATCAGGCCCGCAAGGCCTCTAGTCGACTCGTGTGGCTGTTCGCGGCGGCCGTCATCTGCATCGTCGTGCTGATCTACATCGCCGCGAAACTCACGTTAATCGCCACCGAGACCGGCCCGGGTCACCTGATCGATTGGCCGGTGTTCGGCGCCGTCGCGGGCTTGGTCATCGTCGTTGTCGGCGGCGCGATGCTATATAAGACGGCGCAACTTCGAACCGGTGGCAGCGCCGTCGCCGAGATGCTCGGCGGCCGCCTAGTCGAAATCGACACCAAGGATCCCCAAGAGAAGATCCTGCGCAACGTCGTCGAAGAGATGGCGATCGCATCCGGAGTACCGGTGCCCGACGTCTTCGTCATCGATGGCGAAGAAGGCATCAACGCGTTTGCCGCAGGTTGGTCATCAGCCGACGCGGCCATCGCCGTGACTCGCGGCAGCCTCGAAGCGTTTACGCGCGATGAACTGCAAGGCGTCATAGCACACGAGTTCAGCCATATCTTCCACGGCGACATGCGCCTGAACATCCGCTTGATGGGCGTATTGTTCGGCATCGTCTGCATCGCCGTGATCGGTCGTATCCTGTGCCGCGGTGCCTTCTATGGCTCTATTGCTCGGTCGCACCGCAGCAGCAACAGCGATCGGCGCGACAACGGTCAAGGCATCATCATCTTCGGCTTTGCCCTCATCATCATCGGCTACGTTGGCGTGTTCTTTGCACGATTGATCCAATCGGCCGTATCGCGCCAACGCGAGTACCTCGCCGACGCAAGCGCCGTGCAATACACGCGCAACCCCCGCGGCATCGGCTTGGCACTGGCCAAGATCGGTGGCTTGACCGCGCAGATGAAGAACCCGCACACCGAAGAAGCCAGCCACATGCTGTTTGCTGACGGCATGTCGCGACTCAGCAGTGCGATGGCAACCCACCCCCCGCTCGAACAGCGTATTGAGCGTGTTCTGCCAGGGTTCCTGAAGCACGTCGAGCCTGAAGGCAGCCTCACCAACGCCGTGAACGAGACCCCAGTCGCACAGCAATTCGCCGGCGGTGCAGTCGCCGGACTGGCCGGCAGCACGACGCCCGGCAGACTGCTTGCAACCGTCGGCGACCCGCAACCTAAACACGTCGAAGCCGCGCACCAACTGCTTGAAACGCTGCCGCTCGATCTGTCCGTTGCCGCACACGAACCCGGCCGCGCTCCGTCGCTGGTCTATGCATTGTTGCTCGACGACGACAGCAGCGAACGCGACAAGCAACTGAAGTTACTTAAGAAATCGGCGGGTGACACCTCGGCGATCGTGCACGACACCCAAGCGTGCTATCGCGAAGTATCGGCGCTGGCACGCAACCTGCGGTTGCCATTGTTCGAACTAACGATCCCGGCACTGCGCAGCCTGCCCAACGACGAACGACGCACGCTGCAACAACGCGCGCGCGAGTTGGCGATGGCTGACGACCATCTGTCGCCGTTTGAGTTCGCGTTAATCAAGTCAATCGAACGGCACGTGCGCACGGCCGACCAAGCGACGCCGCGCGCCCACGGCCGACGACTGTCGCTGCAACAGTGCGCCAACGAAGCCGCCCTCGTGCTATCAGTGATCGCACACGCCGATGCCAAGAACGACACCGAGAAAGCCGCAACGGCATTCGCGCGCGGCGCGCAGGCGATATCGCTGCCCAACGTGCGACTGGTCGACCAGCAAGCAGCCAAGCCGCAACAACTCGACCAGGCGATCGAACAGTTGGGCCGCATGTCCCCCTTCGCCAAGCGCAATCTGCTTTCGGGCTGTGCCGAAGTAGCTGCCAGCGATGGTCATCTGTCCGACGATGAGATCGACCTGGTGCGCGCCCTCGGCGAATTGTGGGATTGCCCGGTGCCGCTGACCGTTGACGATTGATACGCCGAGAATCGGCCACCGACCCAACATAGGGACAACCCTGGAGAGCCCTGGAGAGCCCTGCCAAGGCGCTGCGGTGCGCGCCCCACGACGTCTGCTGCAGATCGTGCTCAACCTGGTCCAGCAAATGGGCGACACGCTCGGCCACACACCGAGACGCACGGGCTCGGAGTTTTGGTTCACACAACTGCGAGCCACCAAGGTGATCGTTGCGCCAGCCGAGCTTGTGACGCGATGATGGCGAAATGCTTGTCAGACTCGCTGCGACCATGGCCCTGTGCCTCGCCGCCACCCAGAACCCGAATGCGTCGCTGAAGACGTTCAAGAACTACAACCGCACGTTTCAACTCGAGTTACCAGATAGCTGGCGCCAGATCGCACCCAGCGAAGCCGTTACGCTGAGCGAAAACATCTTGGCACCGCCAGATGTCCACCCGACGCAACCGCGTTTGATATACACGGTTGGGCCGATCGACAAATGGCTCGCCGGCGACTTTGACGGCCCGTGGCTGCGCGTAGTCGAACGTAAAGATCAGTGGTACATCGAGGACAACTACGAGCAGACGGTACGTGACCGGTGGCAACAACAGTCAGACAGCAGCGACGTGTCGCACCAAGTCGACGAGGTCCGGCTCGAGAAGATCGGCACCCAGCAGGTTGAGTGCGTCGTCGTCCTGCGGACCAGCACACCAAAGCAACCTCGCGCCATCAGCAAGGCCTTGGACATCCATGCGCCGACCGCAAGGCAACAGCTGATCTTCTCGTTCGGCTGCCCCGAGGACCAATTCGCCCAGTGGCAACCGAAGTTCCGCCGCTGGCTCGACACCCTGACCTTTGCGAGAGCGCCAGAACCCCCGGCAACCCTGTCCGACCGATTGTGGACCCCGTTGCTCGTTGGCGGTGCCGTCGGGCTGATTTTACTGCTGCTATACAAGCACACCCGCGCGGGGCGTTGAGCCCGGAGCCGTTGGCGCTACACTGCTGCCCGAATGCCCCCTGTGGCCGAACATCTCCACACCACCAATTTTGAAGAAATCCGCCAAGCCAAAGGCTCCCAAGAATATCGACAAGCAATTGTTTGAGGCGGGGATGCAATGCCACAAACGACTGTGGATTGACTATCACGAACCGTCTCCCGAACAGACGTCTGCCAGCCGGCAAGAGATGTCGCGCGTCGGGGATGAGCTGCGCGAACTCGCGCGCACGGCGTTCCCGATGGGAGTCGCCGTCGATTGCGAAGGCACTGCGGCGGCCGCTGAGAAGACCGCGGAGCTATTGGCCGACAACAAGCCCCTCTTGTTCAACGCGACGTTCGTTCACAACGGGCTCGAAGCGCAGTGCGACATCTTGGCCGTGCATCACAACAAGGAGACCAACGAGAAGACGGTTGACCTGTTTGAGATCAAGAGCGGCACCAAGGTCAAACACCGCTACGTCAACGACCTCGCGTTGCAAGCAATCGTGCTTGAGCAGTGTGGCCTGAAGCTCAAGAGCGCCTACCTGCTGCACATCAACCCGAAATACTCCCACGTCGAAGGCGAGGAGTTTCCGCCGATGCAGTTGCTTCGCAGCGCCAACGTCACGGCCAAGGTTGAAAAGCAGATCCCCAACGTCAACCGCCGCCTGAAGCACTTGCTCCTGGCAATCGACAACGACAGCGTGCTGGAGTTGCCGATGGGAACGTTCTGCAAAAACCCGTTCCCGTGTCCGCACAGCGCGCGTTGCCAAAAGGACGCACCGCAACTGCCGCTGCATCAACTGCCCGAATTGACAAGGGCGCAAGAAATCGAGATGCACAAGGACGGCATTGAAGAGCTGATGAGTCTCGACGGTGGACGCGAAGGGTTGACGTTCCGCCAGCGCCGCACGCTCACGTGTATGCAGCAGCAAGAACGCATCACCGAGTCGTTCGTCGCCGAAGAACTGCACGCGTGTGAACGACCGCTGCACTTCATCGCCATCGCCGCGGTCACTGAGCCGCTACCGCGCTTCCACCAGCAACGTCCATGGCAACTGACCCCATATGCTTGGGCGGCGAAGACCATTCATGAAGATGGTCGCGTGGAAACAACCTCTTGGGCGAGCGTCGACCGCAGCGACCCGCGTGCGCAGTTCGTCAAGGCGCTATCTCGTCACACCGAGATTGGCGGCACGATGCTGTGCTGGCGCAGCGAAGCGATTAGCGAGATGCGCACGATGCTCGACTCCGTGCCGGATGGCAAAACGAGTGTGCGCGCCCTGCTTGGCTTCGAACACGTCGACATGATGCAACTGCTCGAAGCAGGCGTGTTCGATCCGAAACTGCTGAGCTACTCCGATTTCCGCACGGTGATAGGCGCACTGCTCGACGATCACAGTGGCGACAAACTCAACGCGCTCGATGCGAACCATCGCTACGAAGCGCTGCAAAAGGCTCGCACGCCACGCGTGCGTGCGGCGACCCGCGACAAGATCAGTGCCGACATCCAAGAGGCGCTGAGTTGGCAGGCGCACCGCTTGGCCGACTTGTTCGAACTGTTCGCCCCAGCCGGATCCAAGCCCGAAACGACAAAGGACATCGCTGACGAAGTGGCAGCCGAAACGGCCGAGGCATCCGAGTGGCCGGCCGACAAGCCGGCAGCGCCAAAGCACGCCACCAAAACGCGCCGTCAACGGCCTGACACGGAGTAGGGTTCGACTTCGGACAGCACCCCCCAGTCGTCCACAATCTCGCACTCAACGCGCGCCAGGTAATGCCTGATAACGGCACGATCGCTGGGTGGGGATTCAACGTCGACTGGCCGCCACAAACGACGAAGGCGAAGTCTGCGGCTAGGCCGCTGCGTATGCTGACAGCAACGAACGGATTTCGGCCTCGGCTCCAAACCGTCGGCTGAAGTCTTCGCGAATCCGAACGCCGAGAGCACCGGCAGCAGAACGGTTGCGGTAGAGAGCGAGAATCTGCTTCGCCATCTCTTCGTCGTTCTGGAACAGCAACCCGGTCTCCTTATGCCGAATCAACTCGCTATTGCCGGGCACGTCGCTCGCAATCACGGGACGGCCAAGGATGCCAGCTTCCAGGATCGTCGGAGCCGAACCTTCACTTTGTGATGTGTTGAGTACGACGTCTGCATCCAAGTAGGCGGCGCCCATGCGCTCATTGGCGAGTGTCGGCAGAACACGAACTGCTGCCTGCTTATCACACAACTGACGCACTTCGTTGGCGTAGGCCTCGTCCTGGTCCGGCCCAGCAAGGATCATCTCGATGTCCGCGCCAGCAGCGCGCAACATCTTGGCCACCGAGATCGCCCGGAGTTGGCCCTTCACGGGCCGCAACCCGCCAGGCAAGAACACCAAGAAGCGCTGGCGAGGAATGCCTAGCGACCGGCGTAGATCGGTGCCACTCGTTGGCAGTTTGACGGCGGCGCGAGGAACGACGTCGATCTTGCCAATCGCGTCGGGCACGCGCTCTTCAACGATCAGTCCAGCTTCCTCGCTGGGAACCAGCACGCGGTGCGCGCGCCGGATGACTTCGCAAACCATCGGCCCATGCGCCTCGTGCAACGCATCACAGTACAAGTCTTCGCCGCTTAGCGAGATAACCCATGGCGCACGCGACCCAAGCAGTTGCATGCCGCAGCGCAGGGCATCATGCGCGTGCACGATGTCAGGGCGGAAGCGTCCGAGTGTGCCTTCGAGAGACTGCTTGAGACCGCCTTCACTGGAGCCACCAAACAACTCGCATAGATGACCGCAGTTCTGCAGGCCCTCGCGATAGCGGCTTACGGTGGCAATACCGCCCAAATGCAAATGGGTCGGCGCCGGCGTCATCAGTAGGACCTTCACTAAGTTGTTTTCGGCACACGCAGGCCAAGCACCTTACCCCGCCGGACAAGCGGCCCGCAGAATCGCTGCGCGGCCCCCATCCACCGGGTTGCTCGACTTGCCATCCTGTTTGCACCAGGTACCGACGATCGCGCCATCACACCGCGGCCACAGGTCTTTGGCGTTGTCCGGATCAAGCCCGGATCCGATCCAGATCGGAAAATCCCCAACGGCCGCGCGAACCGTGTCGAACAGAGCAACATCGACGGGTTGCCCAGTTCGAGAGCCCGACAGCACCATGCCGTCGGCACCGGATCGCTCCGCCAAGTCCCGCGCGCCCGTCGCCAGATCGAAGTCCACCATTGGCTTCGCGTGCTTGACCATGAAGTCGGCCAGCAGCGTCGTGTCGAGGTGCAGTTGGCGGCGGTAGGCAGCGAGGCGGGCCGATTCACCGGCGATGATGCCTTGATCGGTCACATAGGCTCCAGTCAACACGTTGACGCGAACCCACTGCGCGGAAACCGCTGCAGCGACACCGAGCGCGGCGATGCCGTCGTTGCGCAAGCAGTTGATGGCGACTGGCAAGCCGGTGCTCGTCTTGATGCGATCAGCGGCAACGGCGATCGCTGCAGCAACATCGGGGGTCACCGGATCGTCGACCGTCCCGCGACGGAATGGCGCATCACCAAAGTTCTCGATGACCAACCCGTCGAAACCAGCTTCGGCGAACGTCTTCGCATCCGCGAGCGCCGCAGCCAAGACCACCTGCATCGACTGATGACGTGCAGCGGAAGGCAAGGCGCCGAGGTGCACTACTCCAAGCAACGGTCGTGGCTTTGTCATCGCGTCATCGTCCGAGCATCTACCGGCACCCTGCTCACCGCTTCAAAAGCGATCGCAACTGCATCTTAAAGCCCTTCCAAGTCGACGCGAGTTTCTGCGCCTCCTTGATCAACTGACGAGCCTGGACGTGATCACCTTCGTTCATCAAGTCCCAAGCCAGATCCAGGCGCACACTAGCGCGCCGACGCTTGATCAAGTTCTGGAAGTGGGCTTCGCCCGGATGCTGCTCGATGGTGCGCAACATGATGTGCTCAACCCCGCGCAAGAACCGCGCGTTGGCCGACAAACTGCCTTCGTGCACGCGATAGAACGTCATGGGCTGTGCCGTGTAGGCGATGGGTTCATTGACCGCCATGCGCAACCACAAGTCATAGTCTTCGGTCGCGATCAGTTCGGGCGATTCGTCAAACGAACCGGCATTAACGATGGCGTCACGGCGAGCCACTACGGAACTGCAAATGATCGGATTGTAGTGCAACAGGAACTCAAGCGTCAGCACACTCGGCACCGGACGCTGCTCGTTCTTGCGGCCTTGCACGCGGTCGCCACGAACCACCCAAGCATCGGTCGCGGTACACGCAGCACCAAGCTTCTTGAGGGTCTCGAGGGCACGCTCCAACTTGTCTGGCACGTACCAATCATCGGCGTCACAGAACGCGACGAACTCGGTGTCGGCGACTTCGATGCCGCGGTTGCGAGCAGCACCGGGGCCCTGATGATCCTGCTGAATCAGCCGGACGCCCATCTGCTTAGCAACCGCCGCAGTTTCATCCGTAGAGCCGTCATCCACCACGATGATCTGCTCGGGTGTCGCCGTCTGCGATTGCAGCGCTGCAAGCGTCACCCCAAGGAAGGCGGCAGCGTTGAACGCCGGCACAACGACGGTCACAGGTGCATTTAGAGTCATTATCGCTTACGGCGCAACTTGTTGATCACGGCACCAATGATGTCTCGAATGTAGCGGAAGTCCTTCGGTTGCACGACCAGACACTCCCATATGCTAACTTTCGTCTGGGCGCAGTAAGCACAAACCGTCCAAATCGTGCCGACGGTGTAGGCAATCGTCGAGGCGACGGCGGCACCGAGCGCGCCGTGCTCTGGGATCAACCAGATGTCGACTCCTAGCATGACGACCAGCACAACAACCTGTGCGTTGACGCAGGTTTGCAGATGATTGCGGGCGGCCAGGTCAGCTTGCAGGACCTTCGAGACGGTAAATCCGACCGTGCCGGGCACAAGCAACCACAGGACCGCGCCAACGTCCTCGCTCCAACCGTCAAACCAGATGGCGCTATCGCCCTTTGCGACCCAAGTAATCAGGCCCATCACCGGATCGATGCACAAGATAATCGCGACCGCGCCCAGCAACGAAAGCAGCAAGCCGATCCGCGACAGCACCGGGGTCAACCGGCGCGCCTCCTCATGCGAACTGCTGGCGACCTTTGAAAAGAACAGGTCGCGCATGGCCTCGGGAAAGTGCCAAACGAGTTCCGCCCAGGTCACCGCCATCGAGTAGTAGGCGACGTCAACACCAGCTAGGTTCTTGGCGTCATCAATATCGTTACCCTGATTGCTGTAGACACTCACCCTGATAGCCATCAGCACGACCAAGTCGAAGCGGTGATTCAGGTAAGTCAGCGTCGACGTCAGGTTGGCCTTCCAGCCGTAGCGAATCGCCTCCCCGAGGTATTGGCGATCGACCTTGGCGCGAAGAGTCACCACCTTGCGCACCAACCACAGGGTCAACCCGGCGATGAACACCGTCGAGATCAGGCGCCCCCATGCTACGGCGATCGGCACGTCGCCATCGGTGACCGAGCCACCGAGCAAGTAGAAGAGCAGGAAGAACGCCGGCAAGAAACTGACCGACGTCGCCAGATGCACGATGCCGTAGCCCTTGACGCGATCGGTCGCCAATTGCGTGCTGTTGGCGTAACTCGCAATCAGCAAGAACGGCACGACGGCACAGATCGGCACCACGCCCCACCAATCAATCTGCCAGTCCGGGTTAATCGCCGGCAAGCCCCACAGCGTGAACACGCACGCCCCTGCGCCGACCAAGCCACCCCACACAATGGCGACCCATATTGACGTCTGGAACGCGACCTGCGGTTCGACCTTCTTGCGGCGAACGAAGTAGACCAGTGCCGTCGCTAGACCCAGGTTCGCGATCGCTCCAATAATGAACGGCAACGACGCGGCGAGGCCCGACTTGCCGTGCTCGCCCTTCTCGGTGGCGGTCAGCAGGTACAGGATAATGCCGCCCCCCTTGTCGACGGCGACGACAAGGGCGTGGATCAGAAACGTAAAGACGACCGAGCGCCGGAAGTTCATGCCAGACTCACCACCTTGGTGGTGATCGAACTACCAGGGCAACTCGGAAGCTGTGAAGTCGTCTTGGATCGCCGGCACCAATTCTTCGACCTGCTCCCGAGTGAGACCGATCTCACCGTAGACGTCATGGTCGAGCGGCGGCATAGGGGTACCAACCGTAGACGGCATTTGGGCACGCCACGCCAACTGGTCGGCGAGGTGGATGAGAGACGAGAGGGAACGATGGAACGGGTCACGCGCGGGAGCGTGGTGATACCGGATGGCGATCGCGAGATCCTCTGGTAAGGACCACTTGATAGCCAGAACGGAACCAACGTCGGCGTGCGTGTAGCCATAGTCTTCCAGTTCGCCCTCGGCTTCGGGCCGGCCTAATTGCACAGATTTGCGCAACATGGCGAGATATTCGGCCGTCGACTTCTCCATCAGGATGATCTTGCCGATGTCATGCAGCAGGCCGGCCAGGTAGGCATCCTCGGGATGCATGTCGACGAACAACTTCGACTTCATCGCCAGAGCCCGAGCGGCAACCCCGGCGTAGGCCGCGTGCTTCCAGAACGACGACGGATCGAAGTGCTGGATCTTCTCGCGGTGCGAAGCGAACGTAGAAAACACGGCGGCCTTCAACGCGACCTTTTTGGTCATCTTGAATCCCATCACCGAAATCGCGAGACTCACCGACGAAACCCGCACTTGCAGTCCGTAGTAGGCCGAGTTGACGATGCGCAGGAGGTTGGTCGAAACGGCTGGGTCAGCAGAAATGATCTTGGCAAGATCCCCGGCAGACGTATCCGGGTTCGCCATAAGTTCGTTCAGCTTGACCAACACCTCCGGCATCGCGGGCAGATCGATCGTGCTGTTGACCAGAGACAGAATGTTTATCGATGAAGTCGTACTCTGTGCCATGCCTTCGCTCCGCCTCTTGTATCGGGGGCCAAGAGCAGCAAGCTTGATCTGAACCCCACTGCCAACAGCCGTGCCGAACCAAGCCAACAAGCCCCGCGTCGTATTTCTATGCCAGCGCGTACCTTGGCCACCGGACCGCGGCGACCGCATTACCACGTGGCACTTTCTGCAACACTTGCTAGCGCGCGGTGCCGAAGTTCGCATCGGTTGCTTTCAAGAAGAGGACCGCGATCAGTCAGCTGTCGAGTTTCTCCGCGAACGTTGCGCCGAGGTCGTCGCGCCGCGGCTGGCGCGAGGCAAAGCGAAATTGACCAGCCTGCGCGGCTTGCTGACCGGCGAGCCGCTGACCTTGCCGTTTTTCCGTAGTCGCGAACTGCAACAGGCGGTCACGCGATGGTGTGAAACACCGCCGGACTTAATCTACGTCTACTCGTCTTCGATGGCCCAGTACGCGCTGCAGCCGAAGGCCTCTGCCAAGATCATGCAGTTCGCCGAACTCGATTCGGACAAGTGGCGGCAGTATGCGACAGTCTCCGGACCGCTAGGGAAGTGGATCTACGGCCGCGAAGCGAAGCGCTTGCTGGAGTTCGAAGCCAAGGTCGCGCGCACATGCTCACGATCGCTCGTCGTCAGTGAAGTCGAGAAGCAACTATTCCAAGAACTGATCCCAGGCGTCGTGCCAGACGTGCTGCCAAACGGCGTCGACATCGAACACTTCTCACCGCAAGGTGACGGCGACCGCCATCCGCACACCGCGATCTTCACAGGCGTGATGGACTACGAACCGAACGTCGATGGCGTTTGCTGGTTTGCCGAACGCTGTTGGCCGACCCTTCGTGAACGGTTCCCAGACGCGCAACTACTCATCGTTGGTAGCAAACCAATCGCCAAGATCACGGCGCTCGGCGACATCCCAGGCATCACTGTCACCGGCCGCGTCGGAACCACACCGCCATATTTCGACAAGTCGTCGGTCGCGATTGCACCACTTCGATTGGCCCGCGGCGTGCAGAACAAGGTGCTCGAAGCGATGAGCATGGCACTGCCGATCGTGGCTTCCCCGCAAGCTTCCCAAGGCCTCGGTTCGGTGCCAGAGCAGGCGCTGACAGTTGCCGATGGCGAAGAGCAAACGATCGAAGGCGTCGCCAAGTGGTTTGCAGATCCAGAGCGCGCGCGTCGCGATGGCCTAGCGGCGGCGGCATGGGTTCGTACAGAGTGGCGCTGGGAACACATGTACGACCGACTCGACGCGATTCTCGATGAGTTGAAAGTGCCGTTCTCGTAGATCGCAAAGCGACTGCGGAACTGGGCGCTACTCGAGATCCGTCATGCGGAACACGACCTCGATGTCGGTTTGGCTATCGACCGAAACACCGCCGCGCGTCGCTGGCTTGAACTTCCACTTGCGCGCCGCTTGCACCGCTGCTCGGTTGAAGCCCTGGTAGCGCGACTCTTCGATCACCGAGACCCCCATGACCGAGCCATTCGCGTCGATCGACACGCGCACCGTCACCTCGCCTTCGCGAGATAGTCGCCGTTCGTGCCTCGGATAGGTCGGCGGCTTGTTGTCCGAGCGCTGCGCCTCAACGTATGCCTGGGGAACCGAAGCGTCCTGAGGAGGTGTGGGCTCTACAACCGGCTTGGTCACTTCTGCCGGCGCCACTTCTGGCTCAACCGCCTTCGCCAGCACGCGGTCGCTGGTCAACCGCCGCATGACCTCGCTCGGCGATGGCTTGACGTCAGGTAGCATGGGCGGCTCGACAGGCTTCTCGGCAACCGGTTGCTCGGTGACTTCGAGTTCCTGGACGGCGACCGAATCGACCAGATCTTCCGACGTAACATCCAGTTTCGGAACTACTTGCACCGGCATTGCAACCGCAGCGATCTGCTGCTGGATCTCGATCTGTGCCACCGGCGGCATCGGTTGCGACACTGCGTACGCGCCAAACCCAATCGCTGCGGTGACCGCAGCGCCGTGAACAGCGAGGGAGACTAAGAGCCAGGAAATACGCACGTGCGGGGTGCAAAACGATACCCGAACCGGATCGGTTCATCAGAGCGGAACTTCGCCAACAGGCCCCAGATCCGGTGCCACCGTACGTAACGGAGTAACCCCCACGCTAGAGAACCCATCCGCAGAAGCCATGCCAATGCTGGCCGACGGCCGGGTCGCCCGCCAAGATGGCGCCATGCTGGCGATCGCCAATCTGCGCAAGACCTACGGCAATTTCGTTGCCCTAGATGGGCTCGACCTCACCATCAAAGCTGGGGAAATCCTGGCCCTGCTCGGCCCGAACGGCGCCGGCAAGTCCACCACCGTCAAATGCCTAGTCGGGTTGCTCAAGCCCGATGGCGGCTCAGTGCAGATCGACGGCAAGGACGCGCTCAGCGACACGTCCGCCCGACGGCTGATCGGCTACTTGCCCGAGGTCGCACGGTTGCATGAGACGCTGACCCCGTGGGAGTTCCTGCTGTTGAAGGGACGTCTGTTCGATCTCGATGACGACGTGGTTCGAGATCGCGGTGAACGATCGCTGGGAGGCTTCGGCATCATCGATCGCAAAGACGAACCGATGGTCGCCTTCAGCAAAGGCATGCTGCAGAAGGTTTCGATCGCGGCCGCACTGCTCACCGACCCGAAGCTGCTCGTCTTTGATGAACCACTGTCGGGCCTCGACGTGACCACGACGCTGATCGTCAAGCAGTTGATGCACGAGTTCGCTGCGCGCGGCGGCGCGGTCTTGCACTGCAGCCACATGCTGGACGTGGTGGAGAACACCGCGCATCGCATCGCCATTCTCGACAAGGGCAAGCTACTCGCATGTGGCTCCGCCAACGATCTGCGAGCGCAAGCTGGCGCCGGTGCCGACGAGCATCTCGATGATGTGTTTCGCTCACTCGTGCAATCGAGCGATCCTGCCGCAGCTGCGAAAGCGATCCTCGGCAACGGCTAGCTGCGTGCCGTCATCGCGGCGCATCGATCGGACTGGTAGTAAGCCCGGCCGAGTTAGCCGATGCCAATCGGCACTCGATGCAACGCCAGACGCGGCAAGCGCCAAGCAGCTGAACTGAGATGTGGGCGCCGCGAACGACAGCTCACGGACTGCACGAGGGGGCTCGGGACGACATGGATTCCAACTTGAGTAGTGGCGTCCAAGCGCCGGCGGACACCGCCTAGCGCTTCGCGAGGATCCCTAACGCGCGTCAGCTGTTGCGCGTCGACCGCCGCCGCCGGAGCGGCCGCCACCAGGACGATTGCCACCAGCACGCCCCTTGGGCATGCCGTAGCCACGACCGGGTGCGCTCGGCTGGTCCTTCACTTCCTTACCACTGAGGTGCGCCTTAACCGCTTCGTAGAGACGCTTCTCAGAAGGCACCACGAACGAAACCGCGCGACCTTCCTTGCCAGCGCGACCGGTGCGACCCGAGCGGTGAATGTAGTCTTCGAGAGAGAGCGGGAAGTCGTAGTTAACGACCAGCGCAACGTCGTCGACATCGATGCCGCGACCGGCGACGTCCGTCGCGATCAAAAAGCGCGTCTTGCCGCGCGAGAACGCGCCGAGGCACATGTGACGCGCTTCCGCACTCTTGTCCCCGTGGATCGAATCCGCCGACAAGCCAGAGCGCTTCAACATGTTGCCGAGCTTTTCGCAACCGATCTTCTTGTTGCAGAAGACCAGCACCTTGCCGCTTTCGCGCATGAGCAGGCGCTCGAGGGAGTTGGGCTTATCGAGGGCGTCAACCGCCGCGAATCGGTGCGTGATCGTGCTCACCGATTGGCTGCGCGAGCCGATCTGCACGCGCTCGGCGCCGGGCAGGAAGTCTTCGACGAGCGACTCGACTTCCTTCGGTAGCGTCGCCGAGAACAGCAGGTTCTGGCGCTCATCCGGCATGCGCAGGAACACGCGGCGAATCTGCGGCATGAACCCCATGTCGAGCATGCGGTCGGCTTCGTCGAGCACCACCATCTCGATCTTCTCGAGCGTGATGTTGCGGCGCTCAAGGTGATCGATCAGGCGACCGGGACAAGCAACCAACACATCGAGGCCGCGTTTGAACGCCGACTCTTGGATGGACAGGTCAATGCCGCCGAAGGCCGTGCAGACATGGAGGCCGGCATGCTTGGCGTAGCCGCGCAGGTTCTCTGCGACTTGCACGCAAAGCTCGCGCGTCGGCACGATGATCAAACCGCGCAGGCCCGGCTCACCGCCAGTCAGCTTGTGCAGCATCGGCAAGCCGAACGCTGCCGTCTTGCCACTACCTGTTTGGCCGAGGCCAATCAGTTCTTGGCCGTTGAGGATCTTGGGAATGGTGTGCTCTTGGATATCGGTCGGCTTTTCGTAGCCGGCGTCGCGCACACCCTGCAGGATGGACTTGTTCAGTCCGAGGGAATCGAAGCTCAAAGTTGTTCTTCTCGGCAGTGGCCACCTGACGTGGCTGCAAACTGCTCTATTGTTGTGTAGTCGCCAGATTAGCTCGCCCGCGATCTCTCGTCCTTACTGGACATGGGACCGACCTACTTGGTCGCCGCCCGTCGCGTCTGTGGCTTGCCTGTGTGGCGCTTAATGTATCTGTTCAAC
>CALCZA010000167.1 GCA_937906475.1 uncultured bacterium
GGCGACAGCCAGACAGTTAGGTTGCCGCGCTCGACCAACGATCGGTCGTAGTCCGGCCAGTTGCTGACCCGATACTTCGTCTTGTACTTGGGATGGACGCGGGACTTGGTGCTCGGCATGGCTCGTTACAGGGTCGGGCAAACCCCATATCGGCAGCCTGCGTGGACAACACCGGGATTCGTGCACCAACGCCTCGGGTAGCCGTCCCAGACGCGATTGACGTGTGGTTGTTGCGTTAGTAGTGCTTACCAATGCATAGATTGCCTATACTTCCGACTCCTAACTCGCTCGAACTGTCAGGAGGAACTATCAGATGAGTCAAAGAATGCGCCCCGTTGGACTGACTGCGTTGGCCGTTCTCAACTTAGTAGTAGGTGGTTCTGCTGCACTGTTTTGCCTGTGCTGGCTAGCGGGCGAATCAAACGCCCTCGAGCTTGCCAAGGCCTGGAATGATGCCGGCGGCGGCTTGTTCTACTTCACCATGACCAAGGCGATTGTGGGCGGGGGGCTGCTGGCCGCGTCGGGCGTCGGCTACCTGCAGCAGAAGAAGGTGCTCGGCCGCGGCCTCGGCAACGCTTGGGCGATCCTGTGTATCCTCTCCGCGTTGGTCTACACCTTGGTCTGCACCATGGCGGTCACGGGCGAAGTAGGTGGTGGGTTCAACACCGGCACGATCCTGGACTTGGTTTACGCGCTACTGACGCTGGTACTCTTGAACACGACGTTCAAGCACGACTTTACGCGCTGAGCCACCTTAGGAGCAGGCGAGTGTCTCGCTGAATGGGTTTCGATCTCGAAGGCGCTCCGCTGATTGCTCAACGTCGCGTGCTGGAGCACTTTGCGCAGTTGCCGATCGTGTGGGGTGATGTCTCAGAGCGCGATTACCGGTCGCTGGCCAATGCAATGACTGGCTGCGATCAAGTTCGCCCGGGGGAAGCCTTGCAACCAATAGCCGTTCTCACGAACACGACGCTAAGATGTGGCCATGAGCCTTTCGTCTCACCCACTCATGACGTCGATCACCGAACTGATGGACCAAACCCCGCTACCGTGGGATGAAGTCTTGACGCGCGTCACCAAGCACTTCGACTGCCCAGTCGGCACGGTGCACATGATCGACTCTTCCGACGGCATGCTGCATCTACGCGCGCAACTTGGCCTGCCGCCGTTCGTGCTGGACAAGGTGCAAATCATCCCAGTCGGCAAAGGCATGGCCGGGATCGCCGCCGAGCGCAAGGAACCGGTGCAGATGTGTAACCTGCAAACCGACGCTAGTGGCGTGGCGCAACCGACCGCCAAGATGACCAAGATGGAAGGATCACTAGCGGCACCAATGATGGTCGATGGTGAAGTTCGCGGCGTGCTCGGCGTCGCCAAGCCTTCGGCCTACGATTTCAGCAGCGAACAGACCGAACTGCTGCTTGCCGTCGGTGCGTTACTCGGCAAGTCCTAACAGCGCTTGCTGGTTGGGCCGCAAGCCGTAGTGCAGAACAATCACGCCAAAGTAAAACAGGGTCTCGCGATTCAGCACAGAACGACGGATCATCCAGAGATGACGCAGAGCCTGCAGGACCACTACGCACCGAACAACTCATGCTTTGGATGCGGCCCGGCCAACCCCGATGGGCTTGGCATCAAGAGCTTCGTCGACGGCGACGAGATCGTCTGCACGTGGCAACCGCAAACGATGCATCAAGCGTTCCCCGGCGTGCTCAACGGCGGCATCATCGGGGCGCTGCTCGATTGTCACTGCAACTGGGCCGCGGCCTACCACCAGATGCTGGCTCAGGGAGTTGCCGTGCCACCCTGCACCGTGACGGCCGAATACAGCATCAAGCTCAGGCGACCAACGCCGACCGATGGCCCGCTCGAGTTGCGTGCTCAACTGGTAGAGCTAGACGGCAACCGCGCGCAGATCACCGGAACCCTCACAGCCAACGGCAGTATCTGCGCAACTTGTGACGGGTTGTTCATCGCGGTCGAAGCCGGACACCCTGCGTTCCACCGCTGGTAACGACCGGCCGGAGCTTCCCCGCGACAACATCCTTGCGGCGATCGCCTTCCTGAACTTGCAGCTTGCGGTCGCCGGCGTAGCCTTCTCTCTCCCGATGTATCGGCTCTAACGTTGGCTTGCCAGCGTTCCGTGATGGTCAACCTTGGCCATCGCGGTATGGCTTAGGTTTCTGGCTCCGTAGAGGTGTGTGCTTCTGCGGGTGAGTCGAGGCCAGTGATGCTGGCCCATCGGGTTCCATGCTCATGAGCCCTGAATCGCCGCCGGTCACTCCCCCATCACTCGAGTCGATCCAGCTAGCGCGACGCCAACTCAGCACGCTCGTCCGCGAAACGCCGGCATGGCAGTGGAGCGGTCATCGCATTAGCGAACTCGTTCCCGACGACACAACGCTGTGGCTCAAGCTCGAGTTGTTCCAACACGCTGGTTCGTTTAAGTCGCGCGGCGTCATGCTCGCGATGCAAGCGCTCGACGACGAAGCCCGCGCCCGTGGCGTCACCGCCGTCAGCGCTGGTAACCACGCGATGGCTGTCGCCTACGCAGCGCGCACGATGGGGTCGCATGCCAAGGTCGTCATGCCGAGCAACGCCAACCCCGCCCGGGTTGCCGCCAGCAAAGCACTCGGCGCCGAGGTTGAACAACTCGATGACATCCGCGCGGCGTTTGCCCGGGTCGAAGAGATCGAACGCACCGAAGGGCGCAAGTTCTTGCACCCGTTCGAAGGCGAGCACATGGCGCTTGGCAGTGCTTCGCTCGGCATGGAGTTCTTGCGCCAAACTGGCCAGCTCGACGTGCTATTCGTGCCGATTGGCGGCGGCGGCCTCGCGGCTGGCTTGGCGAGTGCGGTCAAGCAACTGCAACCGCGCTGCCGGGTGATCGGGGTTGAGCCAGAAGGCGCCGACTCCATGCACCGCAGCTTTGCCAGCGGCGAGCCGCAGCGCATCGAGAAGGTCACCACGATCGCCGACAGCCTTGGAGCACCAATGGCGATGCCTTACTCGTTCGCGCTGTGCCAAAAGTACCTCGATGAACTGGTCAAGATCAACGACGACGAACTGTGTCGCGCGATGTGGTTGCTGTTCTCGGATGCGAAACTTGCTGTCGAGCCAGCGGGCGCGGCCACGACCGCGGCCATGCTGAAGATGAGCGACCAACTCGCGGGCAAGCGCGTCGGCCTAATTGTCTGCGGTGCCAACATCGACGAAGCGACGTTCACCGAGTGCCTGCAGCGCGGCAAGCCGGCCTAGCTACGCCTTGCTTCATGGGGTGGCCGCTTCATGCGCTGACGCGAGACGGGTTGATCGCACAACTAGTGCGCCTAGCAACGCCGCGGGCCTTGCGGGCCTATCGCGGGCCTACTGCCGCAACATGACGCGCACGTTACCCGTCGTGCCCTTCTGCCCCTTCGCAGCCGGCGCGCAGTTGCCGATCAGGAGGTCGAGTTTGCCGTCGCCATTCCAATCGTGAGTGGTGAGGCGCAGGCGGTAGCCGGGCACTACGCGGCCATGCTTGTCGAGCAACTTCTTAGTGGCCATGTAGCGCCGCGCGACGTCGACAGTCTCGCCGGTGAATAACGACACCCCCGGCAAGAACGTGCCGTCCGCGCAACCCTTGAAGAAACTGGCGTCGCCAGCCTCGTCGCCGACCAATAGATCGATGTGGCCATCGCCATCCCAATCGACCGGCCATGGATCGGACTTCTGCACGACCTTCAGGTCGGCGTCGCCAACCTTGAGACGCGATCGCTTGACGAACTTCGGCTGATCCTTCGAGCCTTCGTTAAGACTGACGGACACGTAGCCCTTGACGTCACCGATGATCAGGTCGAGGTCGCCGTCACGATCAAAGTCGATCATGTTCGCCGTCGCCATCGCGACCGACATGTCCTTGTCCTTGCCGACCAACAGATCTTGGCGCGCCGCGAACTTGCCATCACCGATACCGCGGAACCAATAGACCGTGCCCGGCATGTAGCGACCAGAGATCACGTCGAGGATGCCGTCGTTGTTCAGATCCGCAAACTGCGGATCAAAGCCGATGCATCAACTGGACTCCATCGCGGCCGGCTTGCCGTCCGACAACAACATCGAGAACGAACCAAACTTGGGTTCCTTCGCCGTGCCGAGATTCTTGTAGAGACGACAGCCACCGCCACCGAACTCACCAACTGCCAGGTCCCAGACGCCATCACCGTCGAGGTCGGTGACAAACGGCGCCGCGTGACCAACCTTGGTCGCGATCGGCTTGCCATCTGCTTCGACGAGAAACGGTGCCGCGAGTTTGGGGAGCCCGTCGGACTGACGCGCGGAACTCTCGACGACAGCCGTGCCCCCGGCATCTTGGGAAACACCAGCCGATGCGAGCAGCACCGTGGCGATCAAGCAGTGGTGACGAATCATCTGTGCGAGCTTAGCGCTCAAGACACCAGCCATCCCGGCCAGAACGGACTTGGCACGCAGAATCGCCAAAGGGTCGCCCCCAACACCCTTCGTGATGCGGACGCCCGCGACATGGTCGTTACAGCCGTTGCCATTGGCGTCGACTCAGCGGCCACCTTGCGGGGTGCTTTCGCGATCGAAGTTGCTGGTCTAGCCCCCTCAGTTCTACGCGTCACTCTCCACAACTCTGCAATGCAGGGACGACGGCATCTTCTCGAGACAGATCTCGCGAACGCCCCTCGTCGAACCGATCGTCAAACACCTCGGCAACCCGCGCGAGTAGCTCCTCGGGCTTCTTCACGCGCACAAGTTGCTCGCGAGCCCAGATCGGATCCTTGTGGTATTGCCCATACTTGATGACGTGCATGCGAGCCGGTGGCAACGCGCGGCGTTCATCTCGGTAGAACGGCACGGCAAGTTCCCAGTGGCGATGGATCGCCGCGCGCTGCTGTGCGCACGTCGCCCGCTGCGGGATCTTGCCATCGAGCAAGTCACGGATCTGCTGGAACACGAACGGATTGCCGATGCAACCGCGCGCGACGGTCGCACCATCGACGCCAGTCTCGTTCATCATGTCGACCACGTCGTAGGCAGAGAACAGGTCGCCACTGCCAAGCAACGTGAAGTCACCGACATGCTGTTTGACCTTGGTCAAAAACTCCCAACGACTCGGGCCGATGTATTTCTGCTTAACGGTTCGTGGATGCACGGTCGCGGCCGCAATGCCGAGTTCCATTGAGCCATCGAGAATCGTCCAGAAGCGCTTCTCGGCCTCCGGAGAATCATCTGTGCCGCGCCGCATCTTGACCGAGACCGGCGCATCTCCTTGCACCGCCTGCAACACCGACTCCACCATGGCCAATGCCGTCTCGGTATCCTGCAACAACCAGCCGCCGCGATGGCGACCGAGCACCTTGTTGACCGGGCAACCGAAGTTGATGTCGACGATGTCGTAACCCGCCCGAACCAGTTCGCGCGCCGCCTGGCCAAAGATCTCGGGCTGGCTGCCCATCAACTGACCGCCGACCGGGTGATCGTGTTCGGGCACCGAAAGAATGCGACGCTGCAGTTTGCCCTTCTGCAGAACCAGCGCATCCAGCACGACCTCATTGATGGCGTAGGTCACGCCGTGCTCCCGCGCCACCGTGCGCATGGCAAGGTCCGAATAGCCGCTGAGCGCCGCCTGCACGGCAGGCAACCCGATCTCTACGTCACCGATATGCAGCGTTCGCTTCAAGCGGCACAGCGTGCCCGATTACTCACGCGGTGGCCAGGGGCCCGCGGCGAACTCTGCCAGTCGCGCTTCAAAGACCTCGGCGCGATGCACGCAACCCGCGGTGCGCGCCAGTTCGGCGCAGCGCAGATAGTGCTCTCGATCGCGCTGCAACTCCTCGCCATTGACGAGCAGGAAGTTGTCTTGCTGACCGTTCAGCCAGGCCAAGAACGCGAGTCCCGCCTTGTAGTGCTGCGTCGGCGCCTGGAACACGAACTTGCCAAGCGCCTCGCAAGGGTCCATGCGATCGACAAATCCCTGACGATCGCCATCTTGCAACGCCGTAATCGCCGCCTGCGTCGGCTTGGCAATCGCGTCGAAGATACCGAGCATCGCGTGGCTGAAGTTTCCGAGTGCCACGCGGCGCTCGCCGATCATGGTCGTGCGCGTCACCGGTTCACCATCGCCAAGCAGCAACTGACCAAAGTGAAAGTCGTCGCCGGTCAGCACGATCTGCTCAGTGGCCAACAGTTGCTTGCGCACGCGTTCTTCAAACGCCTTGTCCAACAGCGATAACTTGCAACCGCGCACCTTGGCCGGATCGAGCGCCATGATGCGTTCGAAACTACCGCCCGGGAAGTAGCCTTCGAGCGACGCCAGGAACATCGGACCGAGCCAGTGCAAGAACACCGGGCCGCGCACTTGTCGGATGATCGCTTCGTAGACGTCGACGAAGTCCTGCTCGCTAGCGCCCGAAGCACACAACCACGGCATCGGCAGGATCACCGGGATCCCGCCGTGTGACGTGATGAAACTGCATTGCTCGACAACGGCGTCGATCAGATCCGAGGCGCGCTCGATTTGCTGCAGTTGGTCCGTCCCAGCGCCGGCGCAAAACCCATTCGATAATCGCAACGCCCCAGTTTCGGTGATCAAGCGGCGCGCCGATGGCCAGCCCAAAAAGAACCGCTGCGCGGTGTCCATCGCTTCGGCAATGCCGATACCAAACGCGTCCATCTCGCGCCGCAACTGCATCGTATGAGCCCAATCGATGTGCTCTTCAATCACCTGCGCCGAGCCAGGCGTGGCGAGCGTATGGCCAAGCGTTCGGTAACCGGGTTGCATCACCACATGCAACGCTCCAAAGCACAGGCGGAATGCAGTAGCGGACTCGGCGGACATACCGAGACTCGACCGCGTGTGCGCACGCAACGCAATGATTGCCTTTACCCCTCTGCGATGGACCGCTTGCCATTCGGCCTGCGGACCCGGCATCCGTGCTCAACGGCAATGCTGAGCCCCGAGAGTCCCATCGCGGCTAGCCGAACTTGTTGATCAGGTAGAACGTCAACGATGTCACGATCACGACCATCGCGAGCACCAAGCCACCGGTCGCAACCACGGCGCGGCCACCCGTTGGTCGGTCATCCCCGAGATATGCTTTGCTGCGCTGCAAGATCAGAAAGCCGATGTAGGCGATCGGCAGCATCGCACCGCAGATGATCGTCGTCGGCATCGCCAACCAAACGGCGTAGTCACTCCACAACATCGGCGCGAATACGCCGGGAACCGGCAGCAACGTGAACAGACGCTGCTTGGTCGATCCAAACGGCAACCCAAACCATTCCATCGCGACGAACCCGCAGACCACCATGTGCAAGGTGATTGTGCTCAACGTCATCGCGAGGATGCCCAGGTCGAACAGCATGCGGCCGCTGACCGGGCCAATCACATCACCGAGCACGCGCGCCAACGTCGACACAGCCGCACCCTTGGTCACTTCAACACCCGAAGCGTGCAGTGTGTTTGCAGCAGCGATGACCATCAAACTGCTGGCCAGCGCATACGGGATCAACATGCCCGTGAACAAGTCGAAGCGCGCCAAGCCGCGATGCTCGCGACCCCAACCGCGCGCCAGCAAGCTGTAGGGATACAGCAGCAGCATGTTGATGCCGACCGCCGCGGCGACACCGGCGACGACCACCTCGATGCTGCTGATGCCACCACTCGGCTCCGGCAGGCTCGGCATAAAGCCACCGAGCACGCCACCCCAGTCGGTTTCGGTCTGCATCACCACCCAGGCGAGCAGCAACACGATTCCCCAGACGGTGTATTTGAGGAAGCTCTCGTAGAAGCGCACGAGTCGCGAGCTCTTACCGTAGGTCAACGACAGCACAACCGCCCAGACCAACACCACGGCACTCGCCGCCATGCGCGGCACGCCTTCGATGCCAACCGTATCGGTCGCGTCGGTGAGCACGGCCGCCGCCAGGTTGTATTGCGGAAAGTGCCAGACAATCGAAGCGATCACCGCCGCAAGCGCGAAGCCCCACGCCAGCCACTTGTTGGCATGCGTCGCCATCGCCGGCAGAACGCGCTGACCTGTCGACAACGTCTGGTGCGACACCACGCCCATGACGAGGATGCCGATGATCATGCCAAGCGGCGCAACCCACAACAGGTCATAGCCAAACACCGCACCGGCAAAGAGGCTGCTCGCCGCGGTGCCGCTACCGAGCGTCATCGCGCTCTGCATGTAACCTGGCCCGATGAACTTCAGGTAGCCACGCCAACGCTTCAAGGTTGGCGCATGCTCAAGTTCGCGCAGCAGGTCCTTCTCAGCAGCGAGCTGGCCAGGATCCGGCGGCGTGGCCATGCGCAAACCTTGCCGCACTTGGTCGAGATCGCCGCTTGGCTTACCGCTCGTGGAATCGCTCACTGTGTCTTACTTGGCGTTCGTGGGTGCATTCGCCTGGCGCGTCGTCTAGCACAGCCGAGCGAAGGGCGGCCAATGATCATGCCGGCGCAATGCCACATCGCCAAACACCGAGCCTGCATGCGGACGTTTAGTTTGGCCAGGCGAACACGCTGGGCCTACTTGGCGCCGTCGCGCAGAGCCTTGATCTGCTTCGCTTCGGGCATTGCCTTGTAAAACGGATCGAGCGGGAAGCAGCCGCTGATCATGCCGTTGCGCGGCCCCGTGGTGCAGTCGCTAAACGTGCGACAGATGCGCTTTCTCTGCACCGCCGTGCCGGCAATCACATCGCGAGGTAGCTCGGGGTAGCTCAGCAACATGCGGCCGAGGCCCACGAAGTCGACGTGACCGTTGCGCACTTCGTATTGGGCGACGTTGGCTAGCCACTCTTGCAGGTAGGTGTAAGCGGTGCCGACGAACTTCAGATTCGGCGCCGCACGTTTTGCGGCACGAACGGCATCGAGGTGCACCTTGACGAACTGCAACGGGTCGGCCGGAGGCTGGTAGCCATCGCTCGGCGGATACGCGGCGGGACGCTGCAGGTGCGGGTTGTAGTAGGGCGAGCCGAGCGTGACATTGACGAGTTCGATACCAAGCTGTTCGTAGCGCTTCAGCAACTGCAGTGGTTCGACCAGGTCGAACTTAGTGGGATCCTGCTGGTCGACACCAAAGCCGTGCAGGTAGGGCGTGTCTGCGGCCATGCCGCGGCCAAGGCTGGTGGCCGAGTCCTTCTCAAACGGAATCACGTCGGCGAATGACAAGCGCACGCCGATGTGCAAGCCGGGACACTCGCTGCGAATGCCAGCGACGATGCGCTCGAACAACCTGGTACGCCCAGCGAAGTCGCCGCCGTAGCTGCCTTCGCGACCGCGCGCGCCGAGCAGTTCGTGCAGCAAGTAGCCGTGGCACGTCTTGACGTCGACGAAGTCAAAACCGGCGTTCTGCGCCAGTTTGGCTGCCTTGACGTAGTTGTCGCCAAGGCCTTCGAGTTCGCCGTCGGTCAACTGATGAGCGTCGGCCGTGTGCGGATACTTGATGCCAAGTTGCGGGTGGCGATGGGCGAGCAACGGTGCTGGCGGACCTGCTGGTCGCGAGAAGCGGCCGGAGTGCGTCAACTGCAAGCCAACGAACTGTTCGCTGGGCTTCATGCCCGCTGCCGCCGAGCCAGCGCGCAACGCGACGAGCAGGTTCGCCATCGTCTCTCCGGCATCCACTGCGGGATCGAGATACAACTGCCGTTCGTTGGCGCGGCCATCACGCTGCACGGCGAACGCTTCGCCACCCCACACGAGCGACGCACCCGAACGTCCGAAGTTCGTCCAACGCCGCAACGTCAGATCCGAGGCGCGACCATCGTCGGTGCCATCCCAACCTTCCATCGGATGGCACGCGAAGCGATTGCCGAGCGTGCGACCGTGAACCTCAATCGGTTGTGCCAATGCGCCGCCTGCCGGCACGTCTTCATCGATCTGCCACGCCGGGTCGATCGTACGCAAGTGCGCCGCAAAGTCAGCGGCAGAACGGAAGTGGCCAGGAGCTTGGTAACGCACGTTCGAACTCTCTAGCTGGTTGCTGCGACTTGCAAGGATTGCACGTAGTTGCTCAACGACTGGCCGTAGCCGACGGCTGCTAGCGCTGACGTGATATTGATTTTCCCATCTACAATGCGCAGTGCGACGCCACCACCCTTGGCAACAGGCAGCGTTCGGTAGAGGTCAGGATGTGCCGCTAGCGCCTCCACAGCTATCTCGCTCGGCAGATGATCTAAGCCTCGAAAGTAGTGGTGGCCATTACGTTCGACGTGCGGCAATCCAAGCACAGCCCCGGTCACCAAATCTTGCTGCAACGACAGCACCCCGATGTTGGTCAGGTCTTCGCCAGACTGAAAGCGATCGGCCGCACGCTTCGCGATGCCATAGTTACACAGCGCGCGGAACACGCCCTTGCAGTTCTTGACGGAGACGCCGCGGTAACCGAGTTCAAGCGCGCGCACGAACGACTTCGGGGTAGCGTCGGCTTCATCAAGAATCAGGGGCGCAAACTTAGTGACTCGCTCGATGCCGCGGTGACGACCTGGATCGAACGAATAGGCACGAGCCAACGGTTGCTCGATGAACGCGAGGCGGGACACCAGTTCGCGACCGTTCCGATCGGCGGCGACCGACTCGAGCACTTCCGCCAACTGGGCGATGTCTTCGTATTGCTCGTTGCCGTCAAGGGTCAACTGCGGCGACAGATCACGCTCGGCAAAGAACGCCGCCAAGTCCAACAACCTCGCCCGATCCTGTTCGAGCCCAGCACCGATCTTGACCTTGAACCAGTTGACGCCGTATTCGTCGATATCCTGGTCGAGAGCCTCTGGCAAGCCGTCGTCGACACGGTCGGCGGGATCGACATCGGCGATTCGCAACCGATCAAGCATGCCCACGGTGTGGCGGACGGTGACCTGTGAATGAGGCTTCGGCAAGTCGGCCTGCCACTGCCAATCCGCCAACTGCTCATGCACATCACCCGGCCGGAAACCAAACACATCGGCACGCAAGGCGTCGGCGAACGGCATGCCAACCAAACGACAACTCGCATCAAGTAGCGCACGCTCGACAATCGCAACCCCATAGCCACGCACCAACAGATCAGGTTGATCGATCGGCTGCGACTCGACGCGTTCTGCCAATACCTGACGCCACAGGCCAAACACGGTGTTCGCCGACTGCGACGAGAAACACGCGGCCGCAACCTCTACCGAAGCCAGCAACTCATCAGCGTCTTGCGCCGGCGTGGCATCGGTATCCTTGCGAAACCATCGCGGCACCAACAGGTCTGAAGACCACCCTACGGCCTCGCGACCATCCGAACTGCGGGCTGTCACCCGACACGTCAAACGCTCAGTCTCGTGAAGCGTGACACCACCGAACCGGAACGGCAGTCTTGTCTGGCACGCGTCACGCGCGAACGCGACTTCGACGACCTGTACTTTGAACTCCACAACGCAAGCTTGGTGGTCGCAGGCCCACAAGTCAAAGTCGCTTACTACACGATCACTCATAGTCGCCGGCGCTAGTGAAGCCACCTAGCCTTATCGACAACCGGGGAGCATTACCGTTTTACGCGAGCATCTTGCGCATCACCTTGCCGTGCACATCGGTCAACCGGTAGTCCCGCCCTTGAAAACGGAACGTCAATCGCTCGTGGTCGACACCCATCAAGTGCAACACCGTCGCGTGCACGTCGTGCAGATGCATCGGGTCCTCAGCAACCGTATAGCCAAGATCATCGGTCTTGCCGATCGTCTGACCAGGCTTCACCCCACCACCGGCAAACCACATCGTGAAAGCGCGTGGATTATGATCGCGGCCGAGAACTTTCGTGCTGCGGACTTCGCGCATCGGCGTGCGACCGAACTCTCCGCCCCACACCACCAATGTGTCCTCAAGCATGCCACGCTGAGCCAAATCAAGCACCAACGCTGCCGCCGCACGGTCCGTCTGCGCGCACATGTCGGGCAGGCCGTGCATCAAGTCATCACTCTTGTTGGAGCCGTGGTGATCCCAACCACGATGGATGACCTGCACGTGGCGCGCCCCGCGCTCCAGCAGTCGCCGCGCCAACAGGCAGTTGTTGGCGAACGACCGCTTACCCGGTTGGCTGCCATACATGCGGTGCACGTATTCTGGTTCGCTCTGCAAATCGGCCAATTCTGGGGCGCTATCCTGCATGCGATACGCCAATTGGTAGGCGGCCGTGCGCGCAGCAATCTCAGGGTCACCGACCACCGCCTGACGCTGGCCGTTCAACTCCGACAACAGGTCGATGCCGCGCTTGCGTGCAATGCGATCCATCGTCTTGGGATCCGTCACACACGGGACCAGATCACCGCGCGTGCGCAGTTCGACACCACCCAGCGTCGACGGCAAGAAGCCATTGGCCCAGCATGCAGAGCCGCCGCCCGGGTCAATCTTGCCCGAAACCAACACGCAGTAGCCCGGCAGATTCTTCGTGTCAGAACCCAACCCATACAACAACCAACTACCGAGACTCGGCCGCCCAACCAAGTGGTGACCGGTGTTGGCGAACACCTGCGCCGGCCCATGGTTAAACGGATTAGTGTGAACCGATTTAACGAACGTCAAGCGATCGGCAATCGCCGCGGTGTGCGGCAGCAGTTCGCTAATTTGCGCACCAGAGTCGCCGTAATTACGGAATGAAAACGGCGAGCCGAGCAGCTTGGGGACGCCTTTCAAAAACGCGAAGCGTTGCCCCTTGAGTAACTCAGCAGGCACCGGCTTGCCGTCGAACTTTCGCAGCACTTGCTTGTCATCAAACAAGTCCAGTGATGACGGGGCCCCAGCCATGAACAACTGCACAATGCGCTTAGCGCGCGGCGCATGATGTGGTGTGACTTGCGGATCACTCAAGCCAGAAACAACCGATGCGGGCAGCACACGCGCACCAAGCGCCGCACCGGCAGCAGCGATCACATCGCGTCGATTGGGTTGGCAGGCACTCATCCGCGGCACAAAGTTTCGTCGAGGTTCAGTAGGACAATGGCGATGCGCTGCCAGGCGCGCTCTTCGGGTTCCGCAACCAAGGCTTTTTGCAGCGCGTCAAGTTCACTGGCGGTCGGCAGACGCGAGGTGCACGCCCGGAAACCAAGCACGAGTTTCACTCGATCGTCGCCAACGTGTGTGCGCATGCGTTGGGCCAACGCCTCTGCAGCGGCCAGCGCCGTCGGATCATTGAGGCCGACCAGCGCCTGCATTGGGGTATTGCTGCGTTCACGGCGCACCTGGCACACTTCACGGGAAGACGCGTCAAAAGCCTTGAAAGCGACAAACGGAGCAGTTCGCCGCCAATACGTGTAGAGCCCCCGACGCCAACGATCCTCCCCCTTACTGGTCGGCCAACGCATATTGACCTTATTGGTCGGGATCACGCCACTGGTATCTGCCTGCAGCGGATAGACGCTCGGCCCCCCGACCTTGCGCGACAATAATCCCGCGGCCACCAACCACGTATCGCGAATCCGCTCGGCATCGAGACGGAAGCGGGTGCTGCGACCATAGAAGCGATTGCCCGGATCCAGACGCAACTGCTCAGCCGTCGCCACCGCACTGCGCTGATAGGCGTTCGACATCACGATGGTGCGAATCAACATCTTCTGACTCCACCCAAGTCGGATGAACTCAGTCGCCAACCAATCCAGCACATCGAGATGCAATGGCGGTTGCGCCTGCACGCCAAAGTCCTCCGGAGTATCGACCAGTGATTGCCCAACCAGTTCCATCCAGATGCGGTTCGCGGCGACGCGCGCCGTCAATGGATTGTCCGCCGACACCAACCAACGCGCTAGCGCCAACCGATCGCGCGGAGCATCACCAACGACCTGCTCAAGGGTCGGCGAAAACGCTGCGGGCAAGTGCGCGGCAATTTCCTCGCCAGGGCTGTCAAAGGCACCACGCAGTCGCAGGTGGGTCACCGCCTTCGCGCCACGCTTCTCGCGCAACACCAACGCCTTGCTACCGTCGCCACGCTTCAGCGTGACTTCGTCCTGCGTTTCGAAGAACGCCACTAAGCCGTAGAACTCGCGCTGCGATACGGGGTCGTATTTGTGATCATGGCATTGCGCACAATGAAACGTGCTGCCTAGCCAGGCCGTGCCCGTCGTGCTCGCTCGATCTAACAAGCGTTCCCATCGCGCTTCCTTCGGATCGACACCACCCTCGTTGTTGAGCGTCGTATTGCGATGAAACCCCGTCGCGATGCGCGTCGCTTCAATGGCGTCCGGTAACAAGTCACCAGCGAGTTGCTCGATGGTAAAGCGATCGAACGGCAAGTCGCGATTGAGCGCTTCAATCAGCCAATCGCGGTATGGCCATGCGCTGCGGCCGCCATCGAGATTGTGACCATTGGTGTCTCCATAGCGCGCGAGATCCAACCACGGCACCGCCCACCTTTCGCCGTAGTGCTGTGATGCGAGCAAGCGGTCAACCAGATGTTCGTAAGCATCGGCTCGCTGATCGACGACAAATGCTTCGAGTTCGTCGAGCGTCGGCGGCAATCCGATTACGTCCAGATAGAGCCGGCGCGCAAGTGCGCTGCGAGTCGCTGGCTCGTTGCCCTGCACACCTACTTGCTGCCACTTCGCGGTGAGCAACGCGTCGATCGCGTGACCCGAATCGGCAGGCAATCCGACTCGAACTGGCTTGCGATAGGCCCAGTGCTCATTGGCAGGCGCTGATTCTGACTGTGGCAGTAGCACAGCAGCAAGGGCCAGAACAACGAGCGAGGACATAGACTGATGATCGGGCCATGTCCGATACGATCAACCCCTATCGCGAACGGTCCTGCGGGCCCGATGGCGCGTCACCAACTTGGCACGAACCGGGATCCGGTCGCCGCGGGCCATACCACAACGACAGATTCTCTCGCTTGCGCACGCCGCGACGCCCCAATGCAATCAATCGGAACAGTTCGCCAAGGATGCGGAATCCCGAATACATGCGCAGCTTCCTAGCGGACGTTTCGACCGGCGACCGCACGATCACAAACCGCGCGCGGTGACCTCGCCACTGCTTAATCGCCTTGGCGTAGCGCTTCAGGGCCTGGCTCAACTCGACCTCTTCGCCGGCGAACAACTCGCGATCGAACCCGCCAGTGGCCTCAAATGCATCTCGTGTCGCAAACACGAAGCAACCTGCGGCCAACTTCATCATGAAGTAGAAGCGCGTCATCAATGGCATCGCTAGATGCGCCCAGACCGGCATCGGACGATCAAAGCGAATCATGGCGCCACCACCAACGGCCCCTTGGCTGGTTGCCGCGACTACCCCTTCAACAACCTGCTTGGTGACGCGTGTATCACCATCAACGAAGACGAACACATCGCCCTTGGCCACTTCGGCGCCGGCATTACGCGCGCCAGCAATCTGCCGCACATCCACGGACACGACCCTCGCGCCAGCACCCGCGGCAAGATCAGCGGTGCGATCGGTCGACGCATCGTCGACGACGATCACCTCAAACTCTTGGCCCTGCGCCGATGCAACGATCGACTCGACCGTGGCGACGATCGAGGCCTCTTCGTCATGAGCTGGAACGATGAAAGAAAATACGGGCATGCAGAAAGACTGCAACGATGGTAGTCGAATCAGCCTCGCTACGCTTGAGCCTAGGTGAGAAGTGTGGCCTGGCGGGACCTGCGCATTCGATATCTCCATCGAACGCAACACGGCATTCCAGTAGCGGCAGCAACCACAAAAGCGACCTATTGACGTTGCCGCCAATCATCGAGAGCAGCGTCGCGTGGAGCACCTCCTGCCAGAATTGCGCCACAGATTGACAACCCCGCCGTTGCCTAGCCGTTGCCATCCCGCAAGCTTCTCGCTGTGCCGTTCACTTACGAATATCCGCGTCCGGCAGTCACGGTAGACACAGTGCTTGCTACCATCGGCGAACGCGGCGAGTTGCGCGTGCTGCTGATCGAACGCGGCAACGATCCCCACGCTGGCCACTGGGCTTTGCCCGGCGGCTTCGTCGATCAGCACGAGGACCTGATGGCCGCCGCGCGCCGCGAGATGATGGAGGAAACCCACATCGAACTCGGGCCACTGATCCAACTAGGCGCCTACGGCACCCCCCACCGGGATCCGCGCGGACACACCGTTGGCGTCGCGTTCTTGGGCGTCGTCGAACCGGGAACAGTCGTTGGCATCGCCGGCGATGACGCTGCCGACTGCCGATGGTTCACAGCACGGCGCCCCCCAAGACTGGCGTTCGACCACGGTGACATCCTGCGCGACGCCCGTAAGAAGCTTGCGCAACTGGCTGCCAACAAAGCCGAGTTCCAACGCACATTCTTCGGCCGACGCAAACCGACCAGCCTCGAGAGATTGCGCCGCGCGGCCATCTCAACAAGGTGATCTGAGCAACCTCGTGCCTCTCCAAACGACGAACATCACCGTGCCGTCGCCGTTCGAGTTCAAGCTGTGCTTGATGGGCCACGGCTGGATTGCGTTGTCGCCGCACCAGTTTGATGAAGCGACCGAACGCTGGCAAACCGTGCTGCGCGTCGGCCGCAAGGTGGTCGACGTGCTCGTGTTCGCACGCGACACCGAATCACTACGCGTTGAGATCACAGCCAAGTCCAAGCTAACAACCGCCGAAGTCGCAAACGTGCGCCAGCAGTTGCGACACATGATGCGGCTCGACGACGACCTATCCGCGTTCTACACGTCCTGCAAGTCCGAGCCGCAACGCCGCTGGGTCGCCAAGCGCGGCGGTGGCCGCCTGCTTCGCTCGGCCACGATGTTCGAAGACCTGATGAAGTTGCTGTTCACCACAAATACGACGTGGACTTCGACCGAACTGATGACGCGCAACTTGGTCGAAGCACTCGGCTCAAAGGCTCCGAGCGGCACCCGCGCGTTCCCGACGGCAAAGCAGTGCCTGCGCGACGAAGATTTCTACCGCGAGATCGTGCGGTGTGGCTATCGCGCCGGTGCCGCGGCGCAACTCGCACAGAGCTTCGTTGATCGCGAACTGACCGACGAGACCTTTTTGGCAGAGCAACCGTCGGACCAGTTGTGGGATCGACTCTGTGGCCTGCGCGGGTTCGGGCCCTACGCTGCCGGCCAGGCGATGCGGTTGTGCGGTCACTACGACCGACTCGCAATCGACAGCTGGTGCCGCGCGACCATTGCGAAGATGGAAGGCCGAAAAGAGCCGCCGACCGACCAGGCAATCGAACGGCGCTACGCCAAGCTGGCCCCGTTCCAGGGCCTGGCAATGTGGTGCGACCTGACGGCTAACTGGCACGAATAAGCGCGTCACGCATCTCGTTGCCGCGCTGGCCGCAAACTGACGCGGTTCATCAAATGACCAGCTGACCGCGCGAAAACGTCACCGCCGAACCGCGCAAGAGCACGCGATCGCCACACAACTCAACGGCCACTTCGCCACCGCGCGACGATGCCTGGTAGCCGCGCATCGTCGTGCGACCGAGCTTCTCGCCCCAATACGGCGCCAACGCGCAGTGCGCCGACCCGGTCACCGGATCCTCGTCAACGCCAACCGCAGGACCGAAGAAGCGACTGACGAAGTCATACTTCTTGGCAGCTTTGGCCGTGACGATGACGCCGCGCACCTTGATCTTGGCTACCGCTGCCAGGTCTGGCATCAGCTTGCGAACGGCCGCCTCCGACGCGAGTTCGACCAGCAGATCTTCGGCAACCTTCACGACCGCCTTCGGTTTGGCACCCAACGCCTTCTGTAGCGTCGCTGTGGCCTTGACCTTCTTGGCCGGCAGGCTGGGGAAATCGAGCTCAATGCCGTTGTCGCGCAGGTCCGCGGTCAAGACACCGCTCTTAGTGCGAAACCGTAGTTGCGCGGTCTCCGGAGCCATTTTCTCACTCCACAGGACGTGCGCAGCCGCCAAGGTCGCGTGACCGCACAGAGCGACCTCGACCGTGGGCGTAAACCAGCGCAGACCAAAGCCAGTCTTCAACGGCACGACAAACGCGGTCTCCGACAGATTGTTTTCGGCAGCAACACTCTGCATCCACTTAGCAGGCTTACTCGCGTCCAACAGGCACACAGCCGCGGGATTGCCGTGAAACAGCCGGTCGGTAAATGCATCAACTTGGAAGCAAGGAATCGTCGCCATGCGACTCTTCTATCACGCGGCGAGCGATTCCTCACTACCATCCACGCGTGCGCTGCTTCGTAGCCCTAGACCTCCCGACTCCCGTCTGCAACCACCTCATCAAGGTGTCGGCACCGTTGCGCGAGCGCTACGACGTGCGCTGGGTACCGCGCGAGCAGATGCAACTGACGTTGCTGTTTGGCGGCGACATGGAGCCGCAAAACGTCAATGCGCTAACAGACATCGTCGACCGCCTTGAACTGCCGGCGATCTCCCTGTCGCTAACGGCGTTCGGCGCATTCCCACCTAGAGGTCTCCCACACGTCGTTTGGGCCGGCCTAGATGGCGACGTCGAAGTCATCCGCGAACTGCAACAGACGCTGACCGAACAAGCTGAACCGCTCGGTGTCACGCCCGAGAAGCGCGCCTTCACACCGCACGTAACCCTCGGCCGCGTGCAAGGGCAGTTTGGCCTGCTCGCGATGATCGATCAGATGAAGGAACTGAGCGAAGATCTCAATCCCAAGCCATTCGCGCCGACTGGGCTGACGCTCTACCGAAGCACGCTGACACCTAAGGGACCGTTCTATGAGGTCATCCTGCGGCGCGAACTGTCGTAGGCGACTCTGAAACGGCGGCGCGCGGCAGCCAGGGCAGCAGTGGTGAGACCGACGGCCAATAAATCAGGCTACTCAAGCTCGAGATTGACGAGCACCTTCTGCACGTCGAGCGTGCGCGGTGCCTCAAGAATGCGCGCCGCAATCCGGCGACACTCATCGGCCGAGTAGCGCGCCAACACCTTCAACATGCCGCGCAGGCGAACCGGAGCGACCGAGAAGTGACGGTAGCCGACGCCGACGTAGAACGGCACCCTGACCGGTTCGGCAGCACTCTCGCCAAACAGCACTAACGGCTTCTTGCGGAAGTCGGCGTCCTTACACATGCGCGCAAGCATCTCGAACACCGACGGGTGCACGGTCTCGTAGTAATCACGCACTCCGGCATTATCGCGATCGGCACCGAGCAAGTGCGCTTGCAAGTCGTCGATCGCGACGACGGCAAAATCACTCTCGTTAAGCAGGGCGCTGAGCGACATAGCAGCCGCTGGCACCTCGATGATCGGCGCAATCTTGACAGCCGTGGCACAGGCAACCTTGGCCTTCATCAGGCCAACGCGCTCTTCGACGAGCGCCGCCTTGACGCGCTGCATATCGGACAACGTCGTCACGAACGGCACCAACACGGCCACGTTCTTGACGTCGACGGCAGCCCGCAGGATGGCACGCAATTGCATGCGCAGCACGCTTTTCTTGGCAAGCAAGCCACGCACGCCACGACGCCCCATTGCGGGATTGCGCTCAGGCTGCGGCGCCTTCACTGCCAACGTCGCCGCGGCCACATCGAGCAAGCGGAATGAAACCTGGTTGCCGTGTTGCGCGGCAATCACATCGCGGTAATTCGCAACCAGCGCGTCTTCGGTTGGATCCTCGCCGTCAGCAAGGAACATCAACTCGGTGCGATAGACTCCGATGCCTTCCATGCCAAACGTGTGCACGAGGTCTGCTTCGCCAGGACTGCCGCACGAACCAAACATGCGAATCGCCGTGCCATCGCGTGTCTGATGCTTGCTCTCTTTGCTCGGTTGCGCGGCGGCCTCTTGACTCTCGCGCCAACGCTGCGAGTTGGTGGTGGCTTCGGCGAGCATTATATCGCTCGGCGTCGTAACCATCTCACCCTTGGTTGCATCGAGCACGATCAAGTCGCCATCGCGCAACAGTTTGGTCATGTCGCGGATCCCGGTCAGCGTTGGGATGCCCATGCCGCGCGCGAGGATCGCCGCGTGCGAACTCATTCCGCCTTCTTCCGCGACGATGCCTTCAACCTGTTCGTTATCGAGGTTGAACATGTCCGCGGTCGTCAACTTGCGAGCCGCAAGGATGTAGGGACCACTCGGCGCATCGCCACCGCGAACCGCATCGGCTTCAAGGTTGCGCAACAACCGCGTCGCCACGTCGCGAAGATCACTCGCGCGACGACGCAACAGATCGCTCTCGACCAACGTGAAGATGCGGTCGTATTTGGCGAACACCAACTGCACGGCCTCGCGCGACGAGAACCGTTCTTGGATGACTTGGCTTTCGATCTCGGTAACGAACATCGCATCGCCGAGATAGGCGAGGTGCGCATCGAAGATTCGCAGTTCCGCCTCACCCAATGTGTCGGCCTGCTTCTGCTTGATCTCTTCGGTCTGGACCCGGCTCTTTTCGAAGGACTGGTGCAACCGGTTGAGTTCGATTTCAACCTCGTCGGCCGCGATCCGCGGGCCAGCGCCATTGCTTTCGAAGCCGCGCAGGTAAACCTGCCCGACAGCGATCCCGGGAGCGACACACTCGCCACGAACCAGCGTCATGACTGACCTCCGCCTTGCAGCGTGGGATTCAGCGGGCACTCGACGATCGGGCGAAACAAGAGGATGGGGATTTCGGTGGGCATACTCAGGCACGGATTCGCACGAAACCATCGGTGGCCAGGAACCACCGACGGCAGCGGCAGGTCGACACCGGGACCTTGGTCCAACGGCGACGTCTGAGCCAGCCAAGGCTAGCGCGGGTGCCAGCCGTAGGGTAGACATTGAGACCCCACGCGGCTTCGTTCACGCCGTATCCTGAGATCTCCCTACCTTGTCGACGGGCATTCACCCTACCGCGATCGTCGCCTCTGGCGCCCAACTCGGCGAAGACGTCGAGATAGGCCCGTATTGCGTCGTCGGCGAACATGTCCGGCTGGCTTCTCGAACCCGCCTAGTCGCGCACGTCGTCATCGACGGCGACACCTGGGTTGGCGAGGACTGCGAGTTGTTCCCGTTCTGCTCGATTGGCACGACCCCGCAGGATAAGAAGCTGAAGTCCACTAGGGAGCCGGCTCGGCTACGGATTGGCAATAATAATCGCATCCGCGAACACGTCACGATCCACGGCGGCACCCCATTCGGCGGCGGCACCACGACCGTTGGCGACGACAACATGATCCTGGTCGGTGCCCACATCGGCCACGACGCCACCGTCGGCAGCAAGGTTGTGTTCACAAATGGCGCCATGGCCGCTGGCCACACGGAAATCGGCGATCGCGCCATTCTCGGGGCGATGGTCGGCATCCACCAATTTGCGCGAGTCGGCAAACTCGCCATGGTTGGCGCCGGCGCGATGGTGTCACACGACGCGCCTCCGTTCGCCATGATCCAGGGCGACCGCGCCAAACTAGTCGCCGTCAATAAGGTCGGCCTGCATCGCAATGGCTACACGGCCGAACAGAAGGCTCTCGTTAAGCGCGTCTTCCGATTACTCTTTTGGCGTGCCGGTACACTGCACCAAAGACTTGAGTTTGTGCGCGGAAGCGCCTTACACCGCAATCCCATCTGCCGCGAAATCGTCGACTTCGTCGCTGCGAGCAAGCGTGGCATCTGTAGCCCACGATCGGGCTTGCGGAACCCCACTGGCGAAGTGGCGACAGGCGAAGACACTGCGTCTACCTAGCAAACTGCCTAGCAAGCGGCTCAGCACCGTGATTGCGGCTGCGCTCTGCTTCTTGCTGTCGGCCGCTCCGGCTGCGCAAGCTGTGCCGAAACCGGTGTCGCAAGGCCCGCCGCCGGCAAGCCCCACGCCGAAGCCGCCGAGCGCAACGCCCGAAGGGCAGAAGCCCCAAGCGGCCAAACTCGGCACGGCGAAGGCCAGAACTGATCAGCCCGGCACGGCAAAGCCCACCAAGGGAAATACGGGCACTAAATTTCCGGCAGATCAAGAGCCGACGAAACCGGCATCCGAGCCCGGCAGCAAGCGGGCGAAGCAGGCACCGCCCGTGCCGCTGCGCAAGTTTCACCGCCTCACGACGGCAGACGGCAGCCGCTTCCACCTGATTCAGGACCCAACGGTTGCGCACATCCACTGGGCCATCGCATCGTGGGCTGACGGCCGGGACGACCCACCGGGACTCCCAGGCTTGACGATGGCTACGGCGCAAGCATCGCTCGCCGGCACCTGGAGCACCGGCAGTAGCGATCCACAGGCTGAGCGGGAAGCCCTGGACAAGTTGTATGAGGCATGGCAACAGCAACTGGCCAAGCCCGGCAATAGCGAGGCTGCGGACCAAGTCATCAAGCTCGACACGGAGGCTGCTAAGCTTGGCGACAGCCGCATATTCGAGCGCGTGCTCGCCGCCGCCCCCGCTTTCCAACCAGAGATTCTCGACCGCGCACCGCTCGCTGTGTTCGCACTCACGACCACCGAACCTGCGATCGAAACCGTCGCCAAACTACTGCTGGAACGCCGCGAGGAGCAAGCGCTCCGAGATCTGGATCTCGCCTGGCTACCGAGCGTCCTGGCGCGCGCGCAGGCCCACGCATTGAACCCTCGCCACCGCCTGCATGGCGAAGTATTGGCGCTACTGATGCCCTCCTCGCCGGCCATTGCTCATTTGGAGGCACCGCCTATCACTGCGCCGAACCGCGACCAGGCGCAAGCGGCTTGGCAAGCGAGCCAGCACCCGACGAATACCGTGCATGTCTTGATCGGCAACTTCGACACCGACTACATCAAGAAGACCCTCAGCCTGGTCTTCTCCGAAACCAAACTGATCGCCCCCGCGCGGCGTGAAGCACCGCGCAGGCCCCTGGGTGGTCAGCGCCGCTCGATCGTGCCGGGCATTGCCAGTGGTGGCGGTGCGATCGCGTGGGGACTTCCCCCAATCACAGATCCAACCGCGCTCGAATTGGCGCGACGTTGGCTAATGGACGAACGCGGACCGCTGCGGCGTGCCCTTGGCAAAAAACGCCCAAACCTAGTCATCGATTGCCGCGCACCCTGGCCGACTACAACCAGCGGGCAGAGCCTGCTGCTGCTCGATTTGCAGGATCCGAACGGCAAACCTGGCCTAGTCAACGAAGTCATCGCAATCTGCAAGACCATCGCCGACAAGCCGCTTTCGCAGGGTCAGTTCTATCGCAACTACCTACAGCTCTCGAGCGACTGGAATCGAACCTCCGATAGCCCGCGCGCCATTGCCATAATGCTCGCCGAACGCGCCCTGGTGTGGCCGGCCGTCAAACTCGATCGACTCGCGCTGCGACATCGAAAGGCCGATAAGGTCCTGCCCATTCTCAAAGCCGTGTTCGCCTCGAACCCCGCCACCGTGGAGGCCAAGTGATCCGCTCCCACAACCACAACCACAACCGCCGCCGCTCTCACCATGTGCTGACGGCCATGACGACCGCGCTGGTGTTCACCGCGTGCAGTGGCCCACCTCCGGCTCCACCGAAGCCCGAGCCGAAGAAGCCGATTCCAACCCGGGCGGTGTCAGCCAACGCGCAATCTCAATCGCTGCGGTTGCACAACGGGTTGGAGACATATCTCGAGCTTGCCCCGTCAGGCTCGGACACCCAGGTGCAGTTGGCCGTTGTCGCCGGATCGCTGTTCGTCGCTCCGGGCCTCGCAGAACTGGCTGCCACCGTGATGCTTGAGTCTTCCGACCCAGCTGCTGGTCGGCCGAGCCTGAGGCATCGCATCGAAGCCCTCGGCGGCACAATCGACGCCAAAATCGGGCTGATGACGACCTGGTTCGACATCCGCATTCATCAAAACAGCTTGGCCAAGTCGATCATCGCGCTGCGCGAATCGCTCGAATCCGTGACGCAATCGCGGAGCCAGATCGAACGCATGCGCTCCGACCTGATCGCCACGCTAGCAGCGAAGCTCGACGACGAACCGTTGCGCGAAGCTGCCCGCATGCTGCTGCACGGCGAGGTGGGCACTGGCGCGTATCTGAACTCGCTGCTCGACTTGGACCCAAGCGAAGTGAGTCTGTTCCATTCGCGGCTCTATCGGCCCGAGCGGTGCCTGCTGGCCATCTCGTCTGCCGGAGATTTCAACGAGACCCGCGCCATACTGCACCTTCCCGCAGCCACAGCAATCGCCGAATGGAACCCGCCGCCAGCGGTTCCTGGCCCGAGCCCCATCATCGAACGCAAGTTCGAATCAGGCCTCTACTGGGCGAGCACCGCCGGCCGACCGGGTTTGGTGCAAGCGTCCTTCGTCATGCGCTTACCGGATGCATCCGTCAAATCCGGTGCCGCCGAGTGGCTGGTGATGCACTCGTGCCTGACACTCGGAGGCAGGGGTGGCCGACTGGAGCGCATGCAGGACGAGGCCGGCGTCACCGACGTGCATTGGCAAACTCACATCGAGCGCACACCTGATGCCATCGCCTTGGTGATGTCGGCGACCGTGCCCTTCCAGCAAGCAATCACACTTTGGCGAGTGCTCAACCGCGCACGCCAATCGTTGATCGACGTTCCGCCGACGCCATCTGAACTGCAGCTCGCGCTGCGACGAGCGCGACTGGACGCCAACCTACCTGGCATCTCAAGCGGCGAACGCCTGCGGCTCGCGGCCAACCTCAAGAGCCGCGGAATCGCTGCCCGCGGACTGATAACTAGGCTGGAGCAAATCTCCGATCTGAGCACGTGGAACCAAACGGATGCTGCGATCGCGTTCCAGGAAACCCCCGCTTGGATGGTCGCGATTGGCCCAGGCCCAGCGCCCGAACTACCTGACTTGCGGCCGTTCGAACTGCTCCCCAAGGGCTTCGAAGCCACCATCGATTCCGAGCCGACTCCGGCGGCAATCGCGGCAACCGGATCGTGGCTGATTCGCGCTCGTGCAGCCACGGGCGGCAGCGAGATGTTTGACGGCCTGACGGGCTTCAATTCGACTGGCACAATCGTCGCGGACAGATCTCCGGACGCGACCGACATCATCGTTTGGAACCAGTCCGGCAAGCTGACGCGCCGCCGCAAGATCGTCGGCCAAACACTCACAACCGAGCTCGAAGGCAACAATTGGTCGGAAACGTTCGACAAGGTTCGCAAGTCACTCAATGCACGTGAAGCGAAGCTTCTGCGTCATCAAATGATGCGCCACCCGCTGATGCTGCTGGCGGCGAACCAACGCGGCACGTTGCAGTTCCGGCCAATCGCGCAACGCAGTTCGGGCGACCGTGAGCTGATGATACTCGAAGCCATCGGCAACGAGTTCGATCGCCTGCGCATCCACATCGACACCGAGTCGCACCTGATCCGGATCGTCGAATCGTGGGAACGACTGCCGGACGAAACGTTGGTGCACGTTCGCGAGTCGTGGTCGGACTACCGCACGGCAGGGTCCATGCGCGCACCGCATCGACTTCGAACGACGTGGAACGATGGTGAGCACCAGACGGAGACTGTGTTCTCCGAGTGGTTGCCGACGCTCAAAAACTAGCGCGGGCGCTTACCGTCTCACGATCGAGCCGCTCGCTGCGGTGTCTCGCTGCGGTGTCTTGATTGGCCGCGCCGCCAACGCCCGCCGCTAGCCACGGACACCGACTAGCGGCGCGAGGCACCAAGACGCAGCACCATGCCGATGAACCACATATGTTCGCCGCGCAGGTCTTCGGCGATACTGACGGATGGGCGGTTCTCATTATCAATAAATGAGTACCACGCATGGAGTGACAAGCTCTGGCCGAAGTGGACGTAGGTTTCCATGCCACCGCCCACGAAGAAGTCCTTCGTGGCACCGCCATCCTGCTTGCTAGTGCGCGAGTACTGCACATTTGCAAACGGTGTGAGCGTCATCGACTGACCAATATGGAAGCGCAGTCGCAACAGGCCGTCGCCCCACTGGTTGCCAAGTGGTCGCTGACCCTGAATGCTCTGCAAGCGATCCTTGTCGTCATGCATGCCGCCGTTAACGAACACTTCCCAGGTCGCTGAGTCCGACGCAGGGATGTACCACTCGAGACGCCCACGGGCACGCCAAGCCGAGTTAGGCAAACGCGTTTGAGTGAAGCCGTCCACCCCAAATGCCTGGGTGCTGTCGTTCCACTCGCGTTCGCCGACCAGCGTCAACACGAAGCCCTGCTGCGGCAAGCCGCGACGCCGGTCCATTTGAACCGCGCGCTGCTCAAGATACGTGCGCA
>CALCZA010000168.1 GCA_937906475.1 uncultured bacterium
ACAAGACGACGGTCGTGTAAGAGACCGACCACTCCGGGTGATGCTGCAGCTCTTCGGCAACGTTGGCGATGCGGTTCGTAAACGTCACCGCACAGCGCCTCATCAACGACCGCATCGGCCATACGTTCGACGCCCGGCATTAGTCTAGGCCCAACACGACCGTGGCTTCTTCGAAGGTCATCGCGCGTTCGATGCCCGGTCAATGAGTCCGCTGACACTCGAGCTATTGCCACCGGGCGTCTTCATCATGAGGATCCCGATCACGTAGATGCCCGCAGCGACGTAAAACACGTTGGAGAACCCAATCGCCATGCTCAGCACGATGCAGAAGATCGAACCGAACACGCTGAAGAAGGCATTGATCGCCCAGCCCCATGGGATCAGGTGCGGGCACTGCTCTTCGACGAGACGAACACCGCTCGGGAACGGCATGCCGAGCATGAGGCCCGTCGGCACGAGCATCACGATGACGATCAGCATGCGCAGCCAAACTGCCACGCCAAGCATCGCCGGCAGCAAGTAATTGACGGCCACCACATCGAGTCCGATCACCGCCAGGATGCCAACCAGCATCAGGAGCAAGTGCTTCTTGCGCACCAACTGGATGCGTCCCGCCAGCAAGGATCCGAGTCCGGCCGACGCCAGCAAACTAGTCAGCACGATCGACAGTGCATAGGTCGGGTGACCGAGGAAGATCACGAGTTTCTGCATCAACGCGATCTCGATCAGCATGAAGCCAAGGCCAAGTGCTGCGAAGTAGCCGAAGATGCGCAGTGAGCCAGGTGTCCTAAGGCCTTCCGTCGAGAGCTTGCGCAACGGCAAGAAGATCATCAAAACTGCCAGCAGCAGAATCTGCACCATCGACGCGAGCAACACGTAGTGCCCGATCGGGAAATCGGTGTGATAGTTGAAGGCACTGGCGTCCTTCTTGCGGTCCTTGCTGCCCGAGAACAGACCCGACCACTTGTAGTAGTTGAAGAAGAACGGCGCGTCGTCAGTCGACGGACTCACATCGAACAGGTAGTTCTCGTAGAACTGCTCGCGCTCGGCCCCCTCGCTGTGCAACAGCGTTCGGAAGTCGTCGATAGTGCGCTTCACGTACTTGGTCTGATCCAGGATCTTCGACTTCTGTGCCGTCAAGCCATTGAGCATCACCTTGGCGACAGGCTTGCCACGCAGACCTTCGGGCAACAGTTCCGGACCAACGGCCTTGCCCTTCGCCACTTCCGAGGCCGCAGCAAACCAAGCCATTACCGCCTCGTGATAATCGGTAAATGCGGGTGCAGCACGCTTGAGGCCCTGCTTGATCTTGGGCAAGAATGTGGCGTAGTGCGACGGCTCCGGCACGATCTCCGCGTCGCGCGGTAGCAGCGGATCGTACATCAGGCCAACGAAGCCTTCTTTGCGCCCGAACTCGCGCAGAGCCGCGATCTCTTCGGCAGTGAACGGGCTCTGCTTGATCATCGTCGACGCCCAGTCGATCCCGCCCCGCATCACACAGACGTGCTTCTCGGGTTCCACAACACCGGCAGCTCGCAAGCCTTCACAGGCGATGTTTGCCAAACGTAGAGTTTCACGCGCGGCCTTGGGCGAGCGCTGCATGAATCGTGAGTAGCAGATGATGCCGTCCGGGTTCAGGTGCTCGTAGAAGTCCTGAACGGCCTCGATGGTGTAGAGATAGCTCTCGGACAGCGTGTAGGCACCACCGCTCAAGGCGGTGTAGGAATCGACGCCGCTCATCTGGATGACGTCGTATTTGTCATCATGCGAACGCAGCCATGCGCGGCCTTCACTGTTGACTAGGTCGATGTGCTCCGCCAACGGGCTGGTCGTGAATAGCCCACCGAGATACTTATCGTACCGCACGGTGGCCATCTCAATCATGGCCGTGTTCAGCTCAACGGCCGTGACATGCTTGGCGCCATTGGCCAACGCAACCAGCACATCGACTCCGCCGCCGACACCGATCACCATGACGTCCTGATCCTTGCGGCCAGATGCCTTGTGCGCGACGTATGCCGACGCGGCCTGCGTATCATCAAGGAACGGGAACTTCTCGAGGTTCGCCGCATCCTCGTAGAGCATTGTCGGCGCCGCACCGTCCTGACCGACCGAGCGTGCGACGATTAGCGTCTCATCGATCATGCCCATGTCGCCGCCGATCATCGCGGCACCCATCATGCTCGCTCCGATTTCGACCTCGGCGGTGGCGCTATGCATCTTGACGAGCTCTGCGCTCTGGTCGCCAAGCAAGCCCATGCGCTTCGCATCCTGGAGCAGGACCTCGGCTACGGTCGCTTCCTTGCCAACGGCATACGGCACTCGCCAGTTGATCTTGGGGAACCCGAATGCGCCGGTAAACCCGAGCACGAGCAGCACGGCCAGCAACACACCGGGCACACTCAACACGAGGTAGCGACGCGGCGTCGCGAAGCTAAAGCACAACGCGGCGATCAAGCCAAAGGCGCCGGCAAAGACAACCGTCGCCGAACCGCCAAACCACTTGAGCAACATCACGCTCAAGCCGGCACCGACTGCCGAGCCAACCAAGTCACCGAAGTACAACTTATTGACAGACTTAACGAACCGCGTCAGCGCTAGACCAATCCCGAGGCCGCCCAAAAAGAACGGCACGAAGATGATCAGGTAGATCAAGAACAGCGCGAGCAGGTTTTCGGGCTTCTCCCAAACGGACAAGCTGTCGATGCGCACAAACGTCGCAAAGCAAAATGCCAGCACGACACTGACGCCGTAGCCAATGCTGGTCCACACCAACGCGCGTTCCGCCGTGCCCTCCTTCTCACCCAACCGCGTCACCGTCAGCAAACTGCCCGAAGCACCAAAGCCGAGCAGGCCAATCGATATCACCATGTAGGTGAAGTGGTGCCACATCATGATCGCGAACACGCGCGTAAGCGCGATCTCGAACATGATGATCGACAGACCGAGGCAGAAGATGCCGGCGAGTAGGGATCTTGGCGATACAGGCATGATGAAGGCATGGCCGCGTGGAACACGGCCGAAGGATTGTGACTGTCCGGCAGGCGGAGCCAAATCAAAAGTATCTGGCAGCAGTCGGCACAGAGATTATCGGCTCAACCAGGGCGAGAATCACACCCAGAACTGGCCGTATCAGGCGACCGGCGCGCTCTGGCTCAATGCATCACAGCGAGACGCTTTAGGACTTAAGCTTCGCCACCCATCGTGGCGGGTTCGTCGCCCATAGCATCGGTCGATGGCTCCTCGCACTTGGCCGACGCATCGGCATCCGCGACGACCTCGGCAGACAAATCACCATCGCCGGCTGTTGAACCGTCGAGATCTGCGGCAGTGACTTCGGCCTCCGCAGGATCGTCGACCTCGACAGCGCCATCGTCGGCACCATCGTCGGCACCTTCGCTATCAGCATCAACCGCCTCACCCTGCTCCGCTGCGGCAGCAGCCTTCGCAGCCTTCTCCTGATCCTCGCGCATCTCCTCAGCAGTGATGCCAGCCAGAATCAGATCCGCCGTGACATCGTCCTCACCAATGTAGGCGAGGCGGATTTCATCGAAGCAGTTCTCCTGCACGGCCCGCAGGTAGCCCTGCTTCATCATCTCGAGCAGCGCAATCAGCGTGCCGATCATGCCGTAGCGGCCTTCCTTCTTGTCGAAGACCTCGGAGAACTTGACTTTACGATCCTTCTTGAACGTATCGATCAGCACGCGCGTGTAGTAGCCGACGTCGCGCATCTCGACTTCGATTTCCATCGACGTGTGCTGGCCAACCTCTTCGAGCAGCTTGGCAAACGCGGCAGTCAGGTCCCAGACACCGAGTTCGCCGAGATCCAGCAAGTCTTCATCATCGACCGACTTCAGTTCCGGCGGCTGCGGCATCACCAGATTGCTCTGACGTTGACGGCGGCCAGAACGGGCATCCAACTCGCGGGCCAGATCGCGGTAGCGCTTGTACTCGAGCAGGCGGCGAATAAGGTCATCGCGCGGATCGAGCTCTTCCTCGATTTCGACCGACTCGCTGGGCAGTAGCTCTCGCGACTTGATCTCCATCAACGTGCTCGACATGACGACGAAGTCGCCAATGTCGTGCAGGTCCAACTGCTCCAACACCTTCAAGTGCTTCAGGAAATCATCGAGGATCGGCGCAATCGCGACCTCATGGATGTCGACCTCCGATTGCTTCACCAGATGCAACAGAAGGTCCATCGGCCCTGAGAAGACCGGCAATTCAACGCGATAGCTCACCGCTTTCAGGATAGCCGCCCGCCCGCTCGTTGCGAAGCAGCGATCTGACAACTCAAACCGGCCGCCTCGCAATGACGGTCGGTCAGTAGTTATTTACGATCGCCAGACCGTTACTGGATTCGAGGTTCAACGAAGCATCGATCGACACCGCCTGCAGGTAGGCGGCCAGTCCCGGGATCGCCGGCACCGGCAACGACAGGACGGCCGCCCCCGCGCCATTCAGCAGCAATACCGCGCTGGCGAAGGGATTCGTCAACAGTGCGCAATTGGCCCAAGGCGGGGGGAAAGGAACCAACACCTGGGCGCCGCCGACAGCCAGCACCGCGACGCCATTCGGCGCACCACCGACCACTGCAAGGCTAGCCAAATGGCTGCCGCCCGGTTGCTGCGCCAAAGCACCAGCCAGCATGGTCGTGCCACACGAGACCCCGTAGGTCATCGAACTCGCGGTCAGCCCGAGGCCAAGCTGATCGAACAACGCTAAGCCCATCTCAAGACCGCATTGCCGGTAGTCCGCCTCGGTGTTCCACGTCACGCCGTCCGGGCCGCGGCCGTAGGTGCCTTCGAACGTAATTGCCATCACTGGCTGTTCGAAGTTCGGCGCGTTGAGCCAGCCGCTGACCGAGGTCCAACGATCGTGACACATCGACTCGACGAACGGCCGCGAACCGAGGCTGCTCGCTGCGGTCGAACCAATCGCGACGAACGGGCTGCGCGTCTCGAAGTTGCTAACCCACTGGCCTTCCACCTGATTGACAATCGGCAACACGCCACAGTTGGTGCAGCCCGGTGACCAATTGCTGTTCGACACGTGCTGGAAATGGAACGGATATGAAACGTTGTGTGAGCTGTGCAGGTTGAGCAGAATGCGGATCGGATTGCTGCCCGGACTCGCGACCGTTCCCATGTAGCCTTCGATCGCGGTGCGCAGAGCGACGACTTCGGGCTGCGTCGAGTTGTAGGGCGCACTCCATTGCGATTCGATCTCGACCGAGTTGGCATTGGTGCGGTAGTTACCTAGTGCCACGCCGTCCGGGTTCGCCATCGGCACGATCTCGATCAACGCGTGATCGAGTAGCACCTCGGCACGGGCATCACCAGACGTCAACCAATCGAGTAAGCCTTCGACGATGAAGTAGCTCGTCGTCTCGGCCGGATGCACGCCCGCGTGGATCCAGATGCGTTCTTTGTTGGTGTCCGCAACACTACTGTCAGTCAGCTGGATCTTCTCGATCGACCGCCCTTGCTGCGAGTTGCCTAAGGACACGATGCTGTTGACGCGAGGTTCACCCGCGAGACTTGCGAGCAGCTGATCCTTGCGAGTCACCGTGTAGGGAAAGTACTTCGCAACACGCATGGCAACGACGCCAGCCGGCACTTGCACGGAGAAGCGCTCTTGACTGCTCTGCGTGATCGGCACCGCACTCGTCGGCATGCGCACGTAGTCCGCAAAGTTGACGCCATCCGTCGACAGCGACCACACCGGCAGGATTGCATCGTTATAGCCAGGGCTCGCGATGCGAAAGTTCAAGGTTGCGCCAGCAACCAAGTTGCTGACTTCGCAATGCCACCACCGGCGCCACGAATTGGGCAAACCCCCGGCGCCATTGTCGTTGCTCATCGTCAACGTCAAACGCCACCCGCCGGACCCCGATGTCACGCTCGCCGCGGCAAGACGCATGTTCTCACCGCCCCACGCAACCACTGGCGCCTGCGCAAGAGAAGCGCAGGCGAGCAATGACAACAGACTCCATCGACAAAACGAGCGGGCGAGAGCGAGACGCATAACAACTAGATTGCCGGATGCGGCGCAGTCGTCAACTGGTGAGCAGCAATGCTACGTCTTCGGCACAGCCCCACGCGAGCGTGTAGCCCGAGCCGCCATGGCCGTAGTTGTGGATCAAGCGGCGGCCGTCACTGCGCTGCTCACATTCAAGCCGCACGGTCGAGCGATAAGGACGCAAGCCAACGCGCGTGGCGAGCACTTGGGCACCGCGTAATTGCGGGAAGGCGCGCGTCACGCGCTCGAGAATCGCCTCGCTATCGCCGTCATCAACCGTCAAACGTTCATCCCCCATTTGCGCCGTGCCGCCGACCACCAAGCCATCGGCGCGAGGGATCACGTAGCACGGGCCATCGCGCGTATCGTCTATCCATGCGTGCGGCATGTGCGATCCCTTGATACGCAACACCTGGCCGCGCACCGCTTGCAGTTCGTTGTCCCGACACAACTCGCGCGCGCCAAGACCGGTACAATTGACGACTATGTTCGCGGCCGCGAGTGGTTGTTCGAGCGACGACACTTCACGCTGCACGAACCTGACACCATGCTGCCGAAGGCCGCGCAACAGCCACGGCATGTGAACGGGGACCTCACACACGGGCACATCGACGCGCACACCAGCGCGGTAACCCACAGGCAACTCCTCGTTGCTCAACCGCACCAAACCCGGCACGTCGCTGGCCCACCACAGATCCGGTTCATCGTGATCAAACACCTCGACTACAGACTGCATGTGAACACCAGTATCCGAATCCCCGGCAAGCTCACGCAATCGCTGGAAGGTGAACGCACTCCACGCAGCCACCCGTTCGCGCGGTTCGGCCAGGAACGGATACCAAATGGCGCCGGCAACCGCGGACGTTGTCTGCTCGGGTTCGTCGCGCGTCCAGACTTCGACTGCGAGTCCCTGTGCCTGCAATCGCCACGCAGTCACCAAACCGATTACGCCGGCTCCAATTACGATTGCGTCCGGTTGATTCGACGATGCGCTCACGACCGCATCAAAGCAGACGAAGTGAGTGTGCGTTCGCAATCTCGCAGAAATCCCTTCATCATCCTGACATGAGGCATCGCCAGGACGAAGGAAGTCGTCACGCTCGCACAGAAGACCTGCTAGACGCGCCGCCGATGGGCCGCGCGCTGGGGTTCGCCGGGTTGGCCGCTATAGCCGGAGCAGTGGTCTGGGGACTACTCAGCATCTACGGCAACATGGAGCACGGGATCATCGCCTGGGGCATCGGCGGCGTCATTGGTTTCGCCATGATCAAGGCCGGCGGCCACGGCCAAGTACTTGCGATCACCGGAGCCGTGCTTGCCGTGCTATCGATTGCGGCAGGCAAGCAGATCAGCTTCCAATCGCAAATGAACGAAGTAATCGAAGCCAGCCTCGCCGAGACCAACCAACACTACGAGACTGCTCGTGTCGACGCCGAAGCGTGGGTCGCACTCGGCGCTTCACCAAGTGACGATGCCGTTGAGAAGTACGCGCTGGATCACGACTTCGACGTGGATAGCGCCGCGGAGTTGCGCAACGAGTTCGCCCCGGACATGGAGCGCTTCGTTGCGGAGCAACCATCGCGCGACGAATGGTTCGAATCGAATCGGTCCGTCGTCGAAGCGTTCATGGCCGAGAACTTCACCTTCGTCGACTACCTGCGCGATGGCTTCAGCATCGTCGACATGTTGTTCGTCGGCCTCGGCCTCGCAACGGCGTTCGGAATGGTCCAAAAGCGCACGCTTGAGTTGCAAGCTGAAGCGCGCCAGCAACTGCGCGACGAACGCGAACCGGCACCAGAAGTCGAAGCGGACGAGTAGCCGTGCTTCGCAGCGTGCCGATGCAGGCGCACCGCCAATCACGACAACCGAACACTTCGCGAGGTCGCACAAGAAATCGCGCGCCTCAAACGTCATCATCTCTATATGGAGCCACGCCGCGAGAAGCTGTCCGACCTATTACACGGTAGCGCCCTGCCACCACCACCGATCAAGCGCGCCCTGATCTTCGGGGTCCTAGCCGCAGTCATTGGTGTCGTCGCGGTGGTCATGGCCGCGCGGGTCCACGATATCCGCGTCGGACACCTCATCGCAGGTATCGGCGCACTCGTTGGCATTTCTATTATCCGTCGCGGCGGCTACGGCAAGACGATCGCAATCTTGAGTGCGGCCATCACCCTGGTTGCCATCCCGATCGCATACTTCATGACGTTCTGGTTTGTGACAACGGGGTGGTGCACCGAAAGCACCCACGCAAGCATCGGCGAGAGCGCGGTTGTCTGGCAGCAACTCGACAAGCCAACCAACGAACAGGTGTTCGACTTCGCGCGAGACCAGGGTTTCCCGCTCACAACTTACGACGCCTTCGAGCACTACCCGGGCCAGATGCTGACCTGGTTTGCCGAAAACAAGCCGACGCTCGATGAATGGCGCAGTTGGGAGCACGCCAACCACTCGTTCGACAACTACCTAACCTTCTGGATCACCGCTCTCGATTACGGACTGCTGATCGTCGCGCTCTTGCTTGCCGCGGGCATCGTCATGCTTCGAACTACGAAGCTCGAAGATCGTGCAAAGCAGAAAGCGATCGCGCGGCGCCAAGAAACAACGAACGACACAGAGCCGAAACGCACTACCCCCGAAGAGGCGAACTAGGAAGAGGCGGGATCAGGCTCCTCGACAACCACGTGACCGACAAGACTGCGCAGGCGTCATCGTTCGAAAGGTGTCGTTCCTAATAGGCGCCGACAACGACTTCGAGCGCGTTCGATAGGTCAAAGTTGCTGCCATCAAACGTGATGGCCTGGAAGACCCATGTCGACATCGGCAGATTGCCACCGCCGAGCACCGGCATGTGCAACTCACCATTGCCATCCATCACGAAGCCATGCACGAGTGCCATGAGCGGCTCAAGTGGAACCAAGTACTCAGTCGGCGTAATCAGGTAGGGGTTCGCCGCGATGCCAATGCCGAGCAGGATCGGCGCGCTCGCCGGACCACCGGTCAGTTGGAACGAAGCAACCGCACCAGCCGTCGTCAGGACGTCACCACAGATGTTAAGCGTCAACGAACCGGCGCCGGCAAAGCCAAGGTCCGCCTGGCAGTGCTCACACTCGTCGGGAACGAGGTTGTTGTTGGCGTCGTCGTGCCCCCCAAACAGCACGTCGGAAAGATCGTTGGTGCCGTTACTGTTGCAGTCTTCCTCGTAGACCGTTGCGAAGATGTTCAGGTCGACGCTGTCGACATCGCCATCTTGGTCGATGTCAAAAACGGCTTCCGGATCATCCGCGGTGTATGGGCCGCCGGCTTGTGCCAAGCGGAACGCAGCGAGGTCAATGCGATCGAGCACGTTGTCGCCATCGCTATCGAACTCGGCGCGGCCGAGCGAGTCGAGAAACGCCACGACGGCCAGTTGATCGCTAGGGGACAGAGATTGGAACGCGATCCCCGACGGGCGTGACTCGGCGCCAAACACGGCGTGCAGTTCAATGATGCCACCAGTGCCAAGCATACGCGTCTCGAGCGTACCGCCAACGACGCGACCGTCGTGCCACAAGGGGTCGCGAGTGCGAAGGCCCCAGAGCGAAGGAGTGCGGATCTCTTGGCCGCTGGCGTCGCCGTCAGCGATGAAGTCCGAGACTAGGCCGACATCGTGCAGCAAGAAGTCCGAGTAGGGACGAATCGTCTTGTTACGAAGCGCAACCTCAATAGCCGGATCGTTCTTGGTCGTCCAGGAAGCAACGTGGCAGTCGGCGCAACCAACCGAGTTGAAGAGGGCTTCGCCAGTCATGCCCGATTTCGGGGTCTGCGGCGGCGCCGCGAGATAACGCTGGAAGTGCGTGACGCGATCGATGAAGTCGAGACCATTGCCGTCAGGACCGTCTTCAGGATCCGCGACCGTGTCCCAAGCATTAAGCAGCGCCTGATTGCCGTTCGGCGCGTTATCAAACGGCACCAAACGATTAGAGAACCCGAGTTCGTTCTGTGACGCGTCGCCCGAGAACGTCAGCACCGTTGCAATCTGTGCCTTCCACCCCATACGGCCAGCGCGCAGCGGCCCCGTCGGATCCTCTAGCGGCGAAACCCAGTGCACGCGACCACTGACGACAGCAGTTGGTGGCGACGTTTCGTTGACAAGAATGTCTGCGTCATCAATCGCTTCGACCAGACCCACGCCAAGTATCGACGGGGTAACGCGATTGGCGGTGACGTTCGCTTGCACCGGAATGACTTCGCCGACGGCCGGATCAATGGCACCGGCCTGCAGAAGCGAACCACCGATCGCAACAAGCGGATCGAACGTGCCCTTACCATCGTCGTAGCCAAAGCGGGTAACCGTCGTACCGCCGGATCCGCCAACTGGGTTGTTGTGGCAATTCGCGCAACTGATCTGATTGAAGATCGGGCCGAGGCCCTGTGCAACATCGAAGACGTTGGCAAAATCGACCTTCCCGTCATCGAAACGCTGCAATTCAAGCGCAGTCAAACCACTGACCGGCGCACCCATCTTTGGCTGCGGCGACTGCGCCATCATCGGCGCTGCAATGGTTGAAAGAAGGATGGAGAAGTCGAGGAAACGCATTGGTGATGAGATCCTGAGGAGAGTTATCCGACCATGCCGTGCAGAGGCGGCAGGCAGACGCGACGCGTAATCGTATCAGACGCACGGGATGCCCGCGGTCCGTCGCCATGCGAAGCGCGGGCCCCATGCCACCTCAGCAATTACGCTAAGGCGATGTTGCGCCTCGGCCAAAGCCGCGATTCATCGGTGGACTAGTTCCACTCAACCCTGAGGGCGTTGGTAACACCGACGCCACCGGGAAGTGAACTGTCACCATAGGCCGACTGTAAGTAGAGGGCCCAACCGGGCGGCAGCAGGCCACCGATGTTGAGCGGCACGGTGAAATCGCCGAGAGCGTTGCCGAAGATCGGACCAAGCATGACCAGATTGGGCGAAATCAACTGCGCACTGTTCCACGGCGATGTGACCGGGATCGGGAACACGTCAAAGAACAGCAAGCCGTTCGCGAACGCCGGCATGCTTTCGACCGCGAGCGTCGTGCTCGGCGTCCCCGCCGAAAGCACATCACCACACATCGACAGCGTGCCCGCACCAATCGTGATCAACGGGAACGTCGGTTGGCAGAACTCACACGAGAAGGCCTCAATCTTGAACACGTCAACGCCAGCTTCGACGATGCTGCCAGGACTGACGTCGTGCGTGCGGAAGCGGACCCGAACAGTCGATGTCGGTGTGATGTAGTCACCAACACGGAACTGGTTCAACAGCCACTGGTTGTTGCCACTGCCGGTCACCGTCTCAACGGGAATCCAGGTCACGCCGTTACCCGACACCGACACGATCAGCGTGTCCGCGCCACTCGAGAAGAACCAGCGCTGGTAGCTAACAAAGCCATCCGTGCCAGCCATATCGATGGGCGGCGAGATCAGGTCAGTCGGGCCGCCATCGACGTCCACAACACCTGCGTTACCGCCAACGGTGCCGTTTTGCGTGATGAACGCGTTCGTCGCGGCACCGGCTTCGGCATCATCATCCGGAGCAGCAAACTGGCCACCTGTCGTGGTGCCGTTCGGGTTAGCAACTTCCCACGCGCCCGTGCTGAGCGATGCATGGTTGACCACGCTCCAACCAACCGAGTTGACCTCGAAGTTGTTCTCGTAGAGCGTCTCGAGACCGATTGCAGCGATCGCCGAGTAGTAGCCACCCGGAGCGGACGGTGGGTCGTTGTAGGTCGAGCCGTTGCTGCCCTGTGCACTCACGTAGAAGCGAATGCCATCGGCGCAGTTCGGCATCGCCGGCAGCGTACCTTGGAATTGGCCCGGGGCGCTATCCGACATCGCAACCGCAATAAACGGCGCGTTATTGATCGAGTAGAAGAGTTGGCCGGTGCCGGCAACCGGCGTAACACCACCGATGCCGTTGGCATCAACCGTCACCATTTGCGTCGTGTTAGGAGCAATCATCGACGGCAGGCCGCCAACAAAGCTGAACGTCAAACCGATCGGCGGGTCGTTGATGTAGATCTGGGTGCCGGTGCAACGGCCAACAACCATGTCCAAGTATCCGTCGCCATTGATGTCGAAGACAGCAATGTCGTGCGTGCCTTGCAGCGCGCCCGTCGAGATGCCGCCAACGACTTGCCCACCAACGATCTGCTCTTGCAGCGTCACGTTCGGCGAGTTGCCGAGGTTGCGGTAGATGTGCGTGCGGCGACTGCAACCCGCGATATCAACATCGACGTCAGTCACGATCGCATCGTTCCAACCGTCGTTGTCGAGGTCGATGATCAGGTTGTTACCACCGAAGCCATCGTCGTTACCACCACCACTGTAGGAGAAGGCGATCGTTCCCGAGAACGTCGCGATACCCGCACCGTTGTTGCCCTGATTCAGGATGTAGCGGTCTTGACCATCGTCACTGACGATGATGTCGAGCCTGTTGTCGTTGTTAAGGTCACCCGTCGCGAAGTGATACGGCGCGTTGCCGTATGGCAAATCGTAGGTGCTAAACTGGCCTTGGGTAAGGCCATCGTTGTAGCTGATGGACACGGCCTGCGGAGCGTTGAGCGCATCATCCTTGAGGATGTCGAGCTTGCCGTCACCGTTCATGTCCCTGATCTCTACGTGCATACCAAAGGACGACTCAAGCATCGTCGTGTTCATGCGCGATGCCGACTCATCAGTGAAGTAGCCGGTTCCGTCATTGATCAACAAGCGATCGTTAACGTCGATCGAACGACTACCACCTTGCTGGTAGTCACCGAAGTAGAGGTCCTGGTCACCATCGCCATCGATATCGCCAGCAGAGACCCCGCAGAAGCGATGCTCACCGTTACCCCAAGCGGCATCATCGATGCGGTTGGCATCATCGAACAGCAATCCCTGCCAAACCCCACCGCTCATGCCTTGGTTTATGTAGACGCGGTTAGCGCGGATGTACTCCGACTGACCAGCGGTCAATGTCGTGCAAGTAATGACATCGAGCCAGCCATCACCGTTGACGTCAGCAATCTCAACGTCGCGGTCATTGGTGGCATCGAGGAAGCCGCTGCTGCCCGGAACCGTCGAGGTCGTAAGCGTGGACGAGCGATCCGTCAGTGTGCCGGCTTCGTTCATCAGCAGAACGTTCGGGAAGTGACCCGAACTGGTGAAGGGCGACTTACGCACAATGACCAAGTCGATGTCGCCATCTTGGTCAAGATCAGCCCAGCCGTAGTCCTTTTCCTGGGTGTCGTTGGCGACCAACGATGCCGACGCATTTAAGCGTGACCCGGTTTGGTTGGTGTAGGAAACCCACTGAGCGCTTAGCGCAGGTGTGCAAACAGCAGCCGCAAGCGCGACCATCGGAAATGAGAAGGAGGGAAGACGCACAAATACCTCAGCCAATGTAGGAGAGCCCAGACCACGGGGACGGTCTGAAATGAGAGCAGGCTCCCTAAGACTACACTGCGAAATCCCAACCGTTCAACCGGCTCTGCGTAGGCCCGCACTGAACTTGAAATTACGAATACGCCAGTGCGCATCCCAGTATGACGGCCTCGGAATTAGCCCACGTCCGGTATCACCGTGGCTCCCCAGGATCCATCCGGGCCAGCGCAGGAGGCAGTCAGCCCCAACGTCGAATGCGAACTCGCCCTGCCAACGATCCCAGGATGGCAGCGACGGGTGCTTCGGCGCCCACCAACTCGACACCGTGTAGTCACTTCGTGCCTTCTGATAACCGGGCCAGACTGACTCAACCTCATTGCCTTCGGATCCTAAGTGGTTGGCAGCGCTAATAGAACGTCACCTAACGGCAACGGTTCCTGGCGATTGCTGGCGCTTCTGCCGACGTTCCATAGGATCTTGCACCGCTATGCTGACCTTCCAGCAACTTATCCTCCGGCTACAAGAATATTGGGACCAGCAGGGCTGCGCCTTGCTGCAGCCATACGACATGGAAGTCGGTGCCGGCACGAGCCACACCGCGACGTTCTTGCGAGCACTCGGCCCAGAACCATGGAAGGCTGCCTACGTGCAGCCAAGTCGCCGCCCGAAGGACGGCCGCTACGGCAACAACCCAAACCGCCTGCAGCACTACTACCAGTATCAGGTCGTGCTCAAGCCAGCGCCGGCAAACATCCTCGACCTTTACCTCGGGTCCCTGAAGGCCGTCGGGTTTGACCTCAAGAAGAACGACGTTCGCTTCGTCGAAGACGACTGGGAGAACCCGACGCTCGGTTGTTGGGGGCTCGGCTGGGAAGTCTGGCTCAATGGCATGGAGGTGACGCAGTTCACCTACTTCCAGCAAGTCGGTGGCATCGACTGCAAGCCGATCACCGGCGAGATCACATATGGCCTCGAACGCCTGTGCATGTATCTGCAAGGCGTCGAGAACGTGTTCGACCTCGACTATGCAGAAGGCCTGAAGTACCGCGACGTCTTCCACCAAAACGAAGTCGAGCAGAGCACCTACAACTTCGAGCACAGTGACGTTGAGTTCTTGCTGCAGTCATTCGACGCGCACGAACGCCAGTCAAAGAACTTGATGGAACAAGAACTCGCGCTGCCCGCTTACGAGCAGTTGTTGAAGGGCGGCCATACGTTCAACCTACTCGATGCCCGCGGCGCCATCAGTGTTACCGAGCGCGCCGCATACATCGGGCGCATCCGCAACCTCGCGCGCGCCGTGGCAAAGAGCTACCTCGACAGTCGCGCCCGCCTCGGATTCCCGATGGCCAAAAAGGAATGGGCGGACGAAGTGCTCAAGAAGATCGCGGATGACAACGCGAAGCAGCAGGCCAAGGCCCTCAAAGCCCAGAACAAGAAGCAGAAGACCGGCTAACACGAGGCCCGGCTAGTAGTGACCGGGCAGTCGCATCTGCCCTGCGACTACTCGCCGCCCGAATAATCAGCTTCGTCGATCATCGCGCCCCAGCCATCCACCTGGCCACCGTGCGCCTCTGCAAAGCCTTGAAGCTTCTTTTGCAGGTCGACTATGGGCTGATAAGCCGGTGCCATCTCGACCTCGATCGACACCACCCAACCTGGCTCGATGCCTTCTTCTGGGTCGCCGTCTTCAAACTCAGCGATCGCCGGATAGCCAACCGCTGCGGCGTCCGCCTCAATCGATTTGGCTTTTTGCTCGTTCGGTGCATCGACGATGAACTCAATCGTCACGGGTTTCGTCATGTCGATGCCCGATTCAGCCATCGCGCCCAGCACATCGCCGTCCGCATCATCCGGATAAGAGGTAGTCATTGCACACGTTCTAGCGCTCGCCCAGCCTTGGCAACACGCCAGTCATTGGGAACGCGACAAACTCCTCGCGCAACTCGAACCCGATTTCATCGACCGTCTCGAGGCAGCCCGCGGCAAATCAGGGCACTGCAATGGCAATACAGTCATACGTCTGGGCCAGTCCCACGACGAACTGCAATGCCGGAGCATCGCGACGCAGACCAGAAACACGCGCGACGTCAGCCTGCAGCGTGCCGGTCGTTGTCTTGCTCGCCTGCGGGAACAGCGACGCGACGATCACGTTCTCACAGCCTGATGCGCGCGGCGATGACAACTGAGACTTGGCGCACGGACTCGTTCGTCACGGGCCATCAGCAGACGCCTCTAGGTCAGCAACTCGTGCACCACGCGCGCCGGTTCGACTCCCGTCAAGCGAACGTCCAGACCCTGATGCGGCACCGTCAACCGTTCGTGGTCGATCCCGAGACAGTGCAGAATCGTCGCGTTGAGATCGCGCACGTGCACCGGGTTGTCTTCGACGTTGTAGCTAAAGTCGTCGGTCGTGCCGTAAACCTGACCGCCCTGGATGCCGCCGCCAGCCATCCACATTGAGAAGCAACGCGGGTGATGATCGCGGCCGTAGTTCTCGCGGCTCAGGCCACCCTGGCAGTAGACCGTGCGACCAAACTCGCCGCCCCAGATCACCAGCGTTTCATCGAGCAGTCCGCGCTGCTTGAGGTCCTGCACGAGAGCCCACGCCGCTTGGTCGATGTCACGGCACTGCTTCGGCAAGTCACCAGTCAAGTTGCCGTGCTGATCCCAGCCGCGATGAAACATCTGCACAAAGCGCACGCCGCGTTCGATCATGCGCCGCGCCAACACGCACGACGCAGCGAACGTGCCAGGCTTATCGACGTCAGGGCCATACATCTTCTTGATGCTATCGGGTTCATTACCGAGGTCCGTCAGCTCGGGCACCGACGATTGCATGCGGTAGGCGAGTTCATATTGCGCGATGCGATTCTTGATCTCGGGATCACCAACCTGATCGTGCAGTCGCGTATTCATGCGGCCGAGAGAGTCGAGCATGCGCCGGCGGGCAGCGGCATCGACGCCATCTGGGTTCTTCAAGAACAACACCGGATCGCCTTGCGCTCGCAACGCCACGCCAGCGTGCTTGCTCGCGATCATGCCCGCGCCCCACAGACGATTATAGATCGCTTGGGCATCTTGCCGGCCAGTCCACGAAGGCGTCATGACGACGAAGCCAGGCAAGTCCTGGTTCTCCGAGCCGAGTCCGTAGTTGAGCCACGAACCAAGGCTCGGTCGCCCAGGTTGCTCGCGACCTGTCGTGATGAACGTAATCGCTGGATCGTGGTTGATTGCTTCAGTGTAGACCGACCGCACGATCGCAATGTCCTTCGCCATCTGCGCCGTGTAAGGCAGCAGTTCGGAGATCCACGCGCCATCGCCACCATTGTCGTGCTTCTTAAACTTGTAGCGCGACGGCGCAATCGGGAAGCGCGTTTGGCCCGACGTCATCGTCGTTAGCCGCTGCCCTTTGCGAATCGACTCGGGCAGGTCGGTGTTGTACAGATCGTTGAGCTTCGGCTTGTAATCGAACATGTCGATTTGCGAAGGCGCGCCGGCCATGAACAACCAGATCGCGCGCTTCGCCTTGGGTGCGAAGTGCGGCACGCCAGGTAGCCCACCGCCGTGGGGATCGGTGACGATCCGCCCCTTCCCCATCATCGAAGCCAACGCCGCAGTGCCCAGTCCCAGACCGGATTGGCCAAAGAAGTGACGGCGCGTGATCTGCTTAATGAACTCTTCGCTTGGATGCATCGTGCCTATCCCCTGGTCAAAACGGCGTCGAGATTAAGGATCAGATTGGCTGCCATCGTCCAAGCCGCCAACTCTTCGGCGGGACAGTCCGCCTCCGACTTGGCAGCTCCGATCGCGATCAACTGCTTGGCGCCGGCGGGGTCTTTGGCGAACGCCGCGCGCTCCGACTTGAGCAGCGCGCACACTTCCTTGACGTCGGCAGTGCTGGGCACCTGACACGTCGCACTTTCGAGCGCCCAGGCGACACGTGACGCGTCGCTCTTGCCCCCGTGTTGCAGAATGCGCTCCGCGAAGCAGCGCGCCGCCTCAACGTATTGCGGATCGTTCATCAACAACAATGCCTGCAACGGCGTGTTGGTGCGTTCGCGACGAACCCGACACTCTTCGCGACTCGGCGCATCAAAGGTCGTCATCTGCGGCGGCGGCGAGGTACGCTTCCAGAAGGTATAGAGGCTACGGCGATGCACCTTCTCGTGTTCCGTGTCGGCCTTGAAGCGCGCCGTGTTCGAACTCGAATAGCCGACCGCCTTCCACAGACCGCCAGGCTGCGGCGGCTTGACGCCGGGCCCGCCAATCTTCTGCACCAACAAACCCGACAACATCAAAGCCTGGTCGCGCAGCATTTCGCCATCGAGACGGAAGCGAGGCCCGCGCGCCAGCCAGCGGTTATCAGGATCCTTGCGTAGAGCCTCGGCGCGCACATCGGCCGCCTGCTGGTAGGTCGAGGTCATCACCATCTGCTTCATCAGCCCCTTGACGTCCCAACCACTCTTCACGAAGCGCGTCGCCAGGTAGTCGAGCAACGCCGGGTGGCTTGGCCGTTCGCCTTGGTTGCCGAAGTCTTCGCTCGTCTTGACGATGCCGGTGCCAAACAACTGCTGCCAGAATCGATTGACGGTGACGCGCGCGGTCAGAGGTTGTTCCGCGCCGATCAGCCACTTCGCCAAACCAAGCCGGTCGCGTGACAGGTCGTCTGCCATCGCCGGCAAGGCCGCTGGAGTCGCGCGAATCACCTTGTCGCTCTTCTGGTCGTATAGACCACGCTTCAGCACGAACGCGTCCTTTGGCATCGCGCGCTCTTTCATCACCAACGTCGTCGGGATCTTGCCTTCGACAGCTGTACGCTGCTTGGCAATCGAATCCAATTCGGCCTGCATCGGCGCAAAGATCGAGCGCGACTTGCCGTGCACGTGGCGCAGGTAATGATCCCGAACGGCCGCTTGCTGCTCCTTCGTACGCGAGGCGACTGACACAGCCAGTGTCTTACGCAACGCAGCCGGAACCGCCGCATTGCCCTTCGCCATCTCCTGCCACGCCGCTAGCGAAGTCAGGTGCGCATCATTCGGCGGCGCCAACGTATGCACACCAGCGCCATCCCAATACACCGTGCCATCGACTTGGGTAAACGCCCACCCATTGATTACGTCACCGGCAACCAACCCGACGTCGGCGATAGGCACTTCAATGCGTAGCCACTCACCAACCGCGGGCACATCACCGGCGCGAAAGTCAGCGCCACTGGGTCGGCCATTACCATGCGCACCCACACCCCAGCGCGAACGATGATCCCAGCCACGCTTAGCGTGGAACTGCAACTGCACCGACCGTGGCGGATCCTCTGGATCGAGCCAAACGTGCGCAAACAAGCGATCGCCCATATGCAACTTCAGCGGCACAGGCACGTCGGACAACACGTCTTGGTTCAGCCCCTTGCCCTTGCGACGCAAGCTACGTGAACCGCGGAACGGCTTGGGCTGCCCCTTGCCTTTGCCATCGACCCACTGCCATTTGCGACCATCGCCCTGCTGCTTGGCACCCTCGGGCACTTCATCATCGATCCAGAAGTAGTCCTCCGGCGCCTGGCTGCTGCTCGTATCGATACCGATGCGGTCCCAGTAACTGGTGCCGCCAAACTGAGTGAACGCGATGCCATGCACGACCATGCCTACTGTCAGGCCAACGGTCGCAACCGGTATCTCTAATCGCACCCACTCGCCAGCCTTCGGCAGCGGACCCATGTGCCAACGCTCGGTCGTCTTGTCCGCGCCGTAGTTGATCTTGTTGGCACCCCAGTAAGCACGATGCTTCCAGCCGTTGGCACCATCGCTGTTCCACTGCAGCATGATCTCATCGGGCGTGTCATTCGGATCCAGGTAGACCCACGCGAACAGCACATCGCCTGCTGCAACGCGCAACTTCTGGTTGGCGTCACGGAAGTAGTGTTGCTGGTTACCCTGGCTCTGCCGCTTCATCGCGCGCTTACCGCTGTGCACGAACGCCGCGTCTTCGGTCCAAACCAGCCCGTCGCCATCGATGGCGGCGCCGGCGGGCAACTCGTCATCCAGCCAAACCAACTCCTGTCGCTTGCGCATGTTGGCGGCCACACCGTCGACAGCAACTGGTTCGACGTATGCGATCTCCGCCAACGCCGCGGCAATGCGAGTCTCTACCGCTTTCGCATCATTGCTCAGCTTGGCCAGCTGCGCGGTGTTCGCATCACTCGCGATCTTCATCACCGGCGCGTGCGCCTTGTTGTTCCCATCCATCGGACTGCCGTCCAGATTGTTGAAGAACGCAAACAGCTGATAGAACTCTTGCTGACTGATCGGATCAAACTTGTGGTCGTGGCAAACAGCGCAGCCGACCGTCAAGCCAAGAAACACCGTGCCCGTCGTGCTGACGCGATCGATCACGTTGCGCACGTAGATCTCTTCCTTGATCGAGCCACCTTCGTTGGTCGAGATGTGACAGCGGTTGAATCCCGATGCGATCAATTGATCTTCGGTTGGCTCCGGTAACAGATCTCCAGCCAACTGCTCCGTAATGAATTGGTCGAACCGCAGGTTGTCGCGGAACGCGCGCACCACCCAATCGCGATACGGCCACATCTCACGATAGTTATCGAGGTGCAGGCCATGGGTGTCGCCATAGCGTGCGGCATCGAGCCAGAAGCGCGCCATGTGTTCGCCGTAGGCGTCGGTAGCCATCAACCGGTCGACAGCGCGCTCGTAAGCGGTCGGTTCCACATCAGCGAGGAACGCTTGCAACTGCTTCATGGTCGGCGGCATGCCGGTCAGATCCAATGTCACGCGCCGCAGCAACGTGCGCCGATCTGCGCGTTCATTCGGCTGCAAACCTTCTCGGTCGAGTTTGGCCAGAATGAAGTGGTCGATCGCGTCACGCGCCCACGCAGCATTCGCCACTTTGGGCTGCGCTGGTTCGACCGGCGCAACGAACGACCAATGCTCGGACCAATTTGCTCCTTGCTCGATCCACCGCACCAACAGTTGTTGCTGCGCTCCCGACAGTGGCTTGTGGGCCTCGATCGGCGGCATGCGCTCTTCGGCATCATCACTCAGGATGCGATGAACGAGCGCACTGGCCTCGACGTCGCCTGCAACAATGGCGGCAACACCATCGCGTTTGGCGAACGCATCTTCTTTGAGGTCGAGTCGCAAGCCGCCCTTGCGCTGCTCGCCATCCGGACCGTGACACTGAAAGCAATGGTTGGACAGGATCGGGCGGATGTCGCGGTCGAAGTCGACCAGCGCATTACCAAGAGCCGACTGCGCAGTCGCGCTCGTCGCCAACAACACTCCGAAGGAGCAGGCAGCGAGCAGCGACCAGCAACTGCGACCCAAGGACAAGGTGTGGAAGCGAGGCATAAGCGAGCGCTCAGTGTAGCAAGCCCACGCGGGAAGCTTCGCACGAGCATTGAATGGGACGGCGCAAGCCCGAGGGCATCGTCGGTGCCAACGGGCATCCGCCGCGCCGTTACGCTAAGCGGCCTTCTTGCTAGGGCCCGACAAACCGTAGCGGCAGCAGCCACCACAGTGCCGTCATCAATCCTGCAGATGCCGCTATCTGTGCCGTGAACCAGCCAAGGAAGGCTGCCGGCCGCCGGCCCTCGGCCGAGGCGTAGGCCGCAAACGCCGACGAAGTCAACGCGCCGAGGCCGCAGACAGCCAGCAACGCTACGTAGGCTGGAACCGCCTGCCAACTGCCATCGTGAACAGCGAGGCGCATAGCAAGGAAGCCGAGGGCGACGATGCCGGGAGCAATCAATACATACCAAGGAAAGCGGCGGTCATGCGGCACGGCGGGCACGGGGCTAGCTTGGATCTTGAGAGTCATGGGCTGCAAGTCGCGGTTCAACGGATCACGCGGCGAATACTTCGAGTTCGCGGACTAACAGGTGTAACCGCTGACCGAGCAACTGCGCCAAGGCATACCCGGTGCGATCCAACAGCCACCTGACACGGCCTTGCTGATCAGCACTAACGCCTCACTCTCGGCCGGCAAGCAGACTTCGGTCACCATCTCGATGGAAGGCACTAACGGCTACGTGATCGTCGACGCCGTGCAGTTCGCACCTACTCGCTAGCCGGAGAGTTCTTCGAACGACTTGCAGCGGAAGTCGGAAGTCGCCGTTCGCGGAGGACTGAGGGCCAATCGCTCGGGACAGAAACGTCCCGCACAATGACGTAGCCAGCAACACCATCGCCAACGCGCAACTTCGCAACCGCCGTCTACTTGCCTTTCTTCAGTAACTCAACCATCGCCTCTCCCATCGCCAAGCCGACGTCCATGTAGGTCTTGGCATTGCCGCCGTAATGACTGTTGGCACTACCACCGTGACAGAACGGCTTCGAGTAGACCGTCGAAACGTTACCCCTGAACTTCTTGTATTTGCCCTTCTTGCCATCAACGGCCATCTGAGCCTTCAGCACCGCGCCCTCGTTACCGCCAGAGCCCTTCTTTACGTGACCCAACGTCGCGCAAACGAACTTTGCTTTCGGCGCCTCGAAGTCCTTGCGCAACTGCTCAATCAATCGCACCAGGTTCTGCTCGTATCTTTTAGCGTGCGCAGCGTTGCCGCAATCCTTCGCGCCCTGCCACCAGAAGAACCCAGCGATCTCGTAGCCCTTGCCGCCCGGATAGTACTTATCCAACTCATCGAGGACCTTCTTCGCGTTGGCAATGTCATCGTCGTATTGCTTGCCCGCATACCAACCAATCGGCTTTGGCTCAGTGCCCTTCTTCCATTTGTCTGGGGAATCCTTGTAGCCAGCATAAACGTAGCCATCGCTCTCGAACTGCTCACTGCCCGGTGGCAAGAGGTCCCAGCCAAGGCTGCGGTTACCGATACAACTCTTCAAGATCATCACCGGCTCATCGATCAAATTGCCGAGGTGATGGCCGATCCCATACTCCGGCCCGATCTTGCCCCCTTTGATCGTCATCCACTCGTTGTTAAAGACGCGCATGCCGCCGCCTCGCGCAACCATGACACGAACGTTGCGAACGTCCTTCCGCTCAGTCCACGCACCTTCGTCATCGACAAGGAACGGATAGAGATCTTCGCTCTTAACCGCGTGCTCTAAACTGCCGTCCTTAGTTTCCGGGCCGATCTTGCCAGCGCCCAACATGTTGGACTGCCCCAACAAGATGAACACCTTGACCTTCTTGGTCATCTTCGCGCTCTTGCCGTCGGGGTCAGGCAGTTGCTTACTGGCCTTCTGCTTCTGGGCGGTGAGGTCGGGGCTGGTGATATGAACCGCTGCGAACAAGCAGGTCACTGTGCATAGAATCTTGATCATGGCTTCGTCACGTTTCGAACGGATGGCCGCCGAGTGTAGACGAAACGCCGGACACCGAATATCCCGATCAGGAATCGCTAGCTTTGCTCAGAGGTTGGTTCGGCCCCTCGCTGGCGACGGCTCGTCGAAGCTGGGCTTTATCGCGATCATCACGGCACCACGGCAGCACGGCAGCTACTTGATCGAAATCATCAACACCGCAGCGACTCTGAGACAAGCTGTTGGTTCATGAAGTCGGCCCAACGTCTGTCACGATCAGCTGTGAGGCGGAGCGTCGTCTGCTGCATTGTGTAGTTGGCAGTCTACGTACCTAGACGCTCCGCGAAACTCACTAGATCGCACTGCAGCGTGCCGGCGAGGGCCTCTGCAGAGAATAGGTGGAGATTCAGGCGCCATGACGCCCTCGAGAACGGACACGCACAACGAGTGAAGTATTACTCCCTTCCGACTGCACCGCGAATCACCACTCTTGCTCATCATCCACATCGATCAAGCCGTGCCACACTTCAGCGGCGACCCGCTGCCGCTCGGCGGTAACGTGCTCGTCGGCTCTTTAACCGCGGTGACCGTGCAGCCGTAGGTGCGCGCTAATCGCGGTATTCGATCATCCAGGCAAGCAGCAGTAACACGCCGATCGTCCCGAACAGAAACGAGCCGATCCACGCCGCACGCAATGCGGATCGCCGTAGAGTGATCGTGAACACGAGACCGGGGACACACAGGCACGCGAAGTTGCACCAGAGCGCGGCCGAGGTCCGCCACCGCGAGGGCCCGGGGCTCCAAGCCCCGTCCGGACACCCTTCGACGCCTTGCCACGGAAAGCCAGCGATCGCCCCGGTCCTGCCAGGCACCCCCGGGGTGCTGTAGAGGTCCCGCAGCGCCATCGTCTCCTCGGTGTACGGCGGCCAGAAGACGTGCGTCGAAGCATCCATGGAGAAACCGACGAGCCCGGCGCCGATCCAGACCGCGATCATCGCGCGGGTCGCCAGAGCTCCGCCAACCTTGTCGTTCCTCGCACGCCACAGATCGGGTGGGCCATGCGCGATCAGCCACACAAGCAACGTCAGGAACATCACGCCAAGGATGCCGTCGATACCGGAGCTGTCCATGTTCAGAGCAAAGGTGCGGGCGATCGGTAGCCACCCAGCATTCGTCGCTGCGCAGCCGAATCGGGGCCATCATTAATGTAGCACGCTCACAGGCCTGCCCAACGTCTTTGGATGATCAACTGCGAGGCGGCTCGTCGATCAGCTTGTGCTCCAAGCTGATCGGGCCGTCGCTGCTTGGGTGGCGCCACTTGGCGGTCATCACTTCCTTGTTAGACGGCGCTCGCCCGGGCCCTCTTGATGCCGAGGACCACTGACCCCGTCAAGAAGCCCGGGACCACCTGGATGACGGAGCCCCAGAAGAGCTGCGAGAACAGGGCCTGCCCCCAGCTATCGAAGATGTTGTAGTGAGTGCCAAGTTCCCACGTGGTATCGATCCACCACATCACGAAAACGGGGACCCGAGATGGTGGAGAGAAGACGACGAGGCTCAGAAGCAGGAGCAGATATGGATGTTCTTCCTCGCACAGTCTCGTGCCCAAGAAGACCGCGAACCCCAGTGCCAGCCAGAGCAAGCCGAACGGAAAGACGAACACCGTGGGCGCGCCGGCCAGTTCGAGAAAGACACGAACCGGCGTGACGATGAGAGAAATGAGCACGGGCCAGGCGGCGAGCCTGAGGGCGCGTTTGAACATTGATTACCTCGAGTTGCGTCGCGCACGTCCTGAGCGACGCCCGCACTGCCGAACGACCTTCGGTCACTCATTCGCTCTTTGGGGTGCGACTCACTCCGCGGCACGACTACGCAGCAAACGTCCAGTTCCTTCGTAGCGCCGCCCAACGTCTGTGGCGATCAGCTGTGAGGCGCAGCGTCGTCTGCTGCATTGTGTCGTTGGGCAGCGAGTCTACCAAGGCCATCACAGATTCAGTGCCACAAGTCCACCGGCGATAGACACTGCGGCCAGTGCAGCACTTAAGAGCCACCACCAAAGAAGAGTCCGGCTGGCGCGCATAAAGCGCGCCCCCATGACGGCAGCAACCAAGTTGGCCACCCCGCCGACAATCAACAGAAGGATCCCGATGCCTGCGAGAGCGTTGGACCAATTGCCAGCTCGATTGAACGCGGCGCCGAGGCCAACAAAGAACGCCGCCCCACCAATCGCCGCCAACACGATAGCCACGAGGAACAAGCGACCTCCTGAAGCTGCACTGGCATTAGCGCTCAACATTGGCTGATCATCCTAACGTCGCGCAGGTGCGACTGTGGACACCGCACAAGCAGGCCAGCCAGGTCCGTCCAACGGTTCGGTGTTCACGTGCAGCGCGCGACGCGCGCTGTCAGGTGTAACGCCTAGTTAGGTCGCTGCACCTTCTCTATCCCTGCGCCAGCGCCAGGCACGCCCCCACCGGATCCTGAATAAACGCACATGAGCACTTCCCATCGCTCCCCCGTGTCTCCTTGATGATCTTTCCCCCTCCCTCTTGCACGCGACGAAGACTCTCGTCGAGGTCACCAACGGGAAGGTAGATCATCCAGACAGGCGGCAACCCATGGTTCGTGCCGCGCGCATGGCAGACTCCCGCCGCCGCGACTCCATCACCACCGAGCATATTGTAGTCGGAGTAGCGCTCGCCCGCGTCCTCCATCTCGGCGGCCTGCGCAGACCAGTCAACGACCTGTCGATAGAAGTCACGGGTTGCCGAAGCGTCGGGGACCGTCAGGTCGAGCCAAGCTATACAACCCACCGGAGCCGCGGCGTCGTGCTCTGCTTCGCCTTCAGGTGGAACCATCGCTTCCGCTGGAACGACTGGAATGATCCCGAAGGCCGCCCCATTCGGATCGAGCAGCACCGCCCACTGGCTCGATCCCTCGTCGTCCTTGCCGTGCATGAGTTCACTCCCGCCCAACTCGAGTGCCCGCACCGCACTGGCTGCGACATCGGCGACTTGAATGTGCGGCATCCATTGGAGCGGAAGGTCACCATACTCCGCGCTAAGCGCGCCCAAGCCGATGATTGGCATGCCGCGATTGTTCATCAGATCCTCACGCCACAGCGGAGTCTCGCCCGTGCTGAGTACACGAGAATAGAAGCGCACTTCACGTTCGTGTTCGGGAGCGGCGATGTCGGCGCTGAGGATTCCGCCGACGCGCGGGATAAAGGGGTCACTCATGGTTCGCGCCCTAGTTGCTATCACGGTGGTTGGCGCGTGATGGTTCGCTTGCCGAATATCCTATCTATGATGGGCTCGCAGTCGCGTCGATCCGGAGACGGCCCAACGTCTGTGGATGATCAACTGCGAGGCGCAGCGTCGTCAACTGCATCATCTAGCCGGCAGCGCGCCCAGTTGTCTGCGAAGCTAGCTCTTGCTCCAACGCATCGAGGCGGCGCGTCGTAGCCCGACACCACGATGCGAGGAAGAATAGCAGGACCGCGAAGAGTGGGTAGAGCGCATATTGCACATCTGGATATTGAGTCTGCGCGAAGCTAACGGCGACACAGAATGTCGCTGTCATCACTAACCAGTTGTGGAAAAATTTGTTGCTCATGGAGTGCTCTATCTGTCTGGCTAACGTGGTTGCGGATCAGCGTCGCGGCGAAGCCGCGTCCGTCTGCATGCGCTTGTTCTACAGATTCTAACCAGCGCAGCTTCCGAGCGTCATGCGGTAGCACAGCTTCGCGCCCAGGGGCACCGCGCTCAGAGTCTGCTTACTTGGGGGGGGTCGAGGGTTGGGATATCGACATCTGCCTCCTTCTGTCCAACGTCTGTCACGATCAGCTGCGATGCGAAGCATCGTCAGCTGCATTGTGTAGCTGGGCGCTGCCTCACAGCCCGACCCTCTTCAGCTCTTGGACCAGCTCGCCGAACGGTCTTGTGTGCGCCTCTTCAAAGCGTAGGCGAACCTCGCGATCATCGTGCCGGACCGTGATGTAGAAGTCCTCGAGTTCCAGATCCCGATGCAGCGTCGTGCGGACGACTTCGACGTCGGGGCTGGCGTGGATCTGAGCGAGGACTCGATTGAAGCGGCCGTAGTAGCCGACAGGCAGGCCAAGATTCGGACCTATGCCCATCAAGTCGACGACCGAAAGGACCAGCACGGTCATGAGGGTTAGCGTTGCCGCCAACAGAGCTATCCGCGTCCGTATTCGATACTTCTTCATGGTGACCTCGTGCGCCCAACGGATCGGACGATCAGCTGCGATGCGCAGCGTCGTCAGCTGCATTGTGTAGTTAGGCGCTGATCATAACGTCTCGCTTGCGATTGCCAACTTGCGCCGCAATGGTGAATGCTCGCGCCCGGCGCGAGGGCCTCAAAACGCATCTGGCCCCCGCCCGTGTGGCTGGTCTGATTACCCACCTCGAAACGCACCGCCGGTCTGTCGACTCGGCCGAAACCGACAACTGCTCTTTGGTCATCGGCGTGTTTGAACTGGCCAATTCGACCCGCAACGGCCTCGGCGCAATTTCCGGACACCACG
>CALCZA010000169.1 GCA_937906475.1 uncultured bacterium
CCGGAGACGGCGTGAGTCAGAGCGGCACGGCTACTGCCCCAACGATTCGTTAGCGCTTGACGCCCACTGGCACGCGACGCTCCAAGAAGTCGAGCAGTGACGCATACAGGTGCGCGCGTGTGCCGCGACCTTCGCGAATGCCGTGCGTGCGATTTGGATAGGCGAGGTATTCGAACACCTTGCCGTGTGCGACCAGCTCGTCGAACAACCGCTCGCTGTTCTGAAAGTGCACGTTGTCGTCACCAGTGCCGTGTATCAGCAACAACTTGCCTTGCAGGTTCTTGGCGAACGTGATCGGCGAACACTTCTCGTAGACCTGTGGAACCTCGCGCGGATCGCCACAGTATCGCTCCTGGTAAATCGTGTCGTAGAGCGAGATGTCGGTCACTGGTGCCACCGACATGCCAGCGCGGAACAACTCAGGATGACGGAACAACATATTGAGCGTCATCGCGCCGCCACCAGACCAACCCCAGATCGCCAACCGCTCGGCATCCATCCAGTCGTTCTTCTTGAGTAGCTTGCGCACCGCCTGCCCCCAATCGTGCGAACTAACGACACCGATGTTTTGATAGAGCGCTTTGCGCCAATCGCGCCCCTTTGGCGCCGGCGTGCCGCGCGCGTCGATCGACATCACGACGTAGCCCTTCTGCGTCAACCAACGATGGAACAGATGGTGGCCGAGCGACCACGTGTTCTTAACTGTTTGTGACCACGGCTCGCCGTAGACGTGGAACACCACCGGCCACTTGCCATCGGCTTGGAAGCCCTCCGGATACATGACCCAACCATCGAGCGTGTGGCCATCATTGGTCTCGACTTGGAAGAACTCGTTCTTGCCCTTGGCAACCGCGTCATAACGATCGCGCAACCGCTTATTGTCAACGAGCACACGAACGCGTTCGTGACTCGGTAGCCGCACGAGGTCGATCACCGGAGGAGTATCGAACGCCGAGAACGTGTGAATGGCCAACGAACCATCGGCACTGATTTGGTAGTCGTGGAAGCCGCGCTGGTCACTCGGCGACACCCGCTTGAGAGTCTTGCCAGTCTGGTAATCCGCTGAGTAACTAGCCCAACCAGAGCCATCGGTGAACAACGCCTTTTCAGTCGCGTTGCCATCACTATGGCTGACGAGTAATCGGCCGTTCTTCAAGTCCGCGTGCTCGACGGCCATGACGTCGTAGTTCTTGGTCATCGGCAGATGCGTCACTAACAAGTGCCGGCCGCGCGTATCCCAGACGATTGTGCCGGCTTGCCGCCACGCCTTCTGGCTATCACCCTGAAAGGCCACATCGCTGGTCCAGAAGAACTGCTCGCCGCCGTTGACCCAACGGAAGTCCTCGCGCACATCGACGTAGGCCGCGTCACGCTCTTCGTGCACCTTGCGGACGCTGCCGTTCTGGGCATCGCAACCGTAAACAACCAGATGGTTCTGAGGCCGCGGCAACCACTGCACCATCAGTTCTTTGCCGAGCGGATGCCACTCCATGCGCGGCAAGTAGGTTTCGCGAGCATTGCCCGGCGTCTTCATCCACGTGGTCTTGCCACCCGCAGCCGAGATCACGCCAATGCGACACGACGAGTTGGTCGTGCCAGCCTTCGGATACTGCACCGGCACGATCTGCGCATAACGGTCACTGAGATTGTCGACCATGTAGAACTCGCCGACGCCACTGCAATCGAGTTGCCAGTAGGCAACGCGTTCGCTGTCGGGGCTCCAACGAAAGCCGTCGTGACAATCGAACTCTTCTTCATAGACCCAATCGAAGGTGCCGTTGATGACCGTCAACGAGCCATCCTGGGTCAGGCGCGTCTGCTTGCCCGACGCCGCATCCTCAACGTAGACATCGTTGCGTGAGACGTAGCCAACCCGAGCGCTGTTCGGCGAGAACTTCGCGAACATCAGCGTCGACTTCTCGAGTTTGCCACCCAGTCGACGCGGTTCCTTAGAACCATCGAGCGGCAACAGGTAGTACTCGCCACGCGTATTGAGCCGCCAGACACGAGCGCTGTCGCAGAACACCATCAGCCACTTCTGATCTGGCGAGAATGAGTAATCTTCGATGTTGAGCGCCCGACCTTCACTGGTCACCCACAACATCGCGGCCGTCACCAACACCTGCCGCTTACCGGTAAGCGCTTCGTAGCGAACCAACTCCAAAGGCCCGTTGTCGGACTTCCGTTCGAGCGTGGCGTAGTGCCCGCCGTCGAGCCAACGCGCCGGACCAAATCGCTGCGTCCGGAACTCTCCGGACGTAACCCGGCGAGCATCCAGCTTGCTAGCATCAGGCTTGACGGTTTGCTGACCCGCGAGCGACGCGGCGAACAACGAGAGAACCAACATTACGGACGTCTTCACGCCGTCATGGTAGTCGCCCGGAGGACAATCAGCGAACGGGAGTTGCCACGACGAAAATCACTTCGCCGGGTGCTGGGGCAGCTTCGACCAGCAACTGCAGCTCGTCGGGCAAACCGACTTGGATGTCGTATTGGCCGGGCACGATGCCAGCCATCGGGAGCGTCGCATCGCTGCGCACCAATGGGCGCATGCGGATCCACGGCTCGGCTTCCCGTTGGTTATCGAGGCGACGCCACAGCGTTACGTCGACGTTCTTGCCAGCGAAGTGCGCCGGAAACACCAGCACCAATGCCTGCGCGGTATCCGCCGGTTCGAATGCCAACGGTTGCAGCTGACCACTCGCGTCACGCGCCATGATCACATCCGAGCGACACGGATCACTAACCTCTGGCTGAGACGCGACCACCGGTGCCGGCTCTATCTCCTTCGGCGGCTGACGTAGGCTGTCGGCAAGCACCAGCACACCAATCAATACGACTAGTGCTCCAGAGATCGCCCACCAATGCGATTGGCCTGACATGCCCAAGCCATCGACACATCCGGCGCACGACTGAAGCCGCCAAAGTCTGCTCAGGGCAAAAGCACGGGGCCGACTACGATGGCGGCGTAATCAGCGCATCGAGCCTGGCGGGCAAGCACCGACGCGACCGAACTATCAGTTTTAGCGCGGCCCGAAGAACCCATCCGGCACTTCCTCATGAGCCGCCGATGGCTTTGGGATGTGCAGCATCTTCGCCAGCAACACGGCTCCAAAGCCAGGCGTGATCGACTGCGACAACTCCGTGCCTGCGGGGATGCCCGGCCCGATCGCCATGGCCACAACCTCGCGATCATAAGAGTGCGGCGAACCATGCGACGCCGGCGTTGTGCCATTGAGCCAGTACGGCTGCAGGATGAACTGCACGTCGCCGGCACGTTGCTTCGACAACCCATGCGCCAACGCCCGACGGAATGGATCAGTGTGCTTGAAGTCGCCGCGAACTTCTTCGGTCGGGTAGGCAGACATCACCGCACGCACACGCATCGCAGCCTTCGTGGCCGTGCGCAGCGCCGCCGGACGCTTCGCGGCAATCGCTAGGCCATTCAGGTAGACGGCATTCTCGCTGACGCGCTCGACATAGAACTTGCCGCTGACCGGCAGCCCAAATTCCTGTCGCAACGCCGACTCGATCGACGACTTGACCCACGCATCAACCGGACCACGACCGCCGCTACCACCCTTGAGCATTTCCGACTCTGGACTTGGAGCCACGCCGTGATCGGCCGTCAAGAACAACGCCCAAGCGCCGGCGCCCACTTCGGTATCCAAGAACGAGAACAGCAAGCCGAGGTCTTGGTCCAGTCGCATCAACGCGTCGCGCGCCTCGACCGACTGCGGCCCCCAGTAGTGGCCGACCACGTCGGTCGCCGAGAAGCTGATGCACAGCAGATCAGTTGCCGCGTCCTCGCCAAGTTTCATGCCGCGCACGGCAGCCTGTGCGGCCATACGAACAATCGTATTGCCGAAGGGCGAGGCGTAGATCTGGGTGTAATACGGCGCCGTGATCTCGGTGCCGCCGCCGGTCATCGCTTGCGGCAGCGTGCGCTTTCGCGAACCGTTGTAGTGCAGGTTCTCCCACGGGCGATCATCGACCAAACCTTCGTAGGCGGCCACGGGCCCACTGCGATCCCAACTCTTGCCGAAGAACGAATCGATCGCACGGGTCTTATTGAACTGCGTCAACCATGCCGGCGTCTGCTCGACCCACTTGCTATTGGTGACCAAGTTCCCGGTCGTAGCCTCAATCCACGCCGTCACGTCCGAGTCGCTGCCGGCCATCAAGATCGCCGAACGATCCTTCCAACTAACACTGGCGACTTTGCATTCGGGAATGTGCGTCTTCATCGACGTCGCGAGCGTTGGCACCAATAGCCGACCCGGCCCGCGATTGCTGCCTTCGGGCAAATCGGGCAACGCTGCGGCTGGTTCGCCAACGCAATAGATCAACTTCTTCAGGTCGCGATCCCACCAGTTGTTCTTAACGATGCCGTGCAAGCTCGCCGGCGCGCCGGTGGCAATGGTTGCGTGACCAGGACCGGTCTCGGTGCACGCATGCTCGTAGGCACAGTTTGCAAACGTGACGCCCTGGTTCTTCAAGCGCCGGAAGCCTCCATCCTTCGCGTAGAACGGCGCCCCCATAGCGTGCACCCAGGTCGCTAGTTGGTCGACCGAGCACAGGACCACGAGCCGCGGGCGTTGTTGCGCCACGGCCGCATCGGTGCAAAGCATCGCCGCACCAAGCAAACCTACCAAGGTGATCAGAGCACGATTCATGCAGACAGAATCTTGGCCGCGCGTTCGATGGTTCGCCATGGCAGAAGTCCGAGATGGTAGATGGCAACTGTCTCGATGCCGTGATCCGCACATAGCTGCTTGATCTTCAACAGGTCTCCGTCACTTGAGAACTGTGGTGCCTTCGGCCAGATACACAGCCGACGCTTGCCGCCTTGGATCGCAGCCATACCAGCGTGGCCGAGCAACGCTTCGATCTGGGCCGGCCCTTCGCCGTAGCACGTCAACACCCGTTCTTCGCCACCCGAGAACGCCTCGGCCGACTCAACTGACAACTGGCTGCCGGTAAACCACCGATCGGGATGCACCTGCACGGCGCGATCACAGCGGCCACTTGCGGCTGTCACGGCTTCCGCGATAACCGCCATGGCCTCCGCGCGCGCCGCCAACACCGACTCCAGCCACTCACGCTGGTGCTCGTCGAGATCGTCATCCGAACGCGGCACCGAACCAGGAGCCATTGCATCGGCATCGGTTGTCTGCGCGGCGATAAACGAAACCACCCGCGCGCGCATTGCCTCGCCATCGCTGCCGACTTCTTGATGCATCTCGAGACAGGCAGAACAGAAGCACGCCGACAACGCGAACGCCAACAGACCGCTCGGTGAGAAGCTCTTCTTATCGTGATGGCTCGAGTGCTGGATCCCCATTTGGCCAAGCGCTTCGAACTCGATCGATGCCAAGCCAGCGTGCCCGGCCAAATCGCCAACCAGGTTCTGGTGAAACTGCTGCACAGCCGGCTGCGACGGACACAACGAATACGGATAGCGATCTCCGAAGGCGTTCTCGACCGTCAGCTCCGGATGCTTTTCCCCCAACCGCGAATTATGACCAAACACTGTCCAAGCCCTAACCCGCAGGCCCGCGTCAGGAGCCGCTGCGCACAAGCGTTCGAGCGGTGACGAACCCAAATCCGGGACCTCACTCGATAGTTTGGGCTGCAACAAGCCATAGTCCCGATTCGGCCGAAAATGCACGCAGCCGTCTTCGAGGAACCGCACCTTGCGCTCAGGATGCCACGGCGTCAGCCAGCGCCCGTCGTGATAGCTCGTCGCCATGGACAATTCGCCGACGCCGAGATCTCGCAAACGACCTAGGCCGCCATGGCCCTCGAGAGCGGTGACATCGAACGGATGCACATAGAGTGCGACTTGCATACTAGAAGCGTAGAGCCACGGCACGCCGGTGCTACAATGGTCCCGTGCTACGTTCGCCCCGAATTGTCCTATCCCTGCTGACGGCGTTGTCGGCAACCGCCTTCACCGAGTCGACCTGCGCGCAGAACCAAGGTCGCCAACAGCCCGAGCGCCGCAAGATCGAAGGTTCCGCCGACGTCGTCTACAGCAGCGGTGATTCCGGCGCGGCAAAGATCGCCGCCAGCATCGTGGAAAAAGACTGGGATCCGAAGGATGCCCGCGCCACCTGCAAGGTGTTCCATCACCTATTCGCTCCCGACGGCACGCAACTAACCAAGGGACTGGGCGGCAAGTTCGAACACCACCGCGGTCTATTCACCGGCTGGAACAAGACCAAGATCGGTGACAAGACCTACGATTTCTGGCACCTCAACAAGGGCGAATACCAGCGCTTCGGCGGCCACGGCACCCCGGCCTTCTTGAACATGGGCAAGGATGCGCAGATCTCGCTGATCGACTGGTGTGATCCCGCCGGCGCGATCGTCATTCGCGAACTACGCGGCCTCGAAGTCACCGAACACCATGGCGATTACTACGTGCTGCACCTGCGCTCGAAGTGCATGACGATCCGCAAAGACGTCGTCTTGGCTGGCGACCCCCACCACGCTGGCCAACAGTTCCGTGCCCTGCAGCAGTTCGCCGAAGAGAACGCCAAGCCGGTGGTCTACGTGCGCCCCGCAGGTGCCAAGGACGAAGGCAACGACATCTGGACCAACTGCAACTGGACGGCCGGCGTCCTCGAATTGGAAAAGGCCAGCTACACGGTGTTGCAAGTCGATGGCTTGGACAACCCGGGCAAGAGCAAGTGGTCGACGCGCCCCTACGGCCGCTTCGGCGTGACCCGCACAACGCCCGTGAAGAAGAGCCAACCGTTGATTCTCAACCAGTTCTTCGTAGTCGCCAATGGCAAGCGTGACGCGGCGTGGTGTGCGGAACAGGCAGCGAAGCTGCGCGGCGATAAAAAAACAGCCCCGAAGAAGCGCCCGTAGCAGACCGGCCGGAACTAACCGAGCCGCGGCCGCGGCGATTCGTCATCATCGCTAGCGCGGATTGCCGCGTCATCAAGGACACGGCCGGACGCGCTCTCGCCGAGCGCGCGCTCCAGATGCGCAACGCGGCGCTCGAGTTCTTCAAGACGCTGCATCACCGGATCACTCAGAGGCCGGGCGGCAGCAACCGCAGGCGCAACACCGGCGCCGGCAGCTTCCGCGACCACGCCCGCGACGGCTGCACTACCATCGCCGAGCAAATGCCGCCAACGATGATCCCGTTCGCGCGGCCGACGTGGCTCCTGCATCACCAATGCTGGCGATCCCGCGGCCAACTCACGCAGCGCCTCCTCGATTTGCTGCGGCGTGCCATGAAAGCCCATGCGCGCCACCCGAGACTTCAAAGCTCCGGGCGCCTGCGGGCCACGCAACAACAATTCGGCCAGTAGCGCGAGTTGGTTCTCGGACACCCCCAGTAGTTCATCGATGCGATGGCGGTATTTGACCGCCCGCGCACCCCCTTCAATCCGCACCACGACAGCGCGACCGTGCATGGCCATCAACGCTCCGGCCACCTCGAAGTGCTGCAGCGCCAACACCGGGTCCCGATTGCTCGATTGGTTGCAGCCGTTGATCAGCGCATTCTCCGTCATCGGGTAGGAGTCAGGCACGGTACGCTGCTTCTCAATCAGCACGCCTACGATGCGTTGCTCGGTGCGGTCTAGATTGATCACGTTAGATGACTCCGATGGCCGCGCAGCAACTCACGAATACAGGCGCGCAACTTCGCGGCGATAGCGCTGCAACAACTCGGCGTAACTACCTGCATCACCATTGGGCGCGGTCGTCGCGCCGATCTGCACGAACGGCGCCGCGACCTCATGGCAGGTGAGACGGCCGTCGTCGCGGCGACGCACCGACCAGCAGGCCTGCAACGCCGCCCCGAGAGCGGCGGATTCGGTTTCGACCAGCACACGAACCGGCGTATCAAAAACATTGGCGAGAATCTGACGCCACAGCGGGTTGTTCGCGGCACCACCGGTCAACCGCACTTCGTTGATGGTCGTGCCAAGGTCGCGCAAGCGCTGGAAGCCAAGAGCGAGGTTTAGCGACGTCCCTTCGAGTGCGGCACGATAGAGATGACCGGGACGCATCGTGCCGGGGCGAATGCCGAGCAACGTGCCGGTTGCGCCAGGCAAGTCAGGGACGCGCTCCCCCATCAAGAACGGCAACCACAGCAAGCCATCACAGCCGGGCGCGACCGACTCAGCCGCGCTAGTTAGTGCGGCGTGATCGAGACCCATCATCGACTTGATCTCTTCGGTCACGCCCGTCAGGTTCATGACGCACAAGAGCGGCAACCACGCGCCATCACTGCTACAGAACGGGGCGATCAAACCGTCGGGGTCAATCACCACAGAGTCAGTGCGCGTAAAGATCGTTCCCGACGTGCCGAGACTGACGACCACGACCCCAGCAGTGGTCGCACCACTGCCGATCGCCGACATCATGTTGTCGCCACCGCCGGCCGAGACCGGGATGCCCGGCGGCAATCCCAACAACTTGGCCGAGTCCTCACGCAACTCGCCTGCCATCGCACCTGCCTCGAGCAACTCAGGCATGCACGACGCAACCTTCGTATCGATTGCCGCCATCGCCGCCTCATCAAAGCTGCGATTGGTCGGATCAAACCAACCGCTGCCCGAGGCATCGCCGCATTCCATCGTGGCGCGGCCGGTAAGCCAGAAATTGACGTAGTCGTGTGGCAGCAGAACGCGCCGCACCTTGTTCCAGTTATCGGGTTCGTGCTTCTTGAGCCAAGACAGTTTGCTCGCCGTAAAGCCAGTAGGAACGGTACGGCCGATGCGCTCGCTCAACTCACGCGCCTCGTCGGCAGTCGCGGTGTCGCACCACAACTTCGCCGGCCGAATCACGGCATCGTTTTCATCGAGAACCACGCAACCGTGCTGCTGTCCAGACACGCCAATGGCGGCGATGCGACCAGGGTCGACTTCGGCCAACACCCGCTGGCAGGTCATCTGCACCGCCGTGAGCCAATGCTCCGGATGCTGCTCCAGATGACCTGCGGGCAGGCCATCGATCAATTCCAGCGGTTCGCTGCTGCGCGCCACAACACTTTGCCCCGCGCCACTGCCCACATCGAGCACCAGCGCCTTGACGCTTTGTGTGCCGACATCGATGCCGAGAAATAGCGGACCCGTCGTGCTCATAATGACTCGCCTACGGCGTTAGCCGCGCACGCCGAGCAGGTGTTCGACAAGCAGTTGGTCCAAGCGCTCGTAGCGCAGACCGCGCGCGGCGATCGCGTCTACATCAATGTCCATGCCCAGTAGGCTACTGGCCGTTTCCTTTGAGTAGCCACCAGTTAGCAACGGGTCAATCGCGGCATCGTTTTGCTCGGCGATGATCGCCACGACGTCCGGGTCGGAATCAAACGCGAGCGCCTTCTCATGCAAGATCTTGTAGGTGCGCATGCAACCCTTGGCGAAGTCCCAGACACCAGCCTCATCTTCCGAACGGTAGGCGTGCGCATCGAAGTGCAATGGCCCATCGTAGCGCTTTCCGCCTAGCGTTCCCTCGAGCAGGCGCACCAACAAGAACGCGCCCTTGAGGTCTTCGCTACCGAAACGCAGGTCCTGGTCGTAGCGGCCCATCTTCTGGCCGTTGAGGTCGATATGGAAAAGTTTGTCGCAAGCCATCGCCTGCGCCACGTTGTGTGCGAACGACAAGCCAGCCATCACTTCGTGCGCAACCTCGGGGTTAACGCCAACCATCTCTTCGTTCTTAAGCGTCGAGATGAAGTGCAGCATGTGGCCGGTCGTCGGCAAGTAGATCTCCGAGCGCGGTTCGTTGGGCTTAGCCTCGAGCGCGAACCTCATGCCGTAGTCGTTGTCCTTCGAGTATTCGCACAAGAAGTCCATCGCGTCCCGCATGCGCTGCAAGGCACTACGCGGATCGCGGCAAGCATCAGCTTCGGTACCCTCGCGGCCACCCCAGAAGACGTAGAGCTTGGCGCCGAGTTCGGCACCGAGATCCATCGCACGCATGGTCTTCTGCAACGCGAACGCCCGCACCTTCGGGTCGTTACTGGTAAACGCGCCATCCTTGAACACCGGATGGGTGAACAGATTGGTCGTCGCCATCGGCACCGTCATGCCCGTGTCGGCGAGCGTCTTCTTGAACTCGCTGACGATGCGATCCTGCTCGCCCGCAGACGAGCCGAACGGCACTAGGTCGTTGTCGTGCAGGTTGACGCCAGATGCCCCGCACTCGGCGAGTTTGCGCACGATGTGGTTAGGATCGAGAACCGGACGCACGGCCTCGCCGAACGGATCTCGGCCTGGGTTCCCAACCGTCCAGAGGCCAAAGGTGAAACGGTCTTGCTTAATCGGATCGAACGAGCTCATGCCGTAGACGGTAGCGCCCCGGTCACTTTGTTTTGAGCAGTTCCTTTGCGGTCCACGCGGAAGCCCGTCGCTTCGTCGCCTTGCGCACCTTCGTGACCTCGGTCTTATCGACGCAAGCAGCCTGATGGCCGAAAGCTCGCCGCAGGTAGCTGAAGATCTTGGCGAGTTCGTCGTCGGACAAGTGGCCCTGCCCAGGCATCTCGAGTTGCCAGCTTTCGCCATCGACCTCGATCGGCCCCTTGACGCCGTGCAGCGCAATGCGGATCAAGCGCCCACTCGGGCCGGCAACCCATTCGGAATCGCGCAATGGCGGTGCCAGGCCACGTTGGCCGCTGCCGTCGAGTTGATGGCACGCGGCACAAGCACCGCGGAACAGGACCTCACCAGCCAATACGCGCTTCTTTTCGGCGTCGGTAAGATTAGTCACGGCACCGGGCATGGCAGCGCCACCGACCCTCACCGAGCCGAGTAACTGCTGCGCCCGACTGCGCACTGCCCCGGCGGCATGCTGTGACAGGGTCACCAATGCCTCCGGAGTCGAGCCGAACACCAACCAACCGGTGCGGCGGCCGCCCTTAGGCAAGGCCCCAACGGCGCCATCAAGCACCGCCTTCTGCTGCCACAATTCGGTCGCTTCGCTGGCAAACGCAAGCAGATCTTGCTGCGCCTCAGCCGAACGACTCTTCATCGCGCGGCGCGCCAAGTCCACGAACGCCACACGCAGCGGTTTACTGGGCGCAGTTGGCTGCCCCTCGTGCATGGCAAGGTCGCGCAAGACGTCAGCGATGTGCGGATGAGCCGCGGTCGCCACTGCTGCGCGCAACATGCCGTCGGCGGGGGTCTCGCGAACCAAGCCCGCCAGCGCGGCAAACACGCGCGCAGTCTCACGATCACGAAGGCCAGCCTCGGCCAGCAATGCATCACCGATCGCCAAAGCCGCGTGCCAGCGAATGGTGCTCGGCGTGGTGCTGTCGAAACGATCGATTGCGCCCCACAGGTGGCTGTCGCCGCGTGCCAACGATGGGCCAGCGTGCTGCCAAGCAAAGGCCGCGACCCCAGCATCCGAATCACGGACCCAACGCCGCAGTTCGTTGCTCGTCAACTTCTCAAGACCAGCCAACGCCGACATCGCCGCGATGCGAACCGCGGGACGATCGGTGCTATTGAGCAACTTCTGCAACAGCGGCGCCGCGCGTCCTAGCTGGCGTTGCACGATCTGTTGCAAGCTTTGATCGCGCACCGTGCCGCTCGCGTGGGCCAGCGCCGCGACCAACTGGTGCTCACTTGCATCAACCAGCGATGGCATCGGCTCAAGCTTGCCAGTGCCCTTCGGAACGACACGCCAGATGCGACCTAGGTGCACCGCTTCTTCGAGGTTGCGCTTCTTGATCTGATGGCGCAGGAACGACGTCACGTAATTGCGGTGCTGGATGACGCCGCGGTACATGTCGACGACGTAGAGCGCGCCATCGGGGCCGTTGGTCAGATTGACGGGGCGGAAGCGTTCGTCGGTCGACGCCAAGAACTCGCGCTGTTCCTTCTGATAGGCATTCTCGCCATGCATCACACCATCGTGATCTTGCAGCACGACCCGCCGCACGACGTTGCCACACGGTTCACAGATGAACGCGTCGCCTTGGAACGGCATCAGCCCACCGCGATAAATCACCGGCGAACACACGCCAGTGCGATTGGCGAGGCGCCAGTCCTTCAAGACACCCTTTTGGTAGCCGCGATTGACGCCCGGGGTGACACGAATGGGCCAGACACCTTCATCGCTCACGACGCGGTGATTCAGCGATGGCAAGCCACCGACGGCACGAGCACGCGCGCCATAATGATTTGGCACGAGGTCACACCGCAACCAGTCCGAGTTGTAGTTGAAGTAAAAGCGACCGCGATCGTCGAGACAGAGACCCCACTGACCGCCACCGGATCCAGCTTCGATGACGAAGCCATCGTCCGTGCGACGCAGCAAACGCTGGTCATTGCACAGATGGATGCGGTGATCAAATCCCCAGGTCAAACCATTGCCGGAGTGCTCGGGATTACCGGTGCCCGCTTCGAACCCACCCATAATCAGTTCGCGACCATCAGCGACCAGGTCGCCATCCTTATCCGGCATCCAATAGAGGTTCGGTGGCGTGATCACCAACGCGCCGCCTTGCAATGGCAGCACGGCGCGCGGCAGCACTAACTTATCGCAGAAGACTGTCGAGCGGTCCGCGCGACCATCGTGATCGTCATCGTGCAAGATCACGATGCGGCCCGTCGCCTCGCCTTCGTTGCTGGCGTCGACGTCGAGCATGTAGTTGCGGAACTCGGCGACCCACAGGCGGCCCGCAACATCAAAGGTCGCGACAACCGGGTCTTGCACCATCGGTTCGGAGGCAAACAGCTGCACCTCAAATCCATCGGGCACTTGCAGGGTGGCCAACTCTTCGGCCGCGGTTCGAACGGTGGCCGGGGGCACGACCACGTCGTCTGGCAACAGTTTCTGCTTCTGCCCGGGCCGGTCGCCACGCTGGGCCAACAACTCACACGACGAAGCCAGGACGGCGAGAGTCAGGATCAACAGGTGCGAGCGCATCGCACGCCAGTATGCACCCCTAGACGCGTCGGAACAGCCCTAGGTGCGCGAGGGACTGCGTCGCCTGCAGATCCAGAATGTCTCGCCGGGCGGTGCTACTGGCCGCAGTCGATCGAGGCATCCACGCGAGATCACGACCAGGGCGTTTTTCCCGCTTAATCAAGGCCGGCCGGGAAACTGCCGATGCCATGGGCAGCCGGGTGCAATCCCGTCATCTCTCCCCCAGACACCCAACCGAACCTCCCCAGCGCAATGGCCAAGATCCCCGACAAGCAGGGCCTCTTTTTCGAACTTGATGGCGTCCTCGTAGAGCAGGCCCGCCTGAATGAAGATGGCACCGTGCCATTTATTGACCGGGCCATCGAAGCGCTCGGCCGAGTCGATCCGAATCGATTCAAGCTGTTCGTGGCTACCAGCCGCCAGGACATCGCCTTCGGCAAGTATCGCGAACGCGAGTTCACCAAGTTCTGTGAGGCGTTCCTGCAGGCGATGCACAAAGAGCAGATCCCGATCGCGAAGATCTACTCGTGCCCCTACCACCCTAAGGGCAAGGGTCGCTTCAAGAAGGAGAGCGTGTTCCGCAAGCCGGGCCCGGGCATCTACAAGATGGCGCAGCAGGAGTTCGACTTGGACCTGCAGCGCAGCTGGATGATCGGCCATACGACTGCGGACGTGCTTGCTGGACAACGCGCCGAACTCGGCACGATCCTGGTCAAGACCGGCAAGGCTGGCAAGGACAAAGAGTTCCAGGTCGACCCGCACTTTGTAGAGAACGACTTCTACGACGCCGTCAGCCGCGTCAACCAGTTCGAATATTCGCTGCGCGTCTAAGCGCACGAGCCGAACTCAGCACGGCGGATGCGAACGGCACGCGGAATCGTGCGCTGCTCGCCCGCGTCACGGCTACTTGCTCAGCGCCGCGACACCGGGCAACGACTTGCCCTCGAGCAACTCGAGGCTGGCGCCACCGCCGGTAGACACGTGGCTCAACTTGCCGGTGATACCGAGCTTCTCGGCTGCAGCAACCGAGTCGCCACCACCGACGACCGTGAACGCACCCTCTCCGGTAGCTTTGGCCACCGAGTTCGCAACCCCTTCGGTGCCCTTGCAGAACGCATCCATCTCGAACACGCCCATCGGGCCATTCCAGATCACGGTGCGCGCGCCTTCTAGTGCTTCGACATAGCGAGCCAACGTCTTCGGCCCGATGTCCAAACCCATCAGGCCGTCCGGAATATCGGTTTCGTGGATCGACGCCGGCGAATCTGCGGCGAACTTCTCGGCGCAGATGTGGTCGGTCGGCAGCAACAGTTGCTTACCGGCCGCCTTGGCTTGCTCAATCACGCGACCCGCTTCACCGAGCAGATCTTGCTCGACCAGTGACGAGCCGACCTGGTGGCCCATCTGGGCCAAGAACGTGTAGGCCATCGCGCCGCCGATGAGCAACTTGTCGACCTTCGGCAGCAGGTTCTCGATAACGGGCAACTTATCGCTGACCTTGGCGCCGCCAAGGATCGCGACGAACGGACGCTCTGGTTGCGACAGCACCTTGCCGAACGCGTCGAGTTCCTTCTGCAGCAAAAGCCCTGCTGCGGCTGGCAGGTATTCGGCGACACCGCTGACAGAACTATGTGCGCGGTGTGCGGTGCCAAACGCATCGTTGATGAAGACATCGCCGTTCTTGGCGAGAGCCTGACGAAACGCCTTCACCTGGTCCGGATCGGCCTTCTCGCTGCTTTTGTTGCCGTCTCTATCGACCAGCTTGCGCTTGCCTTCCTCTTCGAGGTGATAGCGAACGTTCTCAAGCAGCACGACCGAACCGGGCTGCAACGTGCCCGCGGCACACGCAGTTTCGGCAACGGCTCCGACACAGTCACTAACGAACTGCACCGGTCGTTCGAGCAGTTTGGCCAACTCATCGGCAACCGGCTGCAGCGAGAACTTCGCCACGCGTTCGCCATTGGGCCGGCCAAGATGCGACATCAAAACCACCGACGCGCCCTGCTCAAGCACGTGGCGGATCGTCGGCAGAGCCGACACGATGCGCTGGTTGTTGGTGATGGCGAGCGTCGCCTTGTCTTGCGGCACATTGAAGTCAACGCGCATCAGTGCGCGCTTGCCGGCAAGGTCGAGATCCGAAAGGGTCTGAAAGTTCATGACGTCGCTCGCAATCAATCAGGCGGTTGGGTCGTGCCGCGACTAAATCGCTGCGGCGACCTTCTTGCTGAGTTCGACGACGCGGTTGGAGTAACCCCACTCGTTGTCATACCAACTGATCAGCTTGAAGAAGTTCGGGTTGAGTTCGATCGACGAACCGGCGTCGAAGATCGACGAAGCCGTGTGGTGGATAAAGTCCGACGAAACGACTTCGTCCTCGGTGTATTCGAGGATGCCCTTCAGGTACGTCTCGGACGCCTTCTTGATCGTGGCCTTGAGTTCGTCGAGCGACGTGGCCTTCTCGGTCTTGAACGTCAGGTCAACCACCGACACGGTCGGCGTCGGCACGCGCAGCGACATGCCACTCAGCTTGCCCTTAGTCTCAGGGATCACGAGGCCAACAGCCTTGGCAGCGCCAGTAGACGACGGGATGATGTTTTGTGCGGCGGTGCGGCCACCCTTCCAATCCTTCTTGGACGGACCATCGACAGTCTTCTGGGTCGCCGTGTAGGCGTGCACCGTCGTCATCAACCCCTCAGTGAGACCGAAGCCTTCCTTGAGGATGACGTGCACCAATGGGGCGAGACAGTTGGTCGTGCACGAAGCGTTCGACACGATGTCGTGCGCCTTGAAGTCGATCTTGTCGTCGTTGACGCCGAGCACGATCGTCGGCATATCGCCCTTACCGGGGGCTGTGATGAGGACCTTTTTGGCACCCGCAGTGATATGGCCTTGGGCCATCGTGTCTTGCACGAACAGGCCGGTCGACTCGATTACGAGATCGACGCCCATTTCCTTCCACGGCAGGCCGTCCGGCGTGCGCGCCGAAACCACCTGGATGTCCTTGCCGTTGACCACGATGACGTCGTCTTCTTCTTTGTCTGGCGACGACTTCTTCGAACTGACCGTGCCGCCGAAGCGACCCTGAACCGAGTCATACTTGAGCAGGTAAGCGAGGTTGTCGGCCGGGACGATGTCGCCGACGGCTACAACTTCCAGTTCGTCGAGCAAGTTCTGCTCAGCAAGGGCACGGAAAACGAGACGGCCGATCCGACCAAATCCGTTGATAGCGACGCGGGTTGACATGACGAGGTAAGCTCTAGTGTGGTTGTTGACGGCGTGGAAAATCGGCCAAGCAGTCTAGCAACCCTTCTCCCCCAGCCAATGGCAAGCCCGCTCCAATGGACAGTTTCGTTCGATTGCAAGACACCTGTGCACGCAGCCTAACCCGCTACGAGAACGTCACCACCGATGGCGCGGTGCTGGTGGCTGTTTCAGGTGGAATTGACAGTTCCCTGCTCCTCCTGACAATGGCCCGCCTCCGCGACGAGGGGCGCCTGACCGGCAAACTCGCAGCTGCGCACATCAACCACGGGGTGCGCCCAGACAGCCTGGAGAACGCCCAACACGTGCAAGATCTGTGCGATCGGCTCGATGTTCCTGTGACGGTGCGCCGCCTGGAGTTCGACGAAGAGTTTCCCAGCGAAGAATCCATGCGCGACAAGCGTTATTCGGCGCTATCGGAGGCAGCCCGCGACTTCGGGGCCTCGGTCCTGCTCACCGGCCACCACGCCGACGACAACCTCGAAACCGTGCTGTTCCGCATGATGCGCGGCACTGGCCCCCGTGGGCTCGCCGGAATCCCCGAATCCCGGTGGCTCGGACATGGCGATCAACGCCTGCTGTTGGTGCGCCCGCTGTTGCGCACCCGCCGCAGCACGATCGAGTGCCTGCTCGAGCGTCTCGGCGAGCAACCATTCCACGACACCAGCAACGACGACACGCGGTTCGCCCGCAATGAACTTCGCCACGAGACCATCCCAGAGCTACGAAAGCACATGGGCATCGGCCTCGACGTCGCCCTGATGACCGTCGCCAGCACGGCCCGCGCCGCCAACGACATCGTCGAAGCGCAGGGCCTGCGCGTGCTCACTCAGCGCGCCCGTCACCGCACCAACTGGCGCCTCGAACTCGACCTGCAAGGCCTCGACATGGACTCGATGCCGTTCGTTCGTGATGCCTTGCGGCAGGCGCACATCACCATGCACTCGCACAGTGAGACCCCAAGCACGGCGTGGCTCGACCGAGCGATGAGCCTGCTCGACATGGACAACGGTAAGCGCGTCGCTGGCCGCACGGGCTTGCTGGTCGAACGCATCCGCAATGGCCTGTTGATGGTCAACACTGATCTTACCGGGGCAACTCCCGACGTTGTTGATGGCAACATCGTTTTTCCGATCGATGGCGATCGGCATCGCTTCGGCAAGACCGAGTGGTCGCTGCAAGCACATGAACACCCACTGCCGCCGTTGGTGCCGTCCCCCGCCGAAGCCGGACCGCTGCGCGCGTTGATTGATCCGCGAGTTTGTGGCGAGGCGTTCTTTTTGCGAACGCGTCGCGCCGGCGATCGCTTCCAACCGCTTGGCTCAAACCAGTCGATGGACCTGCGTCGCTTCCTGCAAGGACGTCACCTACCGCGCTTCGATCGCGACCGCTTGCCGCTGATCGTCGACCAGGACGACCGCATTCTGTGGATCCCCGGCGTCGAAGTCAGCCAAATCGCACGCCTGCATCTCAACACGCACCGCTGCATCGAGATCATCGTGACCTGCGGTTAGCAGACGCGAGGCAACGGCATTGCTGCAGGCACTGACTACTGACGTGCATGTCCGGCAAGAACGCGGCGACTGCGATCGCGCCCAACGCATCCAACGCGATCACCAGAAGCGCCGCAGTTTGCACTGACCCCATGGTGACCGCGGCGCGCAACGACGCCACGCATAACGCACCGTCGCCCCTACTTGATCAGCCCGGCTTCTTTGTACTCGTAGAAGATGCGCACGAACTCCTCCATCTCAACCTTGAAGCGCTCGCCAAACGACAGCACCAGGATGTGCTCGACGATCTCACGGGTCGCCTTACTGGCCACGCCGCCGCCCTTCTTCTTCGCTTCGCGCTTCTCCTTGGACGTCGGCGGCGGCGAGCCGTCGATCAAGAATTCGACCTCGACATAGACTCCCCCGCCAGCCGTCGCAATCTCTTTGAAAGCCTTGCGCATGGTCTCCTGTGACTTCTTGAACTCGGCAAAGCCCGGACCGACCCTCACGTTTGGAGCGATCTTCAAGAACACACCAATCGCCGAAGTCAGATAGGGCTTCTGCGGCTTGCGCACGCCAGTCGTCGGCTTCTTGTCGTGTTGGCTGCCGGGCTTCTCATACGCGGCTCGCACCAAATCGATCGCTTGCTGCTTTTCATCGGGATGCGGCGGCGCATCCCCAATCAAGATCGCGATCTTGTTGGCGTTAGCGTGCCACTTCATCTTCTGGCTCAACGCCATGTCGAGCCCACCAAGAACAGCTTCCGGCAAATCACCGCCGCCGATCGCGCGCATCTTCTCGAGCTTCTTGCGCGTGCCCTTAATGTTCTTCGACAGCGGCTGCACCACCTCGGCACCGTGCTTGCCGAGTTCGTCATTGTCCTTGTAGTGCACGACGCCGACTCGAAGCTTCGGCGAGACACCGCTGAGAATGCCGGCCATCTCTCCGAGGGCAACGGCGAGCGCATCGATGGTTGGCTGCATGCTGCCAGTCGAGTCAAGGCACAGCATCAGATCGAGCCCAGACTGGTACAGATCGAACGCCCGCTGCGCCGCCGCCGACGTGCCACCACCAGCCGCCTTCGGTTGCTCGCGCGGTTGCCAGGCCTCGGGCTGGTGCGCGTCCTTGTTCTTACGCCACCAGCTAGCCCACTCGGACTTCTTGCTCGCACCGGCAGTTGGCACCAGCAGTTCGAGCGCTTCGCCCACACGCTTCTTGAAGTGCGCGTTCTTCTTACCGATTTGCTTGCCGATTAGTTCGTCGAGCAACTCTTTGGTCGCCAGCTTCGGCAACAGTTCTTGGTCACTGCGCAGCAACGCCTCCAGACCGAACGCCTTCAATCTCGTATCCGAGTCGCGGATCGCTGACAGAATCATCTGGTTGCCAACCGGGTGCCAATACTGATTGAGCGACAGCAGCACGACGGCTTTCTGCACCCAGTGCTCCGACGCCTCGTAACGGCCGACCAATGCTTCGGTCGTGCCCTTACCGAGCGGCGGCGGTGCGTGCTGGGCGGGCAACGGCCCGGCAAACATAGCAATCGCAAAAAGGCAGCCGAGCATCGGGCCACAAACACAGTTCCAAAACATTGGCGAGTCGTCGAGATC
>CALCZA010000170.1 GCA_937906475.1 uncultured bacterium
CCACACGGTTACGTGCAGGGCGCTGTAGATCGGCCAGTTAGACCGAAGTGGCTCCTCGAGTAGGACTTGAACCTACGACCCATTGATTAACAGTCAATTGCTCTACCAACTGAGCTATCGAGGATTGCTACCGAAAGAACTGTCGGCCCGATCGGGGCGGAAACGTTAGCCGAGCTTGGCGACAGTTCAATAGGGACCTACATGTGCTTTTTGCTAGCTGGGCCAGGGACTTGTGGGGCCGCTCTCATCGGGCCATCGGTGTAGCAGCCGCTTGGCGGGGTATGGTGCGATTCGAGGCCGAATTCGGTGGTTCCCGCCACCGCGTTGCCGCCGGAATCCGCGTCAGAACGGCATTTTCGGGCGGCCGGGCGGCCCACAGTCGGGGCGAAGATTGTGGCTGGCGTAGCTGCCCAACTATGGTTTGGGGGGTGAGACACTTCCTGATCGCTGTTTGCTCCCTCGTCGTTCTGGTCTCGACCCCCGCGGCCCAGTCGCCGCAAAAGGCGGTGCACATGGCCAACGGCATCAAGATCGGGGAGGCCCATCACGACTCGGCCAGGCTGTGGGTTCGGCTGACAAGGCACGCTGAGGCCAACACCACGGGCGCGCCGTTTGCCAACCAGAAGGCCAAGGAAGAGCAACTGCCTGCGGGCAGGCAACTAGACGACATGTTGGGCTCGGTGCCCGGCACGACTGGGGACGTGCGCGTGCAATACCACGTGCATGGAACGCGCACAGAACCTGACGTGACCGAGTGGCTTCGCGTCTCAGCGGCGACGGACTTCGCACACACGTTCACGCTGCAAGGACTGCAGGCTGGAGCAACCTATGACGTGCTCGTCGAAGGACGCGTCGCAAAAGGGCGCGACGCATGCTGCTCAATTACCGGACAGTTTCGCACCGCGCCAAAGGCGAGCGCTTCGGCCTCAGCGTCATTCTGTGTCATCACCGGTCAGGACTATCACCGTCGCGACAACAAGAAACTCGGACACTTAATCTATCGCCAGATGCTCAAGCTCGCGCCGGACTTCATGGCGCACACCGGCGACACGCTCTATTACGACAAGGCCAAGCCGTTCGCTTCCACAGTGGCACTGGCGCGCTTCAAGTGGAACCGCTTCTACGGACTGCAACTGCCGCGCGAGTTCCATCGACAGGTTGCGACGTGGTTCATCAAGGATGACCACGACACGCTCAAGGACGACTGCTGGCCTGGGCAGCATTATGGCGACCTGACATTTGCGCGCGGCCTTGAGATCTATCGTGAGCAATTGCCGGTTGGCGACATGCCCTACCGACGCGTACGTTGGGGCAAGCACCTAGAGGTCTGGTTTCTAGAAGGCCGCGAGTTCCGCTCATCCAATCGCGATCCAGATGGCCCCGACAAAACCATCCTCGGGAAGACGCAGATGAAGTGGCTGAAGAGCACACTCGCCGCATCCGACGCAACCTTCCGCATCGTCGTCTCGGCCACCCCGATCGTGGGACCGGACCGCAAATCGAAGCGCGACAACCACTCTAATCAGAACTTCCAGCATGAAGGCAAACAGTTGCGCGCGTTCTTGGCCAGCCAGCAGCGCACGTTCGTCATCTGCGGCGACCGTCATTGGCAGTATGCGTCGAAGGATCCCACAACCGGCCTGCGAGAGTGGTGCTGTGGTCCGACCTCCGACAAACATGCGGGCGGCTTCCGGCCCAGCGACCGGACAGACATGCACAGCTACCTAAAGATCTGCGGAGGTTTTCTACATGTGCTCGTGCAAGAAAATGAAGGCAAAGCAAAGCTAGTGCTTCGCCACTACGATCCGCGTGGCGCGATCACTCACGAAGATGTCCTCGGCGACCAGTAGCCTCTCGACTCAGCCCCCTCACACAACATTATGCGCACTTCCACCTGCGTCCCAGCGCTCGCCGTTGTGACCCTGCTCTTCGCCTCCTGCCAATCGCAACCGCGTTGGTATAAGGGCAACCTGCACACGCACACGCTCTGGAGCGACGGCAACCACTTCCCTGAGATGGTCGTCGATTGGTATGCGAGTCGTGACTACGACTTCCTCGCGTTAACCGAACACAACATCGTCGCCGACCACGACAAGTGGATGGCCAACGACTTAGTCGTGCGGCGCGGTGGCCGACGGGCACTGGCTGACTACCGCAAACGCTTCGGCACCGACTGGGTCGAACAGCGCGAAGTCGCCGGCAAGCTCGAGGTTCGCCTCAAGAAGCTCGACGAGGTCCGCACGCGCTTCGCAGACCATGACAGTTTCCTGCTGATTGCAGCCGAAGAGATCACCACAGCGTTTGAAGGCAAGCCGATCCATATCAACGCGACCAACGTGGCGGAACGCATTCCACCGCAGAAGGGCACCGACGTGCGCGATGTCATGCGCAAGACCATGCAGGCGGTCGCCGAACACGAGAGACAAAACGACCGGAACGTTCTCGTGCACCTCAACCACCCGAACTTCGGTTGGGGCGTGTCAGCCGAGGACATTGCCGCGGTCACCGAAGAACACTTCTTCGAGGTCTACAACGGCCACCCGAGCGTGCATCACAAGGGTGACAAGACGCGGCCTAGTACCGAGCGGCTTTGGGACATCGCCAACACGACGCGGATTCGCGACCTCAAGGCGCATGTGCTATATGGCCTCGGCACCGACGATTCGCACAACTACCACAACACGTCCGGTTCGACGCCGGGCCGCGGTTGGGTCATGGTGCGCGCCTCGGAACTGACCGCCGATGCACTGGTAACCGCCATCGAGAACGGTGACTTCTACGCCTCGAGTGGCGTGGTACTCGATCACGTCGAGAGCGATGGCAAATCGCTGAGCATCGACATCGCGTCGCAGGGCGACGGCAACTACGTCACGGAGTTCATTGGCACGCGACGCGACAGTGACCAGATTGGCGAAGTGCTCGCGCGCGTCGAGGGCGATAGTGCTCGCTACTTCTTCCGCGGGGATGAGTTGTTCGTCCGTGCAACGGTGACGTCGACGGTGCTGGCGGACAACCCAGTGTTCGAGGGGCAGTTGCGCCAAGCCTGGGTGCAGCCAGTAATTCCGGCAGGCGGAAGCAAGAAGTGACCGACCAGGGCAACGAAGCGGCTTGGATCCGCACGGTGCCGGAAACAGACGCCGGCGAACAACTCGCGGCGCTGTATGCGCAGTGCCTCGACCCAGGTTCGGACAAAGTTGACCACGTGCTCAAGGTGCATTCGCTACATCTCGCGGGGCTGCAAGCACACCTCGCCATCTACCGCGCATCGATGGCCAGCACCAAGGGGCTTCGCAAAGTCGACCGCGAGATGGTCGCCGTCGTGGTCTCAAAGGCTAACGGTTGCCACTATTGACTGACGCATCACCGACGTGGTCTGCGTCGCTTGCTATCCGACGATGCGCTTCTTGAACGCGTCGAAGCGGACTTCGAATCCGCTGATCTTGAACCGCGTCGCCTTGCCATGCTTCGCTATGCGCTCAAGCTGACGCAGTCGCCCGCCGAGATGGTGCGCGCCGACGTGGAAGCACTGCGGGTAGCCGGGTTCGACGATGGCGACATCCTCGAACTATGCGAAGTCGTCGCCTACTACGCGTATGCCAACCGCATCGCCGACGGCCTTGGCGTTTCGTTAGAGAACTGACGAATTGGCAACGCGGCCTGCGATCGAAACAGAGCCACAATCCACCAGCAGCGAGAACGAGTTCCTCGCGACGCCTTCATGACGCCAACTGCAGGGCTCTACTACGTGGCTCAATAGCGTCGTTCTGCGACAGCGATCAGCCGAGATACTTGCCAATCAGCAAGTCGAGGCGACGACGGGCATCCGCAGTAATCGCATCCGGCGAGGTCATGACCGCGTGCTCCATGCAGCCTTCGGCACTGATCGGCTCTTCGAGTTCACTGGTGGCGCGCGCCAGTTCCATTACCACGCGTTGCGCTAGGTCAGCGTTCGCCTTGAGCACGGCGAGCACTGCCGAGACATCGACATCGCCTTCGACTTCGTGCCAGCAGTCGTAGTCGGTCACCAACGCAATCGTCGAGTAGGCGATCTCCGCTTCGCGGGCGAGTTTGGCTTCCTGCAGGTTGGTCATGCCGATGACGTCGACATCCCACTGGCGGTAGAGGCGCGACTCGGCACGCGTGCTGAACAGCGGCCCTTCCATGCACAGGTAGGTGCCACCATCGTGGGCAACGGCACCAGCCTTGCGAGCGGCACGCAGAGCGAGTTGGCGCAGCGGTTCCCAGATCGGATCGGCGAAGTGCGCGTGCGCGACACAGCCCTTACCGAAGAACGTCGATTCCTCGGTGCGGCCACGGGTGCGATCAATGAACTGGTCGACGATGACCAACTCGCCCGGACGCAGGTCGATCTTCATCGAGCCGACAGCGGAGATGCCGACCACGGTCGACATACCCAACTGCTTCATAGCGTGAACATTGGCGCGGAACGGCAACTCACTGGGCGACAGGCGGTGGCCGCGACCGTGCCGCGGTAAAAACGCCATACGGACCCCGTGCAGTTTGCCGGTAACCAGCACGTCGCTCGGCTTGCCGAACGGCGTTTCGAGGTCGACGGTCTCGCGACCCTCAAGACCTGGCAGGTCGTAGAGACCTGACCCACCAATGATGCCCAACGTCTTCTCTGTCATGATCCGCCTCAGTAGCTAGTCTTCGTAATCGTCGTCGTAGCGCACGATCGAACGCGGCTGCAGGTTGACGCCACCGGGTGTCCGCGGTGCGCGCGGCTCGTCGCGATCCGTCGGCCGTGAGTACCAACTCGGCGCGAACAGTCGCTTGATCAACATCGTCGCGTAAGCACCGCGCGGCAGTGCGAACTGCAGGCTCACCTTGACGTTGCCTTCGTGCATTTCATCCGGCTCGATACGCACGTCGGTGACGTTGGTCGGCTTGACCAGCGCATCGCGCTGCTCTTCCTTCCAGATCATGCCAGGCACTTCGTTGGCGATGAAGTCACCGCGCTGCAACTCTGCATTCTTCATCTCGCCGATCATCGACTTCTTGAACGCCTCGCTGCCGCCATCGCCATCGACACCGAACAGCGGCGTGCGCATGTCGATCAATTTCGCTTCCCGCTCGGGCGCGAGGTATTTCCATGCGATCAGGTCACCAGCGAGGGTCGACAAGCGCAACCGCTGGGCACCCTTGACGGCAACGCGCAGCAAGTTGCTGACGGCGCGGTTCCACAAGAACGACTGGTAGGCGAACGCGTGGATCACGCGCAAACGCAACGGCACGAACTTCAACGCGGTGCGGAAGTCGCGCGGGTTTCGAATCAAGAACTCGAACAGCGGCTCGTAGGCGGGGCCACGCGCGATCCGCGCACAGGCATCCCAATCGCCCCAACGAAGCTGCAGCGTACGCTTCAGCTTGACGTCGCCAGTGATCGCGACCGGCGATGGCTCGGCAACAAGTTGCTGCAGCGCTCGCTCGTAGTCACCGATCAGCACGCTGAGCATCGGAAAGCCCTGGCCGTGGCGCAGGCTGCCGAAGCGTTGGTCATCGAAGTAGTTTGGGTAACCGGTCTTCACCAACGACGGCATGCTGCGACGCAACGCAGCGGCTTCGGTTGGACGCAGGTCGCGCACCACAATCGTGAATGCGTTGCCCTGGCTCATCTTGCTGGTGATCGGTCGGTCCGTCGCCCCAACTGGCGTCACCCGAAGGTTGGGCAGTTTGAGTTCGACAGCTTGTCGCTCGATCGTCACGAACTGGTCGGTGACCGCTTGCCGGTCCTTGAGACCCGCATAAGCAATCGACGAGCGCTGCACACCGGTCTCGCGCGCGAGCATCGTCAATGCCTCAGGCGTCGACAACTTCTCCTTGTGCAGTTTGTGCACAATGAAGTTGCCGTTGGGCACTTCCTTCCACTCGAGTAATTCACGAACGCGGAAGTCGTCTGGCGTAATCTTCAGTCGCACTGGGTTCTCCGCTGGCTGCGGTGCTTCTCAACGTGTCGCAAAGCGACCGCAAGATCCTCGGGCATAGGCGCGTCGGCAACCACCTCGTTGCCGTCGACGTCGGAGAACACCACCTGCTCGGCATGTAGGAACATGCGCTCTAGCAGGGGACGCTCTTCGACACCCGTCCTCTTCTTGTAAGCTGCTTTGAGGCGCGACAGCAACAGCCGTTCGCCTCCGTATCCTTGGTCACCGACGATCGGGAGGCCGATCGACTGCAGGTGCACGCGAATCTGGTGGCTCCGACCGGTCGTCGGACGCAGTCCCAACAGGCTGTGCCGCCCGTAGCGCTCGCGCACGATCACCTCAGTGTGAGCCTCACGGAAACCAGCGCGCTCTTCGCTGCTGGCAACGACCATGCCGGGGCGGCGGCGGTCCGGACCAAGCCACGAATCGACTTTTTGCTCGTCCCAGGTTGGCACCCCGGCCACCAGGGCCACGTAGGTCTTGCGCACCCGGCGCTCGCGGAACTCCAGGTCGAAGTGGCGAGCCGCGTCGGCGCCCTTCGCCAGGACCAGGCAACCCGAGGTATTCCGGTCGAGTCGGTGCACAATGCGCAGATCGTCGTCGGGCCGCAGGGTCTGGAGCAACCCATGCACGCCAGCATCCTCGCCGCTGCGATCGGGGACCGAAGGCATGCCTGCCGGCTTCGCAATGACCAGAGCAGACGCCGTTTCCTGCAGGACCGTCGGCTCTAGGCGGCGCACCTTGCCTGCGCGCCGTCGCGCACTAGGCACGGAATCGAGCATCACCACATCGCCCAGGCGCAGTTTGCTATCGTGCAGACAAATCTCACCGTTCACGCTAACTCCTCCACTAGAAATGAGTTGGCGTAAATCTCCACGGTAAGCATCGGCGTGCGAGCGGGCCAGGAGATCAAACAATCGAATCCCGACCAGTTCGCGCTCGACCACCAGGACTTCGGGTGCGGGCGGCGACAAGGCGCAAACAGGATACGGACCACAGCACTTTCCTCAACACCTTCCCGGGCCCAGAGCACAGAAGTACCACACATGTACAGCAGAGAACTAGGCATTGACCAACAATCCGCTCATCGAGAAAATCCCATCCCGAACCTGGGAACGGGTCGAGACAGTCAGTCCTCCCCCATGCATAAGCCCATGAAAGAAATGGCCTTCCGTATTTAACGAAGCGATGGCACGGCTATTGCCTTAGGGGAATCATGCCCATGAGAGAATCGAGTTCAAACAAGCAACCTGCGGGAGCCCAAGGCCTGCGGCGCTGTGGACAGGAACTCGATGAGGCAGACAGACGAGAGAGAGAGACGAGACATGGAACCGTTTGGATGAGGACACGACGTTGGTGGGGACGGTTGGCGAGACCTAACCACCATGCGTTGGTTGGCGACCTTTGCAGACTTGGACCAGCGGCGAGCTGGGAAGAGTTTGTTGCGCGGTGCTTCGGCACCACGGCACCCTCGGGTGTTGCGCGGGTTGTCGACCTAGACTGAGGGGCTGAGTAACCCCATTTGACTGTCCGGCATCCTTCGGGGTGCCGGACAGTTTTTTTATAGCTGAGCCTTCGCTAGCCAAGCGCCGGCGCCAAGGGCATGCAGTGTTCGGTTGTCATCCCCTGCCATAACGGCGTCGAGTTGACAGGCGACTGCATGGCTACCGGTTGGCGATCGCCTTTGAAACCGCGCCCGAAGCAGGTCTCGCTGCGCAGCAAACTGCGCCGGTCGCGACGACCTAGCGAATGGACTCACCCGAATGAGTCAGACGCCACTGTGGACGACTCTCGCTAGCTCGGCAACGGGACCGGATCGGCAACCGCACTCTCGGTGCCAGCCGCGCCTTGCTCGACGGCCGCGGTCTGCTCTAAAGACGATTCCTCAGCCACCGACAGGACTACCAGTTCTGACACGATGCTCGCCAACGGCATCTCTGGCACCCACCCATTCGCGGCCCGCAAGCGGTCGAGCGACGGCACACGACGCGGCGGATCGACGAAGCCCTCAGGAAAGACATCGCCGAACGGCACATTGCGAACCGGCGACGAACTCTGCGCGGCAGCGCGCACCATCTCGGCCAACTTGAGGACCGACGTCTCGATGGCGCTGCCAACGTTGACGACGCGACCTGGAACACTCGTCGAGGTGGCCAAGCCGAGCAACGCGCGCGCGACATCACGAACGTGCGCAAAGCAACGAGTCTGCTCACCGCCGCCGTAGACCGTGATCGGCTCGCCCCGCATGGCTTGCCGAACGAAGCGCGGCAGCACCATGCCGTGGTCGCCGGTCTGACGCGGGCCAACAGTATTGAACAAACGCGCGACCAGCACCTGCAAGCCACTCTGCTCGGCATGCGCCGAAGCAAGCCACTCGCCCATCGCCTTGGCGCACGCATAACCACCGCGCAAGCCTTCGGTCGACCCGGGGCGTACTGGCGCCACCTCGACGAATGGCACCGGGCCATCGCCGTATACTTCGCTGCTGGAGGTCACTAACACCGGCACCGAGTGCGCGGCACAGGAGCGCAGCACGGCTTCGGTCGAGTGCAAGTTGGCCTGCATCACATCGAGCGGTTCCTCGGCCAGGCGGCGAACGCCAACGACTCCCGCCAGGTGGAAGACAACATCCGCCGACTTGATGGCGTGATCAGCGACCCGAGCATCGGCCACCGAGCCGACGGTGATCGTCAGTTTCGGCTCAGCGATGACGGCCTCGAGGTTCTCGACGCGGCCGGTCGACAGGTCGTCGACCACATGCACCGAATAGCCCTCCTCTAGGAGCAGTTCGACTAGATGCGAACCGATGAATCCGGCACCGCCGGTGACGACGGCGAGGCCCGGTCGTGACGACAGCGGGCCGCGGACCGATGCCGGGGCATCGCAGTTAGGAATCGTTCGGGACATGCGCGAGTACGGGAACGTAGAGCGTCAGCGGCATGACGTCGCCAGTCCATGCTCTGGCTCATCATTTGTGCCGCTGACGTTCAGGTCCGGTTGGACCCCCCGTCGGCGCAAACTATTCCCGGGCGTTCTCAGCGACGGTCGCGGCGCAACTGCTCCAACAGTCGGCGCAATGCCTTCAACTCCTGACGCAGTTCTTTGAGTTCGCGCTGCAGGTTGTATTCGCCGCCCCTAACTCCCGTGCCACGACTGGGATTGCTCGGGCGCGGCGGCTTATCGCTGGCGACCGGGCGGGCTGGCTGGGCCGGGCGGGCGATACGTCCCGGACCGGTCGGGCCAGCAGTGCCAACTGGGGCGCGGCGACCGGGGCGGGTCACGCGCCGGCCAGGCTTCGCTTCACTCGGCACGACTTCGATGACGACCTCTTCGATCGACTCGCTCGGCACGACTTCGATCACATGGCCGCGCGCGGGCTTGACCTCGACTAGGCGACGCGGTTCCTCAAGGATCTCGATGATTTCAACCGGCTTGTCGATCGCGATGCGGCCCGGCCCAGGACGACGACCAATTTTGATCATCAACGACTTCTGAGCGTCCTTGCGGGCGACGCCGACCGTGACCTTGCGGCCGGGACGGATCTTCTTCAACGCGACATCAAGGTCATCCAACGAGCGGATGCGATAGTCGCCAATCACCTGCAACACGTCGCCCTTCATGAGGCCGGATTCGGCACTCGGGCCGCCTTCGAGAATGCTATCGATAACCAAGCCGCCATCGCCTTCACGAATGCTGATGCCGAGGTAGCCCTTCTCCTTGCTGGCGACGGAACCTTGCCGGCGCGGCGCAATCTCGACAATGGGAGCCGAATTCGTTGGCTTGGCGACACGGGCCGGCTTCGGGTTGCGGGCCGGCTTGCGCGGCTGTGCATGCTCGACGACGTCGGCGACTGCGCCGGCACCACTGGCTTTCGGCCGCTCGCCAAGTCGCACGACGACCACTTGCTCGCGCTTGTTGCGGCGCAACTTAATCTTGACGCGCGTGCCCGGCTTCAACTTCTGGATCTCCGCAGTGAACTTGTCACGGGTAGGCGTCTTGGTATCGCCGACGGCGAGCAGAACATCACCGCTCAGGAGCCCGGCGTTCGCGGCTGGCGTGCCCGGAATCACTTCAGAGACCACTGCCTCCTTCGAATCCTGCGAGAGGTAGACACCCAGCCAGCCACTGGCAAGCGGGGCCATCAGGAAGAGAGAAAACAGGGAAGCTGTGAGTGCGTGCATCTTGAGGGTGGCTCCATGCCGGTCGCCTACGGCAATCCGGTCGTAACGTATCTACGTTGAACCCGGTATCGGACGCAGAGTTTGTTCGAACATTCATGGATCGACAAACACGTGCCGCGCAACTAAGGGCGAATGCGGCCAACGCGCCAAGATGTTCCAGGCAAAGAAGATCGGTTCCTTGACCGGGTTCGGCTAGCCCGTATCCTAGAGCCTTCGGCTGGTCACGATTGCGTGACGAGCAAGAACGCCCGCGAGGGCATCTCCAAGCCCCCCACACAAGCGTCCTATGGTCTGGTTGCGCCGCGAAGACCACGAAGACCGCGAACTGCGCTGGCTGAGCCCGTGGGCCACCCAAAGCTGCAACGCCGGGCCGCGGCGCTTGGCGGAGGCCGACGATCCCCTGCGCACGCCGTTCCAACGCGACCGCGACCGCATCCTGCACGCGTCGTCATTTCGCCGCATGCAGCACAAGACCCAGGTCATGGCGGCGTTCGAGGGCGACCACTTCCGCAGCCGCATGACCCACTCGCTCGAGGTCGCCCAGATGGGCCGCGGCGTCGCGCGCGCGCTGCGTTGCAACGACGACCTCGCCGAAGCCATCGCCCTGGCGCATGACCTCGGCCACCCGCCGTTCGGCCACGTCGGCGAAGAGGCACTGCACGAAGCGATGCGCGACCACGGCGGCTTCCGTCACAACGCCCAAGGCGCGCGCACCGTTGACTACCTTGAGGATCGTTACGGACACGGACTCGGCCTCAACCTGACCCTCGCCGTTCGCACGAGCTTGCTGAAAGGCCGCATCCCGGATGGCTTTCCGGTCAGCGACGACCTGCTGATTGATGGTGCCAAACAACCGGTGCCAATCGAGGCCGACCTCGTCGACCAATGCGACAAGATTGCCTACCTCAGCCACGACCTCGACGATGGCCTGCGCGCGAACCTGTTTGCCGAGGAAGAAGCGGCCGAACTCAGCCTCTGGCGCGATGCCGTTGCGAGTTGCGGTAGCACCAACCGACAACGCATCGTCAGCGAGATCACGTCGCTGCTGATTCACGACCTCGTCGCGACCGTCGACGAAGCGCTCGCGAAAGCGCCCGCCGGAGGCAAGTATCCGCGCATTCGCCACAGCGACCCGGTGGTCGTGCAAGCACAGGAGTTACTCGCGTTCCTGCGCAAACGTTTCTATCACGCCCCCAGTGTGCTCACGGTCATGCAAGACGGCGCCCAACGCATCGGGACGCTGTTCGAAAAACTGGTGGCCGACCCCAGCCAATTGCCTGAACACATTCGCGGCCGCATCGAGCGCGACGGCATCGAGCGGACCATCTGTGACTACATCGCTGGCATGACCGATCGCTTCCTGATCCGCGCCAGCAGCTAAACGCCCAACTTCCATTCGCCATGCACGACCGCCGGCATCTCGTCACCAGCCTCGCACTGGTTTTCACGTTCTGCTCTGCCTTGTGCTGTCAAGAAGCGGCGCAAAAGCAACCAAACATCATCTACATCCTGCTCGATGATGCAGGCTGGGGAGATCTCGGTTGCTACGGCCAAGAGAAGCTAAAGACGCCCAACATCGACCGCCTAGCCACAGAAGGCATGCGGTTCACCCAGCACTATGCGGGCAGCACGGTGTGCGCGCCGACACGCAGTTGCTTGATGACTGGACAGCACACCGGCCACACGCCAGTGCGCGCCAACGGCAACGCCGCGGACCAGCCAGAGCGCGTCTTCCCGATCGGCGCAGGCGTCGTCACCGTCGCCTCGCTACTCAAAGGCGCTGGTTACCAAACCGGCGCCTTTGGCAAGTGGGGACTCGGCGGGCCAGGCAGCACGAGTGATGCACTGGCACTCGGCTTCGACCACTTCACCGGCTTCTACAGCCAGGCGTTCGCACACGATTTCTATCCACGCTGGCTATGGCGCGACGGCAAGAAACTCGAACTCGATCGCAAGCAATACGCGCACACGGTCTACATGGACGATGCGCTGCAGTTCATCGCCAACAACAAGGACAAGCCGTTCTTCTGCTACCTGCCGGTGACGATTCCGCACGCGGCCATGCAGGCGCCGCCTGAGTACCACAAACGCTTCCGCAAGCTCTACCCACAATTCGATCAGAAGGTCGGCAAATACAGCGGTGACGCGCGCACGACACAGGTCCAGAACCCAATCGCTGGCTTCGCGGCGATGATGACCAAGATGGACGATGACGTTGGCACGCTGCTGCAACTGCTCGTCAAACTAGGCATCGACAACAACACCGTCGTCATGCTGACATCGGACAATGGGCCGCACCACGAAGGCGGCCACAACCCGAAGTTCTGGAACAGCAACGGTCCGTTCCAAGGCAACAAGCGCAGCCTCTACGATGGCGGCATCCGCGTGCCACTGGTGGCGCGCTGGCCCGGCACGATTGCAAAAGGCACAGACAGCGACCATATCAGCGCACACTGGGACCTACTGCCGACGCTGTGCGACCTGGCCAACGTGCCCACGCCGGAGGGCGTCGACGGCATCTCGATGACCGCGACGCTGACCGGCGAGAAGGACCAGCGAGAACACGACTACCTCTACTGGGAGTTCTACGAATCCGGCGGCAAGCGCGCGCTGCGCATGGGCAAGTGGAAGGCTGTTCGCAACAACTTACGCGACCGCCCCAATGGCCCGATCGAGCTCTACGACATCACCACCGACCTCGCCGAAGCAAGTGATGTCGCGGCCAAGCACCCAGAGGTGCTCGAACTAGCACGGCGTTACTTTGCAGCCGCGCATACGCCGGATCCGCGGTGGCGCTACCACGGTGGCCGGAAGAAGAAGAAGTAGTAGAAGTAGGCCGCGACCCGGCGACGCAGGAGCCGCAAGAAGCCCCGCTACAGCCCGCTCAGACCGGCAAGACATGGGTACAAAAAGCAACCGCTCCGCTGCACGTTTGCACGCACACCGGAGCGGTCATGGTTACCCCGCCTGGACTTGAACCAGGAACCAACAGTACCAAAAACTGCTGTGCTACCAATTACACCACGGGGTATCGCGCGCAGAGTCTAGCAACCAGCGACTCGACTTCAAGAACGTCATCGACAGCATTTTCCATCCCAACGCAAGAAGACCCCGAGGGAACGGCGGCGCACCCAGAGCCACCCAGCGACATCCGGGCGCAAACCGGGCGCCATGACACCGAAGAATCGCTCGTCTAGTGCCGCCCACGCCGGCATCCGTTTCGGCTGCGCCGGGGCCATCACGATCCCCTGAAGCCTCAACAAGATTGTGCCCTGGACGACCCTGGACGGCATTTGCCCGTGAATCGACGCATTCTTGGTCCTCCCATCTCATAGCACGACCTCATAGCACGAC
>CALCZA010000171.1 GCA_937906475.1 uncultured bacterium
GTGTCGAGCGCCGACGTAGCTTCATCGAGGAACAGGATCGCTGGATCGCGCAAAATCGCGCGAGCAATCGTAATGCGCTGCATCTGGCCACCCGACAGGTTGGTGCCGCGCTCGCCGGCCATCGTGGCGTAACCATCAGGCTGCTCGACGATGAAGTCGTGGATGTTCGCAGCGCGCGCAGCCTCTTCGACTTGCTCTTGGGTAGCGCCAGGACGACCGCAACTGATGTTGTCGCGCAAGGACGTGTTGAACAAGAACGGCGACTGACTGACGACCGCCGTGTGGCGGCGATAGTCAGAGAGCTTGACCTCACACAGGTCGTTGCCGTCCACGAGGATGCTGCCCTTCTCCGGATCATGAAACCGCAACAAAAGGTCTAGCGTCGTCGATTTGCCGCCACCCGAAGGCCCAACCAGCGCGATGGTCTGACCAGCGCTCGCATTGAGAGACACGCCCTGCAGCACAGGCTTGCCGCCGTAGCTGAAGTGCACATCTCGCAACTCCACGTTGCCGCGTACTCCGGAGATGGAATGCCCACCAACCATGGCCGCATCGACATCGGTTTGCAGGATCGTCTCGATCCCGGCGAGCGCACCGGCAGATTCCCGCATGACGTTGTAGGCGCGCGTCACGCGCTTGACGTGCTGATAGTTAGTCGCCAGCGGCGCAATGATCACGCCCACGACGGCGAACGTCAGTTCTGTCGACAAGATCGTGTGCCCGAGGATCACCAGGATCACCGCCGTCGCTATCTGGTAGCCGATGAACGACTGGGCAATGGATCGCCCCTTCGCACTCAACACCTTCTTGGTGCGCCCTAGGAACGTGACCGTCGTCTGGTCGAACTCGCGCATGCGTTCAGATTCGAGCTGGAACGCCTTCACAGTGCGGATGCCGGTGAGGATCTGGTTCAACGACTCCGTCGTATCGCCAAGCGCCTGCAGGCTCTTGCTACTGCGCTTCTGGACCTTCCGGCCCTGGCGATACATCGGGATCACCATCAGCGGCAACATCACCGCAACCACCAAGAGGGCCTGCGGAAAGTAGAACGCGATAATGACAAGGTTGCCGAGAATCATCAGCGGATCGACCACGACATTGTCGGCAGACACCTCAAACGAGCGCTGCATGACCTGCGTGTCGTTGGTCACCCGGCTAATCATCTCGCCCATGCGCTGACGGCCGAAGAAGCGCAGTGGCAAGCTCAGGAAGTGCTGCGCCAACTCGCAGCGAAGATCGGCGACGACCCGGTAGGCAAAGAAGCGCGAGACGGTCTGCACCATGTAGATGGTGACCGAGCCGACAATTCCGCAGCACAGCGTCACGAAGCCACAGGCAACGACGACAGGCATGCCCGCGGAGTCGAACGCCAGCCCGAGAACGTCACATAGGTCGTTCGCGAAATCGCGAAACCACTGCGAGAACCACTGCCGCAACCCTTCGGTGAAGCCCAACTCTTCGATTGGACCGACCGATGCCGGGGCCACAACCGGATCGTCCGACTCGTCCAACACGGTGAGCAGCGGCTCAATCACCATGAAGGGCAGCTTCGTGCAGATGACCTGCAGAAGCGAAAAACCAACCATGGCCACAACCATGCGTCGATAACGCACGATCGCGGCCCAGATCCGGCGCAGTAGCGCCTGGACATCTCGACGTTTCTCTTCGGGCTCCGCCACGGATCCCATGGTAGAGCGTCGGGTCGCCTAGTCGATCAACTACTCGAACTTCGACTTCGCAATCACACCGTTAGCCCACTCCTGGAAGCGGTAGGTGATGTAGTCCTCACGGACCAACTCGCGCTCACGCTCAACCTTAACGTTGACTTGGCGACGGGCCGGGGTGCGCGAGTTGACGCGGCAGATCATCCAAGATTCCGGGGTGGCGACCGGGCCGATCGTCTTGCCGACGTCGGCATCGAAGAACAGGTAGTCGGCGACGGCGAAGCCGTCGAGCAACTGGGTAAACTCGTTCTCGCGGCACTGCTGACGCAGTTGGTTGAGGGGCAGCATGCCGAGCAGGCCGCGCTTCTCATCGTTGGCGAAGAACTCGGTGTGCTGTTGCAGCGCTTGGTCGAAGGTCAACTCGCCGGCTTCCATCTTGGCGAAGACGGCCGCACAGCGCTCCTTAGCGGCTGCCATGCCATCCGGAGCCCAGGCGCCGGTGATCTTGTTGCGGCCCTGGAACGGGATCACGCTGACATCGCACTGGCCGTCGGCAAAGAAGGCGCCGCGCTTGATGGCGTGCTTCTGCAGATTCTCGTCGGTGAGTTCATCCTTGATCAGATCGGTAAACGACGAGATCAGGCGCCAACGAGCGCGGAAGGCTTCCAAGCACGGGTAGCCCTTAAAGCGCGTCGCGATGACTTCAACCGTGAACGGCGTCGAATCGTAGGGCTCGCGGTAGGCGTCGTAACGGCTGGCGAACTCTTCATTCGAGATGAAGACGCCCTCTTTGACCAACTCTTGGCGCAGCGCTTCGCGGACTGCCACTTCCTGCATGGCACGCTCGAGGTCGTGCACGAACATGCCCTTCTTGACGAAGTCGAAGGCATCTCGCGTCGACCACTCCAGGTCGTTAACGCGCAACACCGTCTCGGCCGGCAGACCGTGCGAGGCATAGCGAACGTCACTCCAGCTGCGCAGACCCTTCTGCACGAACTGACGCATCATGTTGACCCAGAACTCGGGCAGCTTCTTCGGATTGCCGTCCTCGTCGGTACCCTCAGTGGCCTTCTCAAGTTGCTCGAGGAACTTCGGACCTTGGTCACTCTGTGTTTGCGCCTTGATCGCTTCCTTGGTGATCGCGGGCCAATCCTTCGGGGCACCCGGGAAGAACACGCGGTCGAACAGGATCGACTCCTTGCGTTGCTCCATGAAGGTCTCCTTGCTCAACCCGTATTGGGTGCGCACGACCTCCCAGAAACTGATGCCCGGGTTCTTGCCCTGGAACTCAAGCTGCATCGGCACGAGCTCTTCGAGAACCTGCGCCTCGGTGACCAAAAACTCTTCCGCCTTGCGCTGGCCTGACTCGACCTGCTTCTTCAGCTCTTCGAGGATGAAGAAGTTCGCGACCTTAGATTCGACCAGCTTGCCACCGGCGAGGTAGACAGCTTCGCGCATGACCTTAAGCGGGTCGAGCTGCTGGCCGTTGACCTTCATCGAACGCAGCAGCTTGGCGCGCTCATCGACCAACTCATCCTGAAGGATCGCTACCTCCTTTTGGATGGCCTTGATTTGCTCCTGCTCTTGTTGAGCAGTTGCAGCAGGAAGAGCGAAAGCTGACGCCGTTAGCAGCGTAGCGGCGATAATGAAAGCGCGATGCATCGTGGAAGTTGATCGGAGGAAACGGGCGAAGGAGCTTAGCCACTCAGGACGACAAGGCCAGCGGGCAGAGCTTTTGTCGTTTTATCGACCGACTCGAGACGCAGGACCGAACAGATCCCTCCCTAAATGCCCCGCGCATGGCCTGATCCGAGACAAGGATTTCATCAGCCCCCCTAGTGTCACCCCGCTGCCCCCGTAGCATGGGACCTGGGCAATGACCTACGACCCCCGAACGATCGCTTTCGCCGCAGAGATCCTCTACCCGCCGCAACAGTTGCGGGCAGATCTTGTGCAGAACGTCCATAACACCCTGTACCAAAGGCCCCAACTCGGCTATCAGAACTTCCAGGTTGCGCCCGATGGCATCCACCTCAGCAACCTCGCGCAGGCGCCCGGCCAGGTCTCGATGGCCAGCTTCATGCACGACCGCCTCATAATTCGAGAGGAAATGCGGGGCTCGACGGTTGAGGACTTCGCAACTCGCGCTGTCAACGTAGCTACGCTGGCCTTCCAGACATGCAACATCCCGACATCGATCGCCCAGCAATTCGTGGTGCGCTCGCTGATCACGCCGCGCAAGTTCAAGGATGGCCGCGAGTTCTTGGCCCAACGACTGATCCCACCGGTCAGCCAAGACGGCAACGCATTCGGTCGCCCAATGCAGTCACTAGGTGTGCGCTTCGTCTTCCCTCCCAATGAGGATCAGAAGCAAACGTTCCAGGTCCGAATCGAAACCTGGCCACAAGACCAGCGCTCCATCTGGCTCGAAAACTCAAGCATCTACGCAAGCCCCCTCGCCGTAGCCCAGATGCCACGTGTTGCCGACCAGCTAGCCGCGACATACAGCTATTTGACTGGGCCGGTCTGCACGTTCTTGGCCAACCTTGATACCCCACAGGTCTAACCGGCCTAGAGCTGAACTCATGGTGAGCGAACCGCTTCCCCCCCCACCTCAATCATCGCGCAAGGCGTGGTTCGCACGTGGTATAGCAACGATCGCCGCCATTGCCACAATGGCCGTGCTCGCGAATGCGTGCTCGAGTAAGAAGCATCCGAAGGGCGACCCGCGCCTACTGGTCATCGACGGCATCGAGATCACGTTCGCAGAGCTCCAGCCATACTTCGATTGGCTGACATCCTTCCGTCCCGAACTCGGCATCAAGACGACCTACATCTGGGCGCTACGGGACCACATCCTGCCGCTCAAGATCGCGCAACGCGAGTTTGCAGCCGAACGTCAGCAGCAACTGGAACTCGCCCAAGGCCTGCGTTCCGTTTCCTCAAACATCTACGAGCTTGAAAAGAGTGCCAAGCTGATCATCCACAAGACCCGCAGCAATCTGACGCGCCAAAGCGCGATGCTGCCGGTGGCGATGTGGTTGTTCGACGAACTGCACACCAACGCGGTCAGCCCACCCATCGAACTCGCACAGGGCTACTTCGTGGTCGGCAGCTACGATTTTTATCCTTCACCGATGACGATGACCCAATACGTCGACGCGCTGCAAGTCGGATTCGTCACGCATACGAGCAAGAAGTGGCGCGTGTGGTGGGAAAACAAACAACTGACGCTGGGCAAGAAGGTCACGTTCGTGCACCCAGATTACCGTGACGACATACCGGAATGGATGGATCTGCCGAAGAACAAGAAGCCGTGAGCATGCTCCACACTGAACTCAATCCACGAGGCATCGCTGGCGTCCTGCTAGCGACCATCGCCACCTTGGCGCTAACGTCGGCACCCGTCGAAGCCCAGTCAAAAGATGCGAAGCGGGGCGGCAAGCAAAGCACGAAGATCACGAAGCTCGCCAAGTGGCCGGCGCTCAAGAAGGCGGCGAGCGACCGCGCCCGCGCAACTGCCAAGCAGTTTAAGAAGCCGCAAGAGAAGCTGCAGGTCGAAGCCAACCACAAACTGGTTGCGATCGGCGCTGGCGTCGCACCCGTGATCATTCCGCTCGTCAGCGATCGCGCCGATAACACCAACGAACAGCTATTCGCCGTGCTCGACGCAGTCGTCGACAAGAGTCACGCATCGCTGCTCGCACGCGAAGCCAAGCGACCAAGTGTCGAGTGGCGCCGCTACCTACTGCGCAAGCTCGCCGGCTTCCACGACGCCGACATGGCGGCCGTGTTCAAGCCAGCACTGAAGGACAAGGATCCGGACATCGCGATCTATGCGGGCCTTGGCTTGCTAAGCCTCGGCAAGCACGACGGCCTGGACATCGTATTGCTCGCCGCCAAGCAGCGCTGGGCCGAGTTCGCCGAGATCACGTCGAAGGTGCTGCCGGCTGGCCGCTCGAGCGCGTCTGCACTGCCCATCTTTGAGAAGATCGCGTCGGCCCGCCCCACGGATCAGATGGCCGGCCTTCGCCTACTGCGCTACTTGATGGTCAAGGATCAAGGCATGATGCTGCGCACCTACCTGAAGTCCTCGGCCTTCGCGGTGAAGAAGGAAGCGATCAACACCGCCCGCGTAATCAATGGTGAGAAGCCGCTCGACAAGTTGTCGAGCTTCCAGGCGATTGAACAAGCCCAGAAGTGGCTGCTTAAGATCTAGGGCAGCACAGATCCGGAATGAACGTGAACAAGCCCCTCACCATCAGAGTCCTGCTATTCGCGCTCGCCGTTGTCGGCATGCAAGCCGAAGCACTAGCGCAAAAGAAACCCAAGCTCGAGAAGTGGCAGATCGACCCGTACACCAAGATGGACCCGAAGGCGATGGCCAAGGCGGGCATCCTCAACTACGGCCCGTTTCAATTCGGCGACCTGGCCGGAAACCCGGTGACGTCGACCGACATCCAAAAGACGCTACCGTTCACCAACATCATCTGGATGGAGACGGCGCACTTCCGCATCGGCATTGAGTTACCGATCTGGTCTGTACCGCAAGAATCCGCGACCCGAAAGAAGGTGCGCGCCGAACTGACTGAGCTCAAACAGAAGCTCCCCAAGATCAAGCCAAAGTCACGCAAGCTCAACGGCTGGATGCGCGCACACTTGACCGCGCAACGCCTTGAGAATCTGTACTCGGAAACGCAGAAGCTGTTCGGCGTTGCCGACGAAGATTTTCCAACGGACCCCAGCAAGGTCATCCCAGGCCCCAACAAGACCTACATGGGCTATGGCCCGTATATGGGCATGAGGGACAAGTTCCTCGTGCTGGTAATCGAGAAGGGAGGCCCTTACCGCCAGTACATGGAGAAGTTTCTCGGCCGGCCGACCTTCTCTGCGCAGCGCTGGCACTTCACGGACAGCAGTTCAATCCTGTTCACGTGCCCGACCGAGTCCAACGAGTTCCCGCTCAAGCACGACACTGCACTGCACTGCGCACTCGCGTTCAACGTCAGCCAGAACCTGCTCGATGGCTTTCGCTACTACTCCTACAACCTACCGGTGTGGATCCGCGAAGGCTTCGGCCACTGGAACTCACGGCGCATCGACGGCAGGTGGCCAAGCTTCGACCAGAACGAAGGCTCGGTTGCGGACATGAAACGCGTCGACAATTGGAAGCCGTATGCAAAGGCGCTGATCAGCGGCAACAAGAAGTTCGCAGCGTTCCCTCTGGTTGCCAAATGGCGTGACTTCGGCAACCTGACGTTCAACGACCACGTCGCGATCTACTCGCGCATCGACTACCTAATCTCGATGGGCCCCGAAAAGTGGCAGACGTTCCTATTCACGGTGAAGGGCCGCGTAGACGAAGCCTGGGCAATCGATGAGAAGGACCTGGTCGGCGCCACGCGCGAAGGGCTGAAGAAGGCCTACAACCTGTCGTTCTTGTCGTTCGACGACAAATGGAAGGCGTGGGTCAAAAAGAACTACCCTTCGAAGTAGCCCGCCAAGAAGCCGCGCGATGAGAACCCGAAGTTCGAGCGCGCTACGGCGTCCACAAAATCGACTTGTAGACCGGCAATAGCGACAGCAGCGAACTGCTCACCCACGACTCCGCTTCGGTCCCCAGCTCCAACGCGTCTTCCTTCGGCAGTTGCCGCTGCACGTGCAGCCAGTGCTCGCCAGGCGTGTAGTGCTTCAGCAGTTCCTTGACGCCGCTCGGCTTGAGTGACGCGCACCAGTGATCGGCACGCCAGTCGTGCAACTTCAGGTTGAAGCCCGGCGGTAGCGCTTTGAGCATCTGGCAAAACGACTCCATCTCGTCGGAGTCGTTGAGCAACTTCTTCTTCAAGTTCTCGCCGTCCCACCACGCCTGCGGATGAATACGCAGCGCGGCCTCAACAATCTCGTCATCGAGACACACCTCTAGAACGGTCTGGATGTAGTGCGTTTCCGCATCCTTACCGAGAGCTTCGCCAAAGAACGACGCGAGCTTCTTCCGCTCCTTGGTACCGCGGCAAAGATACGCCCGCTGCTCCTTTACGCGGTAAGCGTTAAACGTGTACGGGTGGTGCAGACCGGCCTGCGCACTCAGATCGACACCTAGCGGCTTCGCCGACTTTTGAACCCGATCGGCCATACCCTTGAGCTTGCGGCGCACGCTGAGGCGTAGGGCGTTGAACTCCGGATCATCTTGGCGGTGGCGCTCGTAGGCCAAGAAGTCGCGCTCGAGAAAGGCATCGGACATTGTAACTAGCGTAGGAAACCGTCGCCCCAACGCCAGAAGCTGGCGTGGAGGTCGAAGGCGACCTACGCTGCCGTCATGCGGACACTCGTCGTGCTTCTCGCGGCCACGCTCTTCTCAAGCTGCACGTCCACCGTGCTGGCTGATCCGGCGCTTTACGTATCGCCCTATCTCGCGCTCTACCAACTGGGTGGCACGACCAAGATGCAGTCGGAGTCGGAGGGCGTAACCGTCGACAACCCACAGCAGAAACTGCGATCGTTCGGCCAAGACCGGCATCGCGAAGATGTCGGCTTGCGCGCCGACATCGGCGACGGCTTTGGCGGCATCCGCGCCGAATATTACCGACTCGACATGGACACCTCACGGAAGGGCGAGCTAGCGCACGACTGGGGTAGCCTGCTGCAAGGCGACATGGTCAGCGTGTATGCCGAGATGGACGAAGTACGCCTCGGCTACCTCGAACCGTTCGCCGACATTCGGACCGAATACCGGGACGAAGAACTGCGGCTGCAATTCGCCGGCGGCGGCATCTTCGCGACCCGCTCGATGACGCTGCAGGGGCGCCAAGATATCCCGGGCACGAGAGCCCAAGACCTGACCATCACCGGCGACGTCGTCTACTTAGCCGCCCGTGCGCGGGCCACGTGGAAGCAGTTCGCATTCGACCTCGACTACGCAGTCGCCCCCGAAGAGTTCGTGCTCTCCGGCGACGTGGAAGACTTCTCGCAGGATATCGAAGCGCGCCTGAGCTACCGACTACCGCAACGCGACATCAGTTTCTTTGCTGGCTTGCGCTACAGCACGATCTCGGCGAGCGGCGACGCCAATGGCTTCCGCTACGACAACGAGATGACCATCGACGGCTTCCAACTCGGCTTCACGGTCACGTTCTAGCGGCCAGGGCGCCGCGGCCAGGGCGGCATCGCCGCTCATATGCCGAGTTCTTTGAGCCGGCGATAGAACGTGCTGCGCGCCATGCCAAGTCGCTGCGCCGCCGCCCCCTTATCACCATTCGTGTCACGTATCGCATCGAGGATCGCGTCACGCTCGACCGCCTCGCGACGGCCGCGAATGTTGACGGTCTGCTCGCCAGGCTGCGCAAGCGACGGCGACGACAACGAACCCGATCGCTGCACCGGACTCGGACGCAAACCTAGCGACCCCTTAAGAACGCGCTCGGGCAGATCGCTTTCGTGCACGATGTCCCCGACATCGAGGGCAAAGGCACCCTCGATCACGTTCTCCAACTCGCGCACGTTGCCGGGCCACGAATACGCCATCATGCGATTCATCGCCCCCTTCGAGAAGCCACGCACAGGGGCCTCGGTGCGTTCATGGCGACGGTTACCAACGTGCAGGAAGTGCTCGGCGAGCAATTGCAGGTCGTCGATGCGCTCCCGCAATGGCGGCAACTGCAGCGTGACGACTTCGAGTCGATAGTAGAGGTCTTCGCGAAACTTGCCTTCGCGCACCAGTTCGAGCAAATCGCGGTTAGTCGCAGCAATGATGCGAACATCAACGATACGTGGCTGGTTGGCACCAACTGGCCGAATCTCACCACGCTGCAAGACTCGCAAAAGCTTGACCTGCACGCTAGGCGACGTCTCTGCGATCTCGTCGAGGAAGATCGTGCCGCCATCCGCCGCCCGGAACAGACCTTCGTGGGCCGACTGGGCACCGGTAAACGAGCCCTTCTCGTGGCCAAACAACTCACTCTCGATCAGTTCCGGCGCGATAGCGCCGCAGTGCAACGGGATGAACGGCGCGTTGCGGTAACGACCGTCAAAGTGCAGCGCACGCGAAACCAACTCTTTGCCAGTGCCACTCTCGCCGTAGATCAGCACCGTCGAGCGCTTCTCGCGCAGTCGCGCGACGTTGCCGGTTATCACCGAAATCGACGGGGAATTGCCCATGAAGTCCGTCATCCGGTAGGCAGATTCGGCCGGTTCCTCGGTCGACTCCGGCAGCATATCTAGCAGCGCGCGATCGGAGATGCCGCGTTCGACACGACGCTCACCTGTCACATCCCGCAGTAGCAGCAATACGTCGCCACTCTCCATGCGACGAATCACCAGCAGAAGTTCGCGCTCATCGCCAGCGTCGTCAACCAGCGGCAAAGGTGCACTTGCCAAGCCACTTTCGATGATCTCAACAACACGAGCAGCCACCTCCCCCACAGTCGCCAGTGCGGCGCCGACCGAAAGCTGACCCAAGGATCCGCAAACATCTTGGTCAAATGATTTTATGACCAAATCTGAGGAGAGCGTCAAGACCAACGGCGCCGGGTCGGCAGCCCGTTCTTGACTGAGATTCTTCAGGCCCTCAAACGCGACAACGAGTTCTGCCAGTTGCTGCTCAGACCGCGTCAACTGACCGCGCAACGCGGCATTCTCTCGGTCCAGGCGAGAACGTGCATCCTCGAGCCGCAACATGACTCGGATCCGAGCAACTAGCTCCTCGCGATTGACCGGCTTCTGGATGTAGTCAACGGCACCGAGTTGGTACGCAGCCAATTTGTCCGACTCGTCGCCCATGCGACCAGTCAGGAAAATGACCGGCACAAACGCCGTACGCGGGTCGTTCTTGAGGCGACGGCAGACTTCAAAGCCATCGATACCCGGCATTACGACATCGAGCAGGATCAGATCGAACGATCGCTGCATGGATTGTTCAATCGCGTCGTAACCACTGGTCACCGACACAACTTCAAACTCCGTTCCCCGCAGATACAGCTCAATGAGCTTCAAGTTCTGCGGCGTGTCGTCCACGACGAGAATGCGCGCCATTGGCTTTCACCATACGCTGTTGAGATGCAACAGCAACCGCGGCTGCCATTGTGGTTCCTGATACTCAACTGGGCGTTGATCCTCACAGCTTTCGTTCTGGGTTCCTACCTGGGTGGCGTGAGGTCCAACATTTTGCCGGAACCGCAGCAATCGGCGCTCGAGATCGTCTACCAGGAGGTGCTCGATTCGCACATCGAGCCGCCCGATGAGAACGAACTGCTCGAACGGGCCATCATCGGCATGGTCGACGGCCTCGACCAATACAGTCGCTATATCCCGCCCGCCGAAGTTGCGACCTACGACGAGCACAGCACCGGTAACTACCAGGGCATCGGCGCCAAGATGGTCACCCACGATGACGCAGTCGTCATCCACTACCCGTTTCCGGGCAGCCCCGCCGAAAAGGCCGGCCTGCTACCTGGCGATCGGGTCGTGGCCGTCGATGGCACCCAACTCGCGGCAGCAGAAAACCGCCGAAACGTCGTCAACCTGGTGCGCGGCCCCGTCAACACGACGGTGACCCTGAGCATCGATCGCGACGGCAAGCCGATCGAACTCGAGGTGTCGCGCGGCAGCGTGCAAAGGCCGTGCGTCAAGTGGACCCACTTCATCGATCGCGACAAGGGCATCGGCTACCTGCACCTGACCAGCTTCCATCCAACGTCCGGACCGCAGGTCATCGCGGCCATCAAATCCCTCGAACAGCAAGGTACGCTGCGCGGCCTGATCCTGGATCTGCGCCACGACGGCGGCGGCAGCCTCGACCAATGCCTCGACATCTGCCGCGCGTTCTTGCCCTCCGGCATCATCGCCACGCAGAAGCGGCGCAGCGGCGATGACATTGTCTACCGCACAGAGTCATCCAAGTGCTTCTGGCCCGATCTGCCGCTCGTCGTACTAGTCAACGAGAACTCGGCCAGCGCCAGCGAAGTGCTTTCGGGGGCCCTCCAAGATCACGGGCGCGCCGTCATCGTCGGCAAGCGCACGCACGGCAAGGGCTACGTCAACACGATTTACAGTTGGGATAACCGCAAGTTCAAATTGAAGCTGACGACCGGTAGCTACCGCACGCCGAACGGCCGCAACATCGAGCGCAACCAGGCGACCAAGGTCACTTCGGCCGACAAGGACGAGGGTGGCATCCTGCCCGACATCAAGATCGATGTGACGAGCGAGCAGCAGCAATACATCTACGGCGTCCTGCGCAACTCGCTCGAACCGCCCAAGCAGTTCCGCGATGAATATGCGGCCATCGCGAAGCGCTACGGGTTCGCCGTCGAGCAACCTCCGCAAGCCGACAAGGACCCGCAATTCGCCGCCGCCGTCGTGGCACTTCAAAAGCAAATCGACGGTTAGTAGCGGCGACCGCTCGTCAGGTGCCTAACGCTTGACCGCGGCCTTGATCAGCTCTTTGAGGCGTTCCGGGTCGGTCGCCGTAGTCTTGCACATGAAGCCACTCTTGTGGGCAAAACGAACGTCCGGCTCGACGTCGAGTTGGGAGAAATCGAGGCGCGGATCGTCCTCGTAACGACTGATGCCATAACCTTCGCCGCGACGGTCGGGATAGACAGTCGCACCGATCTCAGCTTCGATGCCGGTGGCACGAATGAAGCGGAAAACGCTGCCCGACGGCTCGTTAGGCATCTCATCGTTGCGCGGCAAGAACACGGTCTCGATGACGTCGTCACCGACGGCAACGGACCACCGTTCGCTGACCTTCGTCACCTGCTCAATGCCGACACGGACGTCGCGCAGATAGTCGATCAGGTCCTGACCGACGAACCGCATGTACTCATACAGCGTCTCGCCAGCGGCATGTTCTGGCTGTCCCGCGAAGCGACGCAACAGAGTCATGTCGACCGGTGAGTTCAACTGCGACACCGCGCGCCGCGGCACGCCCAACCACTCCGCCGTCTTGTTCGGACCGCGCGAATCAAACCACTCCGCGGGCTCTAACCAGTCACAGAACTTCATCGCGTCTTCGTAGAGGCCCAATGCATCTAGCACCAAACTCAGCGAACACGTCGGCGGATGCTCGCGCGGGAAGTGATGGTGGTCGAAGTTCTGCAGCGCGGGATCGTGCGATCCACCGATATCAACAATCGCAATCGAAGCATCCGCCAACTCTTCGTCGGTCGGATCACGGCGCACAATCGGGCAGCCATACTTGGCAATCAGCACACAGCAGGCAAGCAGGTCATCTTTGTGCGCTCCACCTGGGTGCGTCACAATTCTCTGAAGTTCGGACATGCAGGAGTTTTCAGGCACTGCGGCCAGCGCGTCCACTCCGGTCCCGACTCTTCTCGAGACGAAATGTAACGAACCCAAGCCGACGGCACGCACGGTAGAGCCAACTCCCAAGCATTACAGTCAGCTATTCGACGCCCGCGCACAGACCACGGCAAAGAAGGCAAAGGCAGCAAACGCGCCGTAGTTCATCGCCACAGGCTAGTAGCCGCCGTCGTCGCCGCCACCTACGCAGGCCTATCAGCTACCAGCAAGGTGCACTCCCGACCACGGCTCATCACCGTGGTATCGGTGACTAACTCGAACCCGTTCGCTGCCAAGAATGCGCGCGGTTGCTCGCTGCCACCTAACGGGTGCAGCAGCAAGCGCACGGCATGCCCGTGCATGACAGCCAAGCCAACGGTGAGGATCTTGACCATATTGATCGGGGCCAAGCCTGCGAGGCAGATGACTTCGATCTCGTTGGGGGCCAGACCGGCCAGGCCATCACCCGAGCGCAACTCAATGCGCCGCGCACAGTGACTTCGTCGCACCCGTCGCTCCGCTTCCTGCAGTGCTTGCAGAGAGCGATCAATGCCAATACTGAGCTTAGCGTGCGTACGTCGCGCCACCAGGATCGGCAGGATCGCGTGGTTCGTGCCGACATCGACAAACACGCGCGTCGCCTTCGGCACATACGACGCAAGCGCGTTGAGCCGCGGCGTCGCGCCAAGCTTGCTGGTGATCGGGCGAAGCTCTGATGTCATCACACTAGGAACAACCGCTCTGCACTTCGACTTTGTGGGCGGCGCCGATGACTTCTTGCACGTAGCGCGGCACACCAAATCCCGGCAACTGCTTACGCAACTCGGCGATGATTTCGAGGCCACGCTCTTTCGAAACTTCGAAGTGCGCGGCACCTGCGACCGGATCAAGCTGGCTCATGTAGTACGGCATTACACGCACATCGAGCAACGCGCGCGACAAGTCTGCAAGTGCCGAGACGTCATCGTTGACGCCGCGCAACAACACGCACTGGTTGAGCACCGGCACGCCAGCTTTGACGAGCCGCAACAACGCCGCGCCACAGGCTTCATCGATCTCAGCGGGATGGTTCGCATGCACAACAACAGTCGGCGCAAACCGAGTCGTCGAAAGCAACGTCAACAGACCGTCAGTGACCCGATCCGGAATCACGATCGGCAACCGCGTGTGAATACGCAGCCGGCGAACGTGCGGAATGGCCTCGAGTTGGGCGACCAACTCGGCCAGCCACTCGTCGCTTCGCATCAACGGGTCGCCACCGGACAGAATGATTTCTTCGATGTCAGGGCTCTCCGCGATGACCTTAAGCGCCGGCTGCCACTCGGCGAGACCCGACGGAGTTTCGTCGTAGGGATAGTCCCGGCGGAAACAGTAGCGACACGCCACAGCGCAGACCCCGGCCACGATCAGCAGCGCCCGGCCGTGGTATTTCTGCAGCATGCCCGCGGCCTTGCTGGCGCCCTCTTCGCCGACGGGGTCGGACGAGAACCCCGCAGGAGCCGGCCCGGTCTCCGCGTCGATCGGCAGAACCTGCCTGAGCAACGGGTCGTCAGGGTCACCCCGGCGAATTCGCGACAAGAAGGCCTGCGGCACCACTAACGGGAACATCTCAGCGGCCATTCGAGCCCCAGAGCGCAGCTCCTCGGGCAATTCGAGCAAATCGATCAGATCGTCAGGATCCCGCACCGCCTGCCGCAATTGATCCCGCCAACTGCTCCCGATCGGGCCCGCAGCCGGGGCCTCAATCGCATTCTCTTGCACACTGATTCTGCGTTCCACTGGCGAAGATCGTGCCGTACAGCTAGATGATTCGCATGAGTATTCCGTTCACAAGGAGCGGGATCGTATTTGCGCGCCACTGAGCGCGCGTCACGAACACTAAGTAAGCGGCATCGATGGCGTCATACGGCACAAGTGATTTCAAGAAAGGTCTGAAGGTCCAACTCGACGGCGAGCCCTACCTGATCGTCGACCTCGACTTCATGAAACCCGGCAAGGGCCAGGCCGTTTACCGCATCAAGGTCAAGAACATGATCAGCGGCCGGGTGCTCGACAAGAGTTACCGCAGCGGTGACTCGATCGACGGCGCCGACGTCGAAGACAAGGAGATGCAGTTCCTCTACAAGGACGGCATCAACTACCACTTCATGGACGGCGAGAGCTTCGAGCAGTTCGAACTGACGCCGGCGCAAGTCGGGGATTCCGGCAAGTGGTTGGTCGAAGAGATGCAGTGCGAAATCGTCTTCTACAACGGTAGTCCGATCACCTGCTCGCCGCCAAACCACGTCGACCTCAAAGTCACCTACACCGAACCGGGCGCCAAGGGCAACTCGACCGGCAACGTGCAGAAGCCGGCAACGGTTTCGACGGGTGCCGAACTGATGGTGCCAGTGTTCATCAATCTTGACGACACCGTGCGCATCGACACGCGCACCGGTGAGTATGTCGAGCGCGTAACCAAGTCGTAGCCCGCAGCGGCACCGCCCCCGGCGATACCGCTCCCGATAACACCGTGCCCGGCGATACCATCCCCGACGATGCCATCCCCGACGATGCCATCCCAGGCATGGCGATGCTGCGAGCACGGGCGCGCCTGCTCAGTAGCGCCCGCGAGTTCTTCGCGGCGCGCGCCGTGCTGGAAGTCGACACACCAATCCTTGGCGACGGCCTCGTGGTCGAATCGCACATTGACCCTATCCCGTGCCAGGTGCGATCGGGATCCGGTGCGCCATTGCCGCGCCATTTGCTGACGTCGCCCGAAGGCCCGATGAAGCGCCTACTCGCGGCTGGGTCGGGCCCGATCTACCAGTTCGCGCACGCCTTTCGCGATGGCGAACAAGGGCGCCGCCACGCGACCGAGTTCACCATGCTCGAGTGGTATCGCCCCGGCTTTGACCACCACGAACTGATGGCCGAGGTCGAAGCCCTGGTGCAGACGCTGGTGCCACGAGTCGCCAAATCAACCTTCACGCGGCGAACCTACCGCGAGGTCTTCATCGAAGGCGCCGGCATCGACCCGTTCGCGACGTCTCTCCCCGAACTACGCGCAACCTGCGAACGCCTTGACGTGCCGACGCCACCAAACTTCGAGCAAGGCTCACTCGATGACGCGCTCGACCTGTTGCTCGTCAGCTACATCGAACCAACACTCGGAACGCCCGTGCCGACGTTCGTGCACGAATACCCGGCGTCACAAGCAGCGCTTGCGCAGGTCCACACGTCCGACGAAGGCCACGCAGTGGCGCAGCGCTTTGAGCTCTATATCGACGGACTAGAACTCGTCAACGGTTATCACGAACTGGCCGACGCCGAGGAACAACGCCTCCGGTTCGAACAAGCCAACCGAGACCGCGAAGCGAGTGGCCGCTCACCACTGCCGATCGACGAACTACTGATCGCGTCACTACAGAACGGCTTCCCTGCATGTGCCGGCGTCGCGCTCGGTTTCGACCGTCTGCTGATGGTCGCGACCGAAGCCAAGCACATCGATGACGTGCGCTGCAGCTAGCGTTGGCAAGCAAGACTACACGTACACAGCGCGCCAATCCGTACGCGACAAAGACGCCAGCAACGACATCCCTTCCGGCCACTCGCGGCACTAGCAAGCGCCGCGCACCGTAGTTGATAGAACAGGTGCCGTAGCATTCACACTCGCCACCCTTCTCGCCGACGCAGCAGCTACAATACACCGATGCTTGCCTTCGGCCCTCACGCTCTCGCCCTGCTCTCGGCCGGCCTGTTGAGCGGCGCTTGCGCAACGCCCATTGCCGGCAAGCGCCTGCCGACCACAGAACTTGCACCCCGCGCGTTCGACCAGCATCGCGTGATCGAAGTATTGCCGTCGTCGACGGCGGCGATCATCGAAGTCAGCTACTACCAAGCCAACATCGAATATCTGCTCGAAGGTTCCAACCGTGCTCTGCTGCTGGATTCAGGTCCGGGCAAGCACAAGATCGCGCCCGTAATCGCTGCCCTGACCGACCTGCCGGTAACAGTCATTCCATCGCACCTGCACTTTGACCACGTTGGTGGCCTCGGCGAGTTCTCCGACATCGCCTTGATCGACGCCGAGGACCTACGCAAACGAACAGTCGATGGCGTGTTTTCCCCCAATTCGACCGAACACCTTGGCTGGCTCGATAAGGATCCACTGCAGACGATTCGCGTCACACGCTGGCTGCAACCGGGCGAACAGATAGACCTTGGCGGCCGCATGGTTGAGGTCATGCTAACGCCGGGCCATACCAAGACGTCGGTGATGCTCTACGACGCGGCGATGCCGGCACTGTTCACCGGCGATTTTCTGTATCCCGGCGGCTTATTCGTCGAGTCGCTAGAAAAATACCGCAGCACGCTCACCATGTTGATCGAGCGCATGCCCAAGAACGTCACTATCTACCCGGCGCACAACGGCCGCGGCCGCAAGACAGCAACGCTAGGATATTCGGACCTTACGGACCTGCACAATGCGGTGTGCGGAGCCCTCGATGGCACGGTCAAGGGAAAGCCTGCCAACGCATTCGGCATTCCAGCCACGGCATACCCCGTTAGCAGGCGCCTCAACATGTTCGTGCTGAAGTGGCCACGCAACCCGGCGAACCTCTAGACCGGACGATAGCGAACCTGCTCGCAGTCGGCATTGGCTCGCAACGGGCATTGGGTATCGGATGCCATAGCAGTAGATTGCTTGCATGCTTAGCGCCTTGCTGCGACGGATTGCAACCAACACCGCGATCTGCGTGGCGGTGGCTGCGAGCGCCTTGGCACAAGAAACGCACTGGTCGTTTGCCACCGCAAAGCGTCCAGCGATTCCGACACCTGAGGGTGACCAAACGCGTTCGGCCATCGACGCATTCATCAGAAGTCGACTCGCGCGCGAAGGCCTCGCGAGGTCACCAACCGCCGACCGCCGCACTCTGATTCGCCGGTTGTCGCTCGACCTGACCGGCTTGCCCCCCACGCCAACCGAAGTCGCGGCGTTTGCTGCCGACGAACGCGCCACTGCCTACGAGTTGCTGGTCGACGAACTGCTCAGCCGACCGCAATTCGGTGAGCGCATGGCACTGCGTTGGTTGGACTTGGCGCGCTACGCCGACACCAACGGCTATTCGATCGATGGCGGTCGCCACATGTGGGCTTGGCGCGATTGGGTGATTGCCGCCTACAACGACAACATGCCGTTCGATCAGTTCACGATCGAGCAGATCGCCGGCGACTTGCTACCGGATGCGACCGAGAGCCAACTCATTGCATCTGGCTTCAACCGCAACCACATGAACACGCACGAGGGCGGCACGATCCTCGAGGAGTGCCGCGTCGCCTACGTTGCTGATCGCGTCACGACGACGGCGGTCACATGGATGGGCCTGACAGTTGGCTGCGCACAGTGCCACGACCACAAGTACGACCCAATCTCGCAGCACGACTACTACCGGTTCTTTGCCTATTTCAACACGATCACCGACAAGGGCAATGACGGTAACGGCGGCGTCAACTCCGTGCCGTTCGTGCCGATCTACGACGACGATCAGAAGGCCGCCTTGCTGCGACTTCGCGATGAGATCGCCGAGCTTGAATCACAACTACTGAGCCCCGACAACGAACTGGCCGCGGCACAGCGCACGTGGGAGCAAGAACAAGCGACTCTCGACCACGCCGAACCGGTCCTCGGTCCATGGCGCGTAATGGGGCCAAACACTGCCGCAACCGCCAACCAAGCATTCACGACCGACTTCGGTCCCGAGGCATCGCTCGACCTCGACGCGCAAGATGCGGCAGGCAAACCACTGTGGCAACTTCGCGAAGACCTCGTCGATGGCACGCCCCACGCGCTGCCAGCGCAACGTTCGGCTTATTACCTGCACCGCACGATCACGACGACGGAGGCGACTTCGGTCGACCTGTCGCTCGGCAGCGATGATGCGATCCGCGTTTGGCACAATGGTGCCTTGGTCGTCGACCAGAACGTGCGCCGCGGGGTTGCCGCAGACCAGGAACAGATCACCTTGCCGCTGCAAATCGGCGAGAACCAACTGCTCGTCAAGATCATCAATGACGGCGGTCCCGGTGGTGTCTACTTCAAGATGCTGCGCAGCGGCCTGCCCGCCGAAGTCATCACTGCGTTGCAACGCAGTCAGGCCGACCGCAGCGAACCTGAGCACGATGCCCTGCGGCGCTACTTCCGTTCGACGGTGGTCAAACTCGCACCGGTGCGCGCAGCGATCGCTGAAGCCAACATCGGGATAGCCGCCATCAACGCAAAACCGCGCACCACTGCGATGGTCATGGAAGAACAGGCGATGCCGCGCGACACGTTCGTGTTGGTTCGCGGCCGCTATGACGTGCGCGGCGATCGCGTCACCGCCGGCACCCCCGAGTTCTTGCCGCCACTTCCCGACGGCGCCCCACAAAACCGTTTGGGCCTAGCTCTTTGGCTCGTCGACCCCAAGCACCCCTTGACCGCGCGCGTCGCCGTCAATGGCCTATGGCAGATGCTGTTCGGCACCGGACTCGTCAAATCCAGTGGCGACTTTGGCACCCAAGGCGAACGGCCGAGCCACCCCGAACTGCTCGACTGGCTAACGGCCGAGTTCCTGCAATCGGGATGGGATCAAAAGGCACTACTGCGCCGCATGGTCACATCTGACACCTACCGCCAGGCATCCCACGCATCGGCGAAGTTGCTCGCGAAGGATCCCGAAAACCGACTGCTTGCGCGCGGCCCGTCGTTTCGACTCGCAGCCGAGTTGATCCGGGATCAAGCACTCGCCGTCAGCGGCCTACTCGACACCAAACTGGGCGGTCCAAGCGTTCGCCCGTATCAACCAGATGGTCTGTGGCGTGAGATGAGCCACTTCGGCAGCACGCCCGCAACCGAACAGGTCTACGTGCAAGACAGTGGCGACAAACTCTACCGCCGCAGCCTCTACACGATTTGGAAACGAACGGTGCCGCCGCCGACGATGCTCGCATTCGATGCCCCAAGCCGCGAACTGTGCACGCCACGGCGCGGACGCACGAACACACCACTGCAAGCACTGGTTCTGCTCAACGAAACGGGCTTCGTCGAAGCCGCACGCCACATGGCACAACGCATGTTGAAGGAAGGCGGCAACTACCTCGCGACGCGTATCGACTTTGGCTTCGAACTCGCGACCAGCCGCAAGCCAACCGCTAAGGAGCGCGACGTACTGATGGCAACGTTCACGCGCGAATACAAGCGCTTCGCAGTCGACCACGAAGCCGCCAACAAGCTGATCGCAATCGGCGAATCGCCTCGCGACGAGGACCTAGACGCTGCCGAACACGCCGCGTGGACCATGGTCGCCAGCGTGCTCCTCAACCTCAGTGAAACGGTCACCAAGGGCTAATCGATGCGACCCGATCACGAGTTCCTGCAGGCCCTAACGCGGCGCACGTTCCTTGGCCGGATGGCAGGCGGTGTTGGCGCAGCGGCACTCGCGTCGCTCGACAACGACAAATCCCCAATCATCAACTCAGCAGGCGGTGCCTCAACCGACCGCGGGCCGCACTTCGCGCCAACGGCAAAGCGCGTCATCTACCTATTCCAATCGGGTGGTCCGTCGCAGATCGACCTGTTCGATTACAAACCCGGCTACCGCCAACTGCACGGCACCGAATTACCGGCCTCAGTTCGCGGCAACCAACGTGTCACCGGCATGACTGCCGGCCAGACGACGTTTCCCGTCGTCGCACCACCGTTCGAGTTCGCGCGGCATGGCAAGAGCGGCATGTGGGTCAGCGAACTGATGCCACACACCGCCGGCGTAACTGATGACCTCTGCATGCTCAAAGGCATGCACACCGAGGCGATCAACCACGACCCCGGCATCACGTTCATCAACACGGGCGACCAACAACCTGGCAAGGCTAGCCTCGGTTCATGGCTGAGCTATGGCCTCGGCAGCGAGAACCGCGACCTACCGAGCTACGTTGTGATGCTGTCGCAAGGCACCGGCAAGAACCCGGGCCAGCCACTATTCTCGCGCTTATGGGGCAGCGGTTTCCTACCAAGCAACCACCAGGGAGTGCAACTGCGGCCCGGCAAGAACCCAGTTCTCTACCTCGCCAATCCGGACGGTATCGATGCGCAGTCCCGACGCAACATGCTCGACGACCTCGCGCACCTTAACGAAATGCGCGCCGAGACCACCGGCGACCCCGAAGCCGCGACCCGCATCGCGCAGTATGAAATGGCGTTCCGCATGCAGACGTCAGTACCAGACCTGACCGACCTCTCGGACGAACCAGAGAGCACATTTGAACTCTACGGTCAGGATGCGCGCATCCCCGGCACCTTCGCCGCCAACTGCCTGCTCGCCCGCCGCATGGCCGAACGCGGGGTGCGGTTCATGCAACTGTTTCATCGCGGTTGGGACCAACACCTCAACCTCGTCAAAGAACTGCGCGCGCAAAGCCGCGACACCGACCAAGCATCTGCCGCGCTGATCATCGATCTAAAGCGCCGCGGTCTTCTCGACGACACGCTGGTCATCTGGGGCGGCGAGTTCGGCCGCACGATCTATAGCCAAGGCCGTATCGGCGCCCCCGGCAGCGGTCGCGACCACCACGGCCGATGCTTCACCACCTGGCTCGCTGGCGGTGGCGTCAAAGCTGGTTTCGAACACGGCAACACCGACGAATACGGCTGGAACATCCTCGACGGCGGCGTGCACATCCGCGACCTCAACGCCACCATCCTGCACCTACTAGGCCTCGACCACGAACGCCTGACCTTCCCCCACCAAGGTCTCGAGCAGCGCCTAACCGGCGTCGAACCCGCCAAAGTAGTGCACCAAATCCTCGCCTGACGGCATGCTGAACGGGTGGAACTGATTCTAGGCATTGAGACGTCATGCGATGAGACGGCGGCGGCGGTGGTTCGCAATGGGCACGAAGTGCTTTCGAACGTCGTGCATTCGCAGATCAGTTTGCATCAGCGGTTTCGCGGGGTTGTCCCGGAGATTGCTAGTCGCTCGCATACCGAACGGATCCTGCCGATCGTCAGCCAAGCGCTGAGCGATGCGAAACTCACGCCCAGCGACCTGACGGCAATCGCGGTGACGCATCGACCGGGAATGGTCGGGTGCCTGCTGGTCGGCATGGCTGCGGCAAAGGCGCTTGCATGGCGCTTTAACCGACCGCTCGTCGGCGTCGACCACGTGCAGGCACACGTGCACACTGGGTTGCTCACTGACCCAACCATGCCGTTGCCAGCCCTGTGCTTAGTTGCATCCGGCGGCCACACGGCGCTCTACAAGTTGAACGAACCTGGCAAGAGCGAACGACTCGGCACCACGCGCGATGACGCAGCCGGCGAAGCACTCGACAAGGGTGCGTCACTGCTCGGTCTCACGTATCCAGGAGGCCCGGCTATTGAGGATGAAGGCAAGGACGGCGATCGCAAGGCATTCAAATTGCCTCGCACGATGCTCGACAAGGATTCGCTCGACTTCTCGTTCTCCGGCATGAAGACGGCGCTGCTCTACACAGTGCAACCACCGGGCAAACCAAAGCCCGAAGAGCCGCCGAGTGGACAACAACTGAAGGATCTCGCGGCTTCGTATCAGGAAGCGATCGTCGACGTGCTGATCCAAAAGCTGCGACGCGCGGCCGAACGGCACGAAATGCGTTCGCTATGCATCGGCGGCGGCGTCGCCAAGAACGCACGCCTGCGTGAACGCATCGCACAGGACCCCGTGCTCAACCAGCTGCACCTCGTATTGCCACCACTCGACCTGTGCGCCGACAACGGTGCGATGATCGCCGGCCTCGGCTCGATCCTGTTCCGCCAAGGTAAGACTTCGCCGATCGACATCGATGCAGTCGCCACCGCGCAGTCCGGCGGCAAGATCAAAATGCGGCAGCGCAAGAAGCGCCCGGTCAACAAGTGAGCGACGACTACGTGAGCCACGAGCAGCAACTTCGAGACCTGCTCGCCAAAGTGCAGAGCGGCGAACGCTCCATCGATGACGCGCTGCAGGCACTGCAAGTCGCCGGCACCACCGAATCGGCCGCAGCCAAACTGGACTTCGCGACCATCGACCACGACCGCAGCCGCCGTTGCGGCTTTCCCGAGGTTGTCTTCTGCCAGGGCAAAACGGCGAGCGACACCGCCGCCATCGCGACCGAAATCCTGACCCGGTCGGACCGGGTTCTGCTGACCCGCGCCAGCGCCGAACACGCTGCGGCCGTGCAGCAGACAATCCCTCGGGCCAAGTATCACGAACGTGCCCGCTGCCTGACGGTCACCCCCGCAGGCCAGCCACTCGCCGAACTGGCGAAAACCGGCCATGCCGCGGTAATCTGCGCCGGCACCTCGGACCTCCCGGTTGCCGCCGAGGCCGCTACGACCCTCCGCATCGCCGGCAATCGGGTCAGCGAGTTCACCGATATAGGCGTCGCCGGCCTGCACCGATTGCTCGAACGCATGCCCAAAATACGCACTGCGAACGTCATCGTGGCCGTTGCGGGGATGGAAGGCGCCCTGCCGTCCGTGATCGCCGGACTTGTGGATAAACCAGTAATCGCAGTTCCGACCAGCGTCGGCTACGGTGCGTCGTTCGCTGGCCTGTCCGCCCTGCTGACGATGCTCAACAGTTGCGCAGCCGGCATCGGCGTCGTCAACATTGACAACGGTTTCGGCGCCGGCTACCTAGCTTCCCAAATCAACCAAGCTGCCTCCATCGGGAGCCCAAGACCTTGACCAAGACCGCCCGATCCCCTCGCCCGCCCGCACGTCTCGTTCTTGAGGACGGCACGGTGTTGGTTGGCCGTGGCTTTGGTTCAGAAGCAGATGGTTTTGGTGAACTGATCTTCAACACGTCGATGACCGGCTACCAGGAGATCCTGACGGATCCTTCCTACCGCGGTCAGATGGTGCTGTTCACCCAGCCGCACATCGGCAACTACGGCGTCTGTAGCGAGGACGAAGAATCCACCAAGCTGTGGATGTCCGGCTTGGTCGTTCGCGAAGCCTGCCAGCGCGCGAGCAACTTCCGTTCGGGTAGCGAACTGCACGACTACCTAGCCCAACACAACGTGCCCGGCATCGAAGGTGTCGACACGCGCATGCTGACGCGGCGCATCCGCGATCACGGCGAACAACGAGTCCTAATCACACGCGACATGGAATCGAGTGAGGCGGCGTTGATCGAACGCATCAAGCAGTCGCCGCGCGTCGCCGACGTCGATCATGTGCTCAAGGTCACCACCGACACGCAGTATGCGTGGCAGAAGGGCTACGAGTCGGAGTTCAGCGCGCCAGCACCGCACCTGATGACCGGCCAAAAGAAGCATCGCATCATTGCGTATGACTTCGGCATCAAGCGCAACATCCTTCGCTCGCTCACCGCGTGCGGTCTCGACGTCACCGTCGTGCCAGCCAACACGCCCGCCGAAGCCGTTCTCGAACAGAAGCCCGATGGCGTATTCTTGAGCAATGGCCCCGGCGACCCCGAAGTTTGCGCTTACGGCATCGAAGCCGCCAAGCGCTTGGTGCAAGCCGTTCCGGTGTTTGGCATTTGCCTCGGCCACCAACTGCTCGCGCATGTATTCGGTGGCAAGACCTACAAAATGGGGTTCGGCCATCACGGCGGCAACCAACCGGTGATCGACCTAACCACCGACAAGGTCGAGATCACTTCGCAAAACCACAGCTACGCGGTCGACGCGGCGTCACTTCCCGACAGTGTCGTGGTCACCCACAAGAACCTCAACGACGACACCGTCGAAGGCCTGCGCCACAAGGAACTGCCAGTATTCTCAGTGCAATACCACCCGGAAGCGGCCCCTGGCCCCCACGATTCGCTCTACCTCTTCAAGCGCTTCATCGAAATGCTCGAAGGCACGGGCACAAGAGTTTGAGTTCTTTCGTCGTAACGCCCAAGCAAGCCAAGACGCGACTCGATGCACTCGTGCGCGAACTTGGTTCGCTATCGCAGAAGAAGGCAAAACTGTTGTGCGCGCTCGGCGGCATCGCCGTCAACGGCGTCTGCGCCGCTGGCACCGCGCGTGTTCGTGAAGGCGCGGAAATCACGTTCCAAGCTGAGCACCTCGAGTTGATGCTGCAACTCGGGTTGCCAGTCGCCTACGCCGACGACGACGTGCTCGTGCTGCAAAAGCCACCCGGCCTCGCCGTGCTGGCGGTGCCACAGGGTGACGCGTCGCTCGCCGATGCACTGGAACGTGAATACCCGGGCTGCGAGTTCGTGCACCGTCTCGACCGCGATGCGTCTGGCCTACTGCTGGTCGCGCGCCACGCCGAAGCATTGATGCACCTCGACATAGCCATGGCGAAGGCCGAGATCGAGCGCACGTTCGAAGCCGTGGTCGGCGGCTCGATAGCCGCAGACGAGCAAACCGTTGACCTGCCGGTCGTCGCCTCCCCGAACGAAGCCGATGACGATGACGATGAGCAACCGAGTCCGGCACGCATGACCGTTCTGGGCCGGCGCGAAGGCGCCACCCACTTGCGCATCTCGACCGAGACCGGCCACTCGCACCAAATCCGCGCCCAACTCAAGAAAATGGGACACGCCATTCTTGGCGACGCTCGATACGGCGACGCACAAGCAAACGAGCACGCTCGCGCGACATTCGGAGTCCACCGCGCCTTGCTGCACAGCAAGCGCCTGCAGTTCGCGCACCCGAGCAGTGCCGTAAGGATTGACGTAACCGCCGCGAACGAACCTGACTTCGCGCGCCTGTTCCCGCAGCGCCGGCCTCGGTAGACCAAGAGACCGCGCGACGCAACTGTCGCCGCGCCTGCCCCAACGAGCCCCGACTAGCGCCCGAGCGCTGAAAGCACCTTGGCGCGGACTTCGTCAGCGCTGCACTCGACCTTGTCCATGCCCTGGCGCACCAGCAGTTCCACCCGGCCTTCACCAGCGTTACGGCCAATGAACACTTGCACGGGCATGCCCATGAGTTCGTGGTCCTTGAACTTGGCGCCCGGCGACATCGGCCGGTCATCGAAGCACACGTCAACGCCAGCTTGCTGCAGATCTTCGTAGATCTTTGCGGCGAGTTCCTTCTGCTCATCACGCTTCTTGTCGAGGAACGCGACAACGCACTCGAACGGCGCAATCTCGATCGGCCAAACGATGCCCTTCTCGTCGTGATGCTGTTCGACCGCCGATGCCGGCGTGCGCGAAACCCCGATGCCGTAGCAACCCATGACGAACGGCGTCGGTTTGCCGTTCTGCCCCATGAAGGTCGCGCCCATCGCTTCCGAGTATTTCGTGCCGAGCTTAAAGATGTGACCGACCTCGATGCCGCGCGCTTCTTCGAGCGGCGCACCAGACTTCGGGTCGCCTTCGCCAGCGCGTGCGGTGCGCAACTCGTGAAACTCCGGCATGCGAGTGTCGCGGCCGAGGTTGACGTTGAGGCTGTGGTAGTTCGTCTCGTTGCAGCCGCACAGCAAGTTGCTGCGGTCCTTCAACGACTTGTCGGCCAGCAGCAGGATATCCTCCGACAAGCCAACCGGCCCAGCGAACCCAACCTCGGCTCCGGTCGCCTTCTTAAGCTCTTCTTCGGACGCGAGTTCGACGCTCAATGCATCGATCGCGTTGATCAGTTTAACTTCGTTGACGTCGAGGTCGCCGCGCATCATCACCGCGACAAACTTCTCCTCGTCGGTCCACGTCGCCTTGTAGAGAATCGTCTTCGCCATGCGGCCAGCCTGCCACGTCGGGAAGAACGCTTCGAGTTGCGCCACCGTCTTCACGTCGGGCGTCTCGTGCTTCTCCATCGCCGCGACTTCGCCACCATCCGGCGCCTCGGGCAAACGACTCGTAGCCTTCTCGACGTTGGCGGCGTAGCCACTCTCGCGACAGAACAAGATCGCATCTTCGCCACTGTCGGCGATGACCATGAACTCTTCGCTACCGGCACCACCGATCGCACCAGAGTCCGCTTGCACGACCGTGTATTCGACTCCACACCGCTCAAAGATCCGACAGTAGGCGCTGCGCATCTTCTGGTAGGCAACGTCCAACGCCTTGGTGTCGGCGTCGAACGAATACGCGTCCATCATGCTGAACTCGCGAGCGCGCATCAGACCGAATCGCGGACGAATCTCATCGCGGAACTTGTCTTGGATCTGATAGCAGTTGACTGGCATCTGCTTGTAACTGTTGACCTGCGAACTGACGAAGTCGGTCATGACCTCTTCGTGCGTCGGACCAAGGCACATATCGCTGCCTTTGCGATCCTTCAACGTGAACATGATGCCTTCGTTCACGTAGCGATCCCAGCGACCGCTCGCCTGCCACAATTCCTTCGGCTGCATGATCGGCAGCATCACTTCATTGGCGCCTTCGCGATCGAGTTCTTCGCGAACGATCTGTGCGAACTTCTTCATGACGCGCCACATCAGCGGCGAGTACGTGTAGATGCCGGCGGCCGTCTTGACGATGAAGCCCGCCCGGGCAAGCAACTTGTGGCTAGGAATCTCCGCGTCCGCAGGGTCTTCGCGGAGGGTCTGAATCAGAATCTGGCTAAGGCGCATAATAGGCGAGAGAGCGTAGCGAGGACGGTCAAGCAGCGGAACGGCGATCATGAATCGCAGCTGCGGATCAACGAATCCGCCCCACCCAGAGCGGTGCCTTGGCCCAACCAGAATCAACCAGCCACGTCCGGATGCACATGCCGCTAGAATCTGGCGCCGATGCACCGCACCAAATTGCTCACTTTCGCACTGATGGCTCTGGTGGCCGCCGCGGCCTTGCCGGCACAAAAGCGCACACCCAACCTCGTCGTTATTTTCATCGATGACATGGCCTACGCCGACATCGGGCCGTTTGGCGGCAAGATCCCAACGCCGAATCTCGACCGCATGGCCAAGGAAGGCATGCGATTCACGGACTTCAGCGCTGCGACCGCCGTGTGCTCTGCTTCACGTGCGGCACTACTGACCGGTTGCTACCACCGCCGCGTCGGCATCTCCGGGGCGCTCGGCCCCAATGCCAAGCACGGTCTGCACGAACGCGAGATGACGCTCGCCGAAGTCTGCAAGCAAAAGGGCTATGCCACAGCGTGCTTTGGCAAGTGGCACCTCGGTCACCATCCGAAGTTCCTGCCAGCCAACCACGGCTTCGATGAGTTCTATGGCCTGCCCTACTCAAACGACATGTGGCCGCTGCATCCGGCCTATGCTCACTTGCCGACAGCGGCGGAGCGTCGCAAGCGCGGCTACCCAGACCTACCGTTGATCGAAGGCGTGACCGTTGTCGACAAGTCCGTCAGCGGCGAAGACCAAGAACAACTGACGACGCAATACACCGAGCGCGCGGTTCGCTTCATCGAGAAGAACAAGGACACGCCATTCTTCTGCTACGTGCCCCACTCGATGGTGCACGTTCCGCTGTTCGTCTCAGACAAGTTCAAGGGCAAGAGTGGCCACGGCTTGTTCGGCGACGTCGTCATGGAAATCGACTGGTCGGTTGGTCAAATCCTCGACGCAGTCAAGCGCGCCGGCGTCGACGACAACACGTTGGTCGTGTTCACGTCAGACAACGGTCCGTGGCTGAGCTACGGTGATCACGCGGGATCAAGCGGCCAATACCGTGAGGGCAAGGGCACGATGTTCGAAGGCGGCATTCGCGAACCCACGATCATGCGATGGCCCGGCCGCATTCCCTCGGGAACGTGCTCCGAGTTTGCCTCGACGATCGACATCGTGCCGACGTTCGCCAAGCTGATTGGCGCCAAGTTGCCCGATCACAAGATTGATGGCCACGACATCGCGCCGCTGATGTTCAACGAAGAAGGCGCGAAGTCACCGCACCAGGCGTTCCTCAGCTACTACGGTGGCGGCCAACTGCAAGCGATTCGCGATCCGCGCTGGAAACTGCACTTCCCGCATCAATACCGCACGATGGCTGGCAAGCCCGGCGGTGAGAACGGTAGTCCGACGCCGTATTCGCAGGGCAAGATTGGCCTGGAACTGTTCGACCTCGACAACGATCCGGGTGAGAGCACCGACGTCGCGGCGAAGAACCCCGAAGTCGTCGCCAGGTTGCAGGCGCTAGCCAACGCGGCGCGCAAGGATCTCGGCGACAAGCTGACCAAGGCCAAGGGCAACGGCATCCGCCCGGCTGGGCGGCTCGGCAAGAACGACAAACGGCTAACTTGGTGAGCGTGCCAAACGACAATCGAAGCGACTCCGAACACCTCACCGGCAAGGTGAAGCTAGCGCTCGTACTTGGCGGCGCCTGCCAGGTCGCGTGGTGGTGCTCTATATACATCCTGTTCCTGAGCACGATGGCTGCCGAGAGGATTCACTTCGACTTCCTGACGTTCGAAACCGAAACAGCCCACACGGACGGGATGATCACGAGCGGCACCAAGGACTCAATGCAGCGCCAAGGCAACGCCGACTCCGTCAACTACTCGTATTCGTTCCAATACGACGTCGCCGGCCACACGCTGCTTGGCAAAGCGTACTCGGAGCAATCGTTTGATGAAGGCAGCGTAGTGGACGTCGAATATGTCATCGCGGCGCCACGCAACGCGCGCGTTGTCGGAACCACCACCCGCCGTAAATCAGGGATAATCTTGGTGATCGGCGCCGCCCTCTTCTTCGCGTGCATCGCGTGGACGCTGTGGCGCATCACCGGATTGCAAAGCCGCACCCAAGCGATTCGAACGCACCTTGAGTCGCGTGCCCCGAACGCAACCTGGGGCTTGCTGCCAAAACTACGCGTGGACCGATCCGGCCAAATCACAACCAGAGGATCTGCATGGCTTCTTCTGGCGCCGATCATCAGCATCGCGCTACTGGTAATGGTCATCATCCTCGCCGAAGTGTGACGCGAAGCGGTTATGGCACGAGCACCACGGCAATGCCGCTTCCAGGTGATTCGATCCTGATCGGCTTGCAACTTTGGTCTTTCAACGTGCTCTACGTCGGTTGTCCAGCACTACTAGGTGCCGTGACGATCGACTACTGAGCCGGCAACGCTTCAAGTAGCGACATGACCGCAAACGACGTCACGTTCGGTTTGGCCTTAATCGGCTATGTGCTGCTGGCTATCCAGTTAGTGCGCGTGCATGCCAAGCGTGAGACGCGTGGCCTGGCCATCACGACTGCAACAGTCGTCACAGCACATGTTGCATGTGTTTGGGGCCTACGGTTTGAATGGAGCCTCACGCGCATGCTCGACAAGAGCCTGCCGGGCTTCGTGTTGTTTCACACCGCATTGCTACTGATCCTGATCGCGCCGATGTTGCGCGGCAAACACTGCGTGCGAATCACAACCGCTGCGTTCTTACTCGTGACCGCAGGGGCGCTGCCGGCGCCGTTCCGCTACCCCGAGTTGTCTTTGCTGCTATGGCCGTTGGTGGTCATTGCAGCAACGGCAACCAGTTTCGTAGTCGCAACGCACCGGCGGCGGTGACACGCTGGCGGCGGCAGCGATGGTGCAAGGCAAGATCGTTGACAACGTCCAGTGGTCCATCGGAGCTTGCCAATTGACGATTCTGTTCGATACGACCGCGCGACGCTGATCCTGGCCGACAGTAGTTACCACTACGTGGTGCAACCGGCACCGCAACCGTAGTCTTCTGGTTCAACCATGAACCGCATCGTCTACGACTCCGACTTTGGGCGCACCACGTGCCCAACCTGTCAACGCCCGGTGTCGCGCTGCAAGTGCCCGCAACAAACCCAACCGGACGCTGGCGACGGCATCGTCCGCATTCGACGCGAAGTGCGACGCGGCAAACCTACAACGGTCGTCATCGGACTGCCGCTTGCCGAACCCGAACTGCGAGCGTTGGCCAAAGATCTCAAGAAGAAGTGTGGCACTGGCGGTTCGGCCAAGCAGGGGCAAATTGAGATTCAGGGCGACCAGCGGGACGTGCTCGTGCGCGAACTCGAAGAGCGCGGCTACAAAGTCAAGCTAGCCGGCGGCTAGTCGCCTCGCGGCCAGGCGCCTTGTCGCTGCCAGACATCCTCTCGATGCCAGGCATAAGCGATGCAGCATGATCAGCAAGGCGAAGGCACAACCGCCGTTCACGCGCAGCGGGCCCTCCAGCCAAACTAACCGCCGTAGTGCGGCGGCTTCGTATTGTGCGGTTCGACATCATCGCCGGACTTGCTGCGAGACACCGTCTCCGACAGCGCCTTGACGTGATCTGTCAGCGCCTGGATTAAGCGGCCCTGATCATGCATCTCGCCGCTCAACGCCTCGACCGTGCGTTCCAACATCGCAAACTTCGATTCCAACTCAACACGATCGTGACTCATGAACTTGTTCGTACCGTGCCAGAAGCAAAAACAACATGCTCACCCGCGCGCGGTGACACCAAAACAACTTCTGGTCCGCAGACCAGCACGCAAACGCTGCTGCACCGCGTCGAGTCGCACCTCCTCGGGGCCGTCTCCGCGCCCGTCCTACCAGACCTCACCCGCCAACTCGACTTCACGCCGAATCTTGGCCAAATGCCAATCGCGCAGCAGCATATTCTTGGCCACTCCCCGCAAGAACGCGCCGAGCGCCGCCCGCCCGCGATCTTTCAATTCCTTGCTCAACACCACCGCGATCACATCAGGCACCTAGTCGCCGGGCCGAACCGGCGGCCAGTAAGGAGGTACTTTCTGCCGTGGCCCGGCACTGACACGGAGCGATCGCAACGTCTCCACATTTCCACTAGTTATCCACAGGCGATCACTGCATGGAAAGCAACTGACTTTCCGCTCGCGCAACGGCACCCAAACCGTTGTAGTCCCTCGCGTAAATGCCACGCCGCGAAGACCTGAAATCGATCCTCATCCTGGGTTCTGGGCCAATTGTTATCGGTCAGGCCTGTGAGTTCGACTATTCGGGCGTCCAGGCCTGTAAGTCGCTGCGAGCAGACGGCTACCGGATCGTGCTGATCAACAGCAACCCGGCGACGATCATGACCGATCCGGAGATGGCGGATCGCACCTACATCGAACCGATCACGCCGGATGTGGTCGCCAAGATCATCGAGCAAGAACGGCCGGACGCGATCCTGCCAACCCTCGGCGGCCAGACGGCACTGAACTGCGCAATGCAGTTGCACGATCAAGGCGTGCTCGACAAGTTTGATGTCGAGATGATCGGCGCGACGCCCGAAGCAATCATCAAGGCCGAAGGTCGCCAAGAGTTCCGCGAGGCGATGGGGAAAATCGGCCTCAACTGCTGCCGCTCGAAACTCGCCTACTCGATGAGCGAAGCACGCACGGCTCTCGACGACATTGGTCTGCCATGTGTCATCCGCCCCGGCTTCACGATGGGCGGCAGCGGCGGCGGCATCGCCTACAACCTCGAAGAGTTCGAAGACATCTGCACGCGCGGCTTGATGATGTCGCTCAATAGCGAACTGCTGATCGAAGAGTCGATCGTTGGTTGGAAGGAATACGAACTCGAAGTCGTCCGCGACAAGAACGACAACTGCATCATCGTCTGCTCAATCGAGAACTTCGATGCGATGGGCGTGCACACCGGTGACTCGATCACGGTCGCGCCCGCGCAGACGCTGAGCGATCGCGAATACCAACTGCTGCGCGACGCGTCGATTGCGACCCTACGCGAGATCGGCGTCGACACCGGCGGCAGCAACGTGCAGTTCGCGATCAACCCGCGCGACGGCCGCATAATCGTCATCGAGATGAACCCGCGCGTCAGCCGCAGCTCGGCACTCGCGAGCAAGGCTACCGGGTTCCCGATCGCGAAGATCGCCGCCAAGCTTGCAGTCGGCTACACGCTCGACGAACTCGATAACGACATCACCAAGATCACCAAGGCGTGTTTCGAACCGACGATCGACTACTGCGTCGTCAAGTTCCCACGCTGGGCCTTTGAGAAGTTCCCGACCGCCGACCCGGTACTGACGACGCAGATGAAGTCCGTCGGCGAGTGCATGGCGATCGGCGGCACCTTCAAGGAGGCGATGCAAAAGGCGCTGCGCGGCCTCGAAACCGGCCGCAACGGCTACGGTAACGTGCCGGGCAAGCCCAACTGCTCGGCCGATGAGTTCGACGTCGAGTCGATCCGCCCCCACCTCGCAACGCCGCGCGACGATCGCATCGATTGGATCCGCAACGCGATGCTGGTCGGCATGTCAGTCGAAGACATCTTCGAATACACGAACATCGACCCGTGGTTCCTCGACCAACTCGAAGAACTCGTCGAGCACGAGAAGCTGATCGTCGCAGCCGCCGCCAAGGGTGTTGCCGGCATCGACGAACACCTGATGCGTCACACCAAGCAGTTCGGCTTTAGCGATCGACAAATCGCCGCTGCTTGCCCAGACGGAACCACCGATTGGGATGTGCGCGCCCACCGCAAGACGCTCGGCATCATCCCGGCGTTTAAGCGTGTCGACACGTGCGCTGGCGAATACCCGAGCCAGACTCCTTACCTCTACTCGACCTACGCCGGCACCGAAGACGAAGTGGAATCGGCGCCGACGGCTGGTGTAATTCCGACTTCGACACCAACGGCACCCGGCAACGGCAAGCGTGTCGTCGTTCTCGGCGGCGGCCCCAACCGTATTGGCCAGGGCATCGAGTTTGACTACTGCTGCGTGCACGCCGCGATGGCACTGCGCGAACTCGGCTACGAGACCGTCATGGTCAACAGCAACCCCGAAACCGTGTCGACCGACTTCGACACCTCGGACATGCTGTTCTTCGAACCGCTGACTCACGAAGACGTCATGAACGTCATCGACCGCATCGAACCGCACGGAGTGATCGTGCAGTTCGGCGGGCAAACGCCACTCAACCTGGCGCGTGGCCTCAAGGACCACGGCGCGCCGCTCGTCGGCACCAGCGTCGACTCAATCGACACCGCCGAAGACCGCGAGTTGTTCAGCAAGTTGATCACCAAGATCGGCATCGACCAGCCGCCAAACGGCTTGGCCGCAACCGCCGAGCAAGCGCTCGCCGCAGCGGCAACGATTGGCTACCCGGTGCTCGTCCGCCCGAGCTTCGTGCTCGGTGGCCGAGCGATGGAGATCGTCTACGACAAAACGACGCTCGCCGACTATCTGAAACGCAACCCGCACTTCTCGAAGGAGAGCCCGCTGCTGGTCGACAAGTTCCTCGACGCCGCGATCGAAGTCGATGTCGACGCGATCAGCGACGGCAACGAAGTCATCATCGGTGGCATCATGGAGCACATCGAAGAGGCTGGCATCCACTCCGGCGACTCAAGTTGCTCGCTGCCGCCCTACACGCTGTCCGACGGCATCATCCAGGACATCTCCGAGAAGACCCGCACGCTCGCCAAGGCGCTCAACGTCGTTGGTTTGATGAACGTGCAATGGGCCGTGCGCGGCGCCAAAGTCTTTATCATCGAAGCCAACCCGCGCGCCTCGCGCACGGTGCCGTTCGTCAGCAAGGCGATTGGCCAGCCGCTCGCCAAGATGGCGGCGCGCGTCATGCTTGGCGAAACGCTGAAGGACGTCGGCGTCATCGAACGCCTCGAGCCGCCGTTCTTCTCGGTCAAGGCGCCGGTGTTCCCATTCGGCAAGTTCCAAGGTGTCGACACTGTGCTCGGCCCGGAGATGAAATCGACCGGTGAAGTCATGGGCATCGACGCCCGCTTCGGCTGTGCGTTCGCCAAAGCCATGGTTGGCGCCGGCAATACGCTGCCGCGCGATGGCAAGGTGTTCGTGTCCGTGCGCGACGAAGACAAGCGCCTGATCCTGCCGCTAATCGATCGCATGGCCGGCCTCGGCTACGAGATTGTCGCGACGGCAGGCACTGCACGCGCCTTGCAAAACGCCGGCATCACTGTCGAGCGCGTCTTCAAGATCCACGAAGGCCGCCCGCACGTGCTCGACTTAATCGTCAACCGCGAATGCCGCCTAATCATCAACACGCCAAGCGGCCGCCGCGAACGCAGTGATGATCGCCTGATCCGCAGTTCGGCAGCCACCCACTGCATCCCGTGCATCACGACGCTGGCGGCAGCGTCAGCGACGATCCAGGGACTTGAGATGTGGATGAAGCAGCCGCTCGAGGTGACCGCGGTGCAAGATCACCACAAAGCGTTCGCCGTCGAAGAGACCGAAGAGCAGATGCAGTAACCGGGCGGCCGCTCACCAGCGGAACGGCACAATCTTCACGCGGGTCATGCCGCCGAGTGCTGCGCGGAGATCTGCACCGGCAGCGTGCTGACACCGCGTTCACTGCACCGGCACGACACGCTCGCGGCGACCATCGCCATCGAGATCGCCAACGCGAGCGTTGCCAGCCTGTTCCGCAGCAGCCATCTCTTCGTCGCTAATCAGGTGCACGGAGAAGCCTTTCAGCACGCCGTATTGGTCGAAGTGACGCGCGATGCGACGACCGTTCTTGTAGGCCGTGTGCAACACGCGATGACCTGACGCCGTGTGCATCAGCAGGTTCTCGGCACCGCTCGCCATGGCGCCAACAAACGGCCCCGTGGTGCGCGCGATCTGCGCCCCCTTCTCGAAGTGGTAGATCATCAACTGGCCATTGCCAGCGCGATCGGTCCGCCAAACGAGCACATCGTCACTGCCGTTGGCGTCGACATCGAACACCGCGAAGTCTGAGATATCGCTCGGTGCGACCCCACGTAACGCGACGAGCAGTTCGCCCTTCTCAGACTCGATCCTGAGATCCCCTACCGCATCGACGCCGCCGCCATACAGCGACTGCAGACCAAACAGGTCCGACGGTGCGAGCGGCGCAGAACGCACCACACCCGTGCTCATCACGGCATCCGCAACCGTGCTGTGTCCGAGGCCGAGCACATGACCGAGTTCGTGCAACGCGGTTCCGTAGAGCGAGTAGCCATCACGATCGTGCTCCGCATCCGCAACCCACTTACGACCGGCATCGAAGTGCACAAACGTGCCGTTGCGCACCGGGCCAGAATGCGCAACTGCAGAGTCCGCACTGAATGGCTCACAAGCGCCGTGATGGCCGCGTCGCCAGCCCAACACCACGTCGGGCTTGGCATCCGCCTCCGCAACGGAGAATGCAACGAGGCCCGTCTCCGTCCACGTCGCACAGGCTCTGGTAATCGCAGCACCAAAGGCCTCGGCATCGAACGGTCCAGCGCGATCTTCGATGCGATAGGTCAACCGCTGCGGATCGGCCCAACGACCGCGTACGGTGAAGTGCGGGACAACTGGTGGCGCCTTTGGGTTCGCACCTTGCACGTTGCCATGCTGCTGGTCGTCGGCAGCAGCCAAACGCGCCGGGGTCTCCGGCGCGCAGCACGTCAATCCCAGCGCGAGTAGCGCTGGCAGCAGGACCATTGGATCACGGCGACTCACGTCAGCCAGTGATACGCCTACAGGTCCTCGAGGAACAGGATCAGTGCGTCCTGCTCAGAAGTCTTCAGGTTCTCGTAGTTGACGCGAACGGCCTCAGCTTCACTGAAGTGCGCCATGATGGCTCCTCGCAGGTCTTCGGCGCGACCGTCATGCATGTAAGGCGCAGTGCCCTTGATGCCCCACAGCGGCGGCGTCCTGAAGAAGCCAGCATCGGCACCTGGTTCAGACATACCGCGGAAACCCACCGGCATGACGTTGTGCAGCAACAGGTTGGAGAACAAGGGGACCGGGCCAGTTGGACTCGACAGGCTCGGCGTGTGGCACTTCGCGCAACCAATCGAGTGGAAGGTCTTGAGGCCTTCGGTCACTTTCGGGTCGATCGAACCACCACGTGGAGGCGGCGGCAGCATCGCCATGAAGTGCGCGATGTCATCAACCTGAGCTTGGGTGACTTCTGGATCCGCAACGTTGTCAGCATCGTCAAGACCAGCGAAACCCCGACCGTTGTCGGGCGTCGTCAAACCGAGTTCACCAAACATCGCGTCGTTGACGAAGTCCGCCAAACGCGGAACCTGCGCCTTCCAACCGAAGCGGCCGATCTCCATGTTGCTGGCAACAATCAAGCGACGGGCGACTCCGAAGATACCATCACCATTGGCGTCATTGACGTCTTCATTAGCAACGATGACCGCAGCAGGGATCTGGTCAATGGCACCATGCCCGATTACCGACGGCGTTTGCCGTTGCTCGAACACATCCGCACCAGCAACGCCCGTTGGGTATTCCTCACGACCGTGGACCGAAGGCGGGAACAGCTTACTGAGCCCCTGACCGCCAGGAACATTCGTGAATGGCCCCAAGCCACCATTGTCGTTGCCGAAACGCGACACGTTCAATTCGAGTGCACCAGCACCACCGATACCGGGGTCATGATGACATCCGCGACAACTGTCCGCGTTCATTTCAGGAGCGCCAAGGCCCTCCACTAACGAGAACGGCTTGTCGAACAATGCTCGGCCGCGATCGAACTGCGGATCTCCGCCGGGTTGCCCCTGCATGAACAGGAACGAGACACAGACAGCGCCCAAGGCGACATGTGAGAATTGCATTAGAGATGCCCCAGGAACTCGAGAATATCTTCTTGCTGAGTAGCGGACAGCGCTTGGAACGCCGTGCGACTAGCCGCACCTTCCCCACCGTGGAGCAGGATCGCATCGAGCAACGTCGGCGCGCGACCGTCATGCAGGTAAGGGGCAACGTTCGAAGCACCCCACAACGGCGCCGTGCGCCATTCGGCTTCGGTCGTCACCGGGTCAATCGAACTCGGCTGCGGCGTGCCAAAGCTAACTTGGCCAGCGAGGCCCGGGCCCATATTGTGGATCAGCAGGTCCGTGAAAGCTTCAACCGGGCCCTTCGAGGACTCGAGCGACGGGATGTGGCAAGCGACGCAACCAACTTGCGCAAACGTTTGCTCACCGCGAATCGCGGCGCTGTTGAACACCTTCTTTTGCGGCTGCGCCAAGAAGCGCGAGAACGCGATCAGGTCACTGAGGTCTTGCGTCGAGATCTCCGGATCCGCAACGCCGTCGTTATCCACGGTTGATGCGTTGGGCGTCGATGAGCCCTGCATCAACGCGCCATGACCGAGGCTGATCGTGCCGGCCGAGCCTTGCACGGGATCGCTAGTAATGCCCATCTGATTGAACAACGGGGCACGAGTAAACAGTTCGATGTTGTTCGACTGCGACTTCGAACCAAAACGCCCCACGCCAGCGCCATCGGCGTTGACACGGCCACTGATACCATCGTTATCGGCGTCGTCCGGATCGGCGTTTGCCAAGATCGTCGCATCACTAATCAACTCGAACAGGCCAGTGCCGAACACCGGGATGCCGTTGCGCTGATCGGAAGCGACCGGCACGGTGTTGATCATCTCCGGAATCAACGTGCGCCCATTCTCCAACGAGAAGGGCGCGTTTAACGTCGAGCCAAAAGCCGGAACGACAGGACTCGGAAGGCCCGGGAGATTGAAGAGGAACGGCGTGAAGCCCCACGAAGCGACGTAGAAGTTGCGGTAGAGATCCGACGCGCCGCCAGGCACCGGCTTGCTGTGACAAGACGAGCACGACGTCGCGTTGTAGAGCGGGCCAAGTCCCTCACTTGGCTTGAAGCGCTTCACGAACATCTCGCGGCCGCGATGGAACGCAGCCAATTCGTCCGCCGTCAGATCCGACCGCGGGTCACCTGGATTGACGACCGGAATCGGCTCGGGCTTTGGATCAGGCACCGGATCAGGCTCAGGCTCGACAATCGGCGTCTGCGGGTTTGAGTGGTTCCCGCAAGACGTCGTGACCAGAGCAATACTGGCCAAAAACGCAATTACCGAGATCCTGTTGATGAGTCTGTTCATAACGACGGGCGGACTTCTCCGGGAAGCTAGCTGCCAGAATAAGGATAGCTCAAACTCCAGGAGCTTGCCGGTACGGACAAGCTCGCAAACTGGCTAAACCACCGATTACATGGACGATTCTCAGCATGAGAATCGTCTTCGGCGCAACGAAAACAGCTGATCGCAAAGCATGGCGAACAGCCCCGAATCAAGCGCATGTCACCGGTAATGTCGATTGACCTAAACCCCATGGCGCCCGGGCACACGGCTTTCAAGTGCCTAACTCCGCCAAGTCACGGAATGCTCGCGGACAGTCCAAAGTCGCACCGAACGACTCGCGCAGCGTCTTTACTTTGGTGGCTACAAACTGTGCTGCGCTGGATCGTAGCGAACGGACTCTTGCGGCAAATCGCCCAAAAAATACTCAGCGTGGGGAATCAGTCCATCGCACTCGGCAACAAGGTCCTGCACGGCGCGTGGCACGACATCCTGCGAGGCCACGCTAAACGCTTCGATCCCCTGCCCCCTTACGCTGCCATCCTCTTGTGCGGCCTTTCGCGATGCGCTCGATATTCGACAACTCCAATCGGCAACGCTTCCCAGCGCCAACGGGATCAGTCGCGGCGACGGCAAAGTCGAAACCGGCGGCCGCTACCGAGTTCCACCTGCACGAGTTCGTAGTCGCGATGGAACTCGGGAGCCGCCAGTAATTCGCGTTCGGACACAGCCCACAGGTGGTCGCTTGCTTTTGCCCAGGCCTCGGGGCCGACTTCGGCAATTCTCTGTAGCAGGTCGGCAGAGTCATCTCGTTGCCAGAGGTCTCCAGGCGTGCTCGAACCGAAGACAACGTAGTCGGGACGCTGTGCCAACACGTAGACACCGTCGCCCGCGCGGTGACCGGGCGGCATGCGCGGATCGCGGCGACCGTGCGCAGCGATGTGCTCGTCCGTGAGGCCCAGGATATCGATGAAGCGCACCTGAGAGCCGGCGAAGTGCCCCATGTAGCCGGCGGCCCCACCCGCGACGATCAGGCGGCGATCGAGTTCGACGGCCCTCGCGGCGAAGAACTCACCCAGTTCGCGGCGGTAGGCCTCGAGAACCGCGCTGCGCGCCGGGATGTTGCCACGCGACATCGACTGCAGTTGCGGGCCAGCCGCCATGACCAGTATGCCGAGCATGATTGCTGCCGTGCCCAATCGATCTGCCAGCAGGCCTGAGCGCGCAAAGACGTGCTGCCAGCCGACGATCGTTGCGGTCACCAAGGCCGGCAACATCGGCGCAACGAACCGATGATAGGGCATGTGGTCGCCGCCGCTGGTCAATATGTAGAACAGCCATCCACCGCACAGCACGACCATCGCCTGGACGCGGCGCCCAGTCAGCAGCGCTATGGCTAGCCCGGCGACGAGCACCGGCGGGCCGAGGTCCGTGCGCAACCATTCAAGCAGGTAGTTGACGCCGCTTTTGTAGACCTGGACGTCCGGAGCCAACCCGAACTTAGCGAGCACAGGGTTCGGCACCGGACTGCCGTAGTAGACGAGCCGGAACAGAGTCGGCAAAACGAGTCCGAGTGCGAACACGCCGGTGTCGATGGCGCGGGTGCGGCGCGCTGCCGGGCCGCACCAGAGCAGTTTCAAGAACCAGGCGCCGCCGAGCACCAGTACGCAATCGATGCGCACCAAGGCAGCGATCGCCAGCAGCAGGAGACCGAGGCCAGGGCGGGGACGTTCCAACTCGGATGCTGTCGAGCGGCATTCTCGTAGCAGACGGGCCAGACCCAACGTAACAAACAGGGCTGCGGTCGAGGTCTCGAGCCCGGTGCCGGCCTGGCCTATCAACGTCGTCGACGTGGCCACGACTAGCGGCGGAACCCATGCGGCGTTGTCGGGCAATACTTCGCGAGCCAACCACCAGGTAGCCCACACTGCCCCAACGGCCGATGCCCAGCCGAGCCAGCCGGCGGCAACAAACAGGTCGCAGCCAAACGCCTGGGCCACCACCAGAAGGAAGACGAAGCCCAGGTTCGTGAACGTCTCGACCTGCTCTCCAACGTTGTAGACGAGGCCGTGTCCCTGCCCGAAGTTCAGCACGCTACGAAACGAGATGACGGCGTCGTCACAGATGTAGCCGACGAAACGCCAGCCGTGAACGGCAGCGATCATCACCGCGAGGGCGGACAGGATTCGGGCGAGCATTGTGCTTGCGCGGCAGCGATGGGACCCAGATGGCCGCGCGAGGCAGTATAGGAACCACCCCGCGAAGTGCTAGACAAGAGGCTATTCAAGCTGAATGACCATCCGCGCCGTAGAATCGCCGCGAAGGGTCTGCTGCTGGGCCTGCGGTAGCCTTCGCCCGCTGCTTGCAGCGATCCAGAATCCAGATTCGATCGAGCGCGGGTGGCAGCGCAAGGCAGCATCCGAGCCGCTACCGCGAAGTGCTATTGCGCGTGGTGCTCTGGTAGCACGTAGAACCACTTGTCCCAGCACGCGGTGCCGATCGGCCCTTGACGCAAGAGTTCACCATAGTAGAGCGCCTTGTCGCGAACGGCCTGGTCGCCGGTCATGTCCGCCAGCAGCAGCAGGGGGGCCACGAGCATGACGTGGGCGCCACCGAGCGGCGAATCGCCGAAGCGGATGCCGTGGCTCGCGTCCCAGTGGTTGGCCGGAACAGGATTGCCGTTGTGACTGATAGCCGTGTAGTAGCGCAGTCCGTCAGCAACGAAACCCAGGGTCGAATGGTTGTAGTTCGTGACCCACGAGTATTCGACCGTGGTGGGCACGTCTTCACAGATCTCAAGCAGGGTGTCATCCTCCCAGTGCCGGTAGGCGCCGAGATAACCGTAGAGCAACGCACCGTGCTGCCAGGCCATCGTGAACTCGTGCTGCAGCGGCCACGTCGTGCCCCCGTAGTTCTCTTGGTAGCCGAGCGCTTTGGACGGATGATTAACGTGACGCTGGCCATCAACGTTTTCGTGCACTCGCCGCAGCGCGTACGCCTTCAGATCCTCGTCGCCAGTTGCCAGATAGCTCTGCACGAAGCCCTGCATCGTCCAGCCCTCCGCGCGCACGGCCTGAATGTACTGCGTGTTATAGGTCGACAGTCGCATCATCGACTTCAGTGTCTGGCCGAGCTGACGCAACTCTTCCTGGGCCCAGCAATCGCCGGTCACCGTCCAGTAGTCGAACAGCAGGTCGGAGGACCAGTGCTCGTGGTCGAAGTGCTCCCAGCCACGAGAGTGCGACCAGCCAGTGAGCACGCGACTCCGGTAGGCCGGCCACGGGTCGTTGTTGACGATTTGGCGGCGGCCGAGGCTCTCGTGCGAAAGATCGCGCGAGCCGGGATAGACAGGAATGCCATCGGCCAGGAACAACAACTGCTCGTCGCCGACTGTCAGGTCGTAGAGGTGGTAAGGACGACACGCCTGAATCCACGCCTTCTCTTCGAGAACGCTGATCAGGCGGTTGTGCCCACCTTGCACCGCGTGGGCGAGGTCCGGACTCAGCGGGTGATTGCGGGGTGTCCCGGTGGTGCCCGTCGGCATCGGATCGCCACGCGAGCCCCAGGTGCCGAAGAACTGCGAGTTCCAGAACTGATCGTAGTCGCCTTCGGCGCGCGCCCACGAGTTCGTAGGCCCGGCGATCGGGCCACCGAGCAGGCCAAGGCTGCCGGTCGTGTTCCAGCTCTGGTGCGTCGCCAACGGGTAGAGCGGTGTCGCCTGCATCGCCTGAGCCGTATCGCTCCAGCGCTGGATGTCACCCGGGCTAGCGTTCTGATGCGCGACGTAGAGGACAAAGCGATAACGACGAGTCTGGCCGTCGCCAATCCACGAGTTGGACATGACCTCAAAGCCGGTCAGGCCACCGGCCACCGACTGGCCTGATTCAATCTCGTTGTGGCTCGCACGGAACGGCAACGGCGTAACGCCCTGACCGCCGACCAGAAAGCGCGCCTCGTTGATGTCGGCGCCGCCCAGCGCGTACATGTTGGGGTCTAACGAACCATTAGGTGAGTCCGATCCGAGGTAGTCGTTGCCCAACACCCAGTCGACGACCACCACCGGCACATCGCGGAACTCCTGCAAGTAGAACGTCGACGTCAGATAGTCGCGGCCGATGCCGCCTGAGGCAGCGGTGTGATAGGTGCGATGACGCTTGACGCGATGAAGCGGCGTCTCGGTCAGCGTCTCTCCGCCGCCCGACGTGAACGAGCGGTACGAAACGTTGAACGTGTCGAGCACCTCGGCGCCGATCTGCAGCGAGCCCGCGGCGTTGGCAACCCAGGCATTCTGCACGAAGCTCCCCGACTGCGACGGACTGCCGCCCGCGACGTGGTATGCCTTCTGCTCATTCGGACCAAGGGTGTCAGTGAACTGTGCCTGCGCTACACGGATCGAGCCGTCGCGCCAACGCTGCAGCACGCGCCAGCCGGTCTGATGGCCGGAGACAACGAGCTCCTCGGTGTGCATATGATGGCCGAACGGAAATGGCACGGACGCCAGGATCGTCTCGGTGCGCTCGCTGCTGCTATCGTTCTCGACCGTGAACTCAGGTGCCCACCCGAGCGGCGCGCCAGGTTCGCCAGGACCGCCGACCCCACCGCCACTACCGGGTTCGCTGCCGTTACCAGGCTCATTGCCACCGCCGTTACTCTCCAGTCCCCCTCCCGAGCCGCAGCCTGCCAATGACAAGATTGTCAGCCCGATGCCGGCACAGGCTAGGCGGCGGAGATAATGAGCATGAGTTGCGAGTTCGCGGAGCATCTGATTCCTTTCGATAGGGGTGAACTGTCCTGGGCGGTGAATCGACAGCCACCGCTCGTTGCTGTAATCCACGAACTGCATACTCCCGATCAGGGACCAGCACGCCGATGGAGCCAACGTATTGACGCTGCCGAGGCCCCAGCGCGCCTTAGCGCGGCGTGTGCATGCGTGCTCGACTGTCGGTGAAGGTAGCCTGCTCATCGACGGCTTCGAGTTGGTCTATTCGATGCTGCTCTAACTCGATCCAGCTTCCGGACACTGCAGCCCTAGGCCCCACGAAACAGCACGAATCGAAACAGGTGCTACGGGAGTCGGACCTGCAGACGCTACGGCTTGACGACCAATGTCAGTTCGTGCGCCAAATCGAACCGTACAACGAGTGCTCCGCCGCTACCGGCTAGCTATTGTTGAAAGCGGTAATGCGCGGACTGCACCTGCTACTCGGACTCAACGGTTGCCCGTTTGAAGCTCTGAAAGATGAAACTGCAGTGCGAATCGCGCTGCGTGATGCAGCAGACGCTGCCGGTGTTACCAGGCTGGGTGGAGTCTCCAACGCGTTTAATCCGGCCGGCGAGCAACAACCCAACTAGCAACGAAGCGATATGGATCAGCTACATCACATCCTCCACGGGCTAGCCTACGTCGCGTTGGGAGTTGCCCTCCTCGTCTTGACGCGCGGCCTGATTGGTCTGATCTCGCCCTACTCGCTGCGCGACCAACTCACGGGCCGCGACAATGCGGCGGCAGGTCTGGCGTTTACGGGTTACCTGGTCGGCGTGATCATTATCTACCTCGGCGCGGCGATCGGCCCCGACCAAATTGAGATGGCGGATGGCGCGATGCTGGATCCAACCTGGAGTGAGATCGGCATGTCCATGCTGACCGTTTCGGGCTACACGATCGGCGGTCTCGGTTGCCTTTACCTCGGGACAATCGTTGTCGACAAGTTCGTGCTGCGCACCTTCTCCGTGCAGAAGGAGATCGTCGAGGATCGCAACGTGGGCACCGGCGCGGTCATCTTCGGCAATACCGTTGCGACCGCATTAATCATCGCTGGTGCGGTCCACGGTGAAGGAGGTGGACCACTGTCGGCCATTGTGTTCTTCCTGCTCGGACAGGTCGTGCTGGTGATCTGGTCGCTCTTCTACCAGATGATCACAAAGTTCGATCTGCACGAGCAAATCGAAAAGGACAACGTCGCGGCAGGCACAGCCTACGGCCTGAGCGTGATCGCGATCGGCATCGTGCTACTTCGCGCCTCAATGGACGACCTGGTCAGCTGGCCTGATCACCTCGCAAAGTTCGGCTACTTCGCGGTCGTTGGCCTCACAGTGATCACCATCCTGCGCGCCGTAACGAATCGCCTCTTGCTGCCGGGCACGACGCTCCACATGGAGATCGAACGAGACCGCAACCTCAACGCGGCATGGATCGAAGGCAGCGTCGCCATCGGCGCCGCTGCGATCGTGTTCTTCATGCTCTAGTGCGAGAACTCCCTATCAGGAGCACTGCTAGGTCATCGCTGTCAGTTGCGGCCAGGTGTAGCGCTTGCTACTGGCATAGATGACGCAATCACCGATCGCGGCATGGAGACTACCGAGGTCGGTCAACGACTCGTTGCCGCGATTCACCGCGAGCAGGTTCACGCCATGGTCTAGCAAGCGCTTGGCGAGGTCCGAGTAGCCGCTATCTGCAGCAGCAGCGACCTTCGCGCTATAGAGCGTCGCCCCTTCCCGATTGCTGGTGAGCACCTCAATCATACGAGAGATGCCAGGATCGTGAATCTCCTGCGCCAGCAAGTTGCCAGCGATACTGAAGCCCGACACGATCGCGTCGCAACGCACCGACCGAAACAAACTGCGATGCGCGTCATCCAAACACTCCGCCACGATGTGGATCTTGTCTTCGATACTAGCAATCACACTCACAGCCGCGGCTGCCACCGCATCGCTATTCGGATCCGAGTAGTCGCGGCTTAGCACGATGGCCATGCGTGCATCCTTCGCCATCGCACGCTGATACGTTTCCGGATCGTGAGGGCTCCCGCGAACGAACAACACATTCTCAATCAAGAAGGGCAGTCCCTCAATCTGATCGGCGACGACCACGATCTCGACTCCATGGTGCTCCGGGTCGGAGCGGATCTCTTCGATGATCTGGCGCACGCGTGCTTCCCCAGGGAAGTTGACGATGAGGACGTGATCTTTGGCCATGATTTTGAGCATCCCTCGCTTTCCTTTGCTAACAGTCGAACTCACACCATCGATCACCATGCCCAGAAAGACACTGAACGAGGAGAGTCCAAGAATGACAATAAAGACGACTGTCCCTAGTCGCGCACCTAGCGTTTGCGCCGAGAAGTCGCCGTAGCCAATAGTGGTCACGGAGATCACGCTGCACCACACAGCGTCGCCAAAGGTCAACTCGTCGTTGACGCGACCGTCAAACACGTAGTAGCAGATCGCGTTGCCCAGGATGCTAAAGGCCATCACGCACGCAACTAGGCAGAAGCCCAGCGACCGGCGGGCTCGCAAGCGGCGGCTAAAGCGAATAAAGCTCAGTAGGACCATGACGTCTACCTATCGATCGAACGACTGTATAGGCCGTACAACTTGGGTTCGAAGATGGAATTAGTAACGCCGTCCACCGGCGAATCGTCGCGCGCAAACACCGTTGCAGCAGCCAGCATTTCCTTGGACAGGAAGCGCGTCGGCACCAACAGATCTGGCATCTTTGGATCCTCATCGACAGCAGCAAGATGGAACCCCCATTGCCCGAATGACGGCACGTTGAGTTGATAGCTGAGCAAGCGAAACCCGGCCGCCAACATGGTGGCGCGAATTGACGCGAACACCTCGCGCGTATGGAAAGGCGACGTGGCCTGCGTAACAACACGCGCCCCCGGCTTCAACAAGCCCGCCAGCATGCGGTAGAACTCGACCGAGTACAGCTTGCCGAGCACTTCATTGTGCGGGTCCGGCAGGTCAAGAATCACGCGGTCAAATCGATGCTCTGTTTCGCGCACATAGTTGAACGCGTCGGTATTGCTCACCGTCAACCGAGCATCATCCAGCGCTCCTTGATTGAGGCTGCGAATCGCTGGAAACGTTCGGCAAAAACGAGTGACGTCAGGGTCGATATCGACGAGCACGACCTGCTTGGCATCCGGGTAGCGCAACACTTCGCGCGCAGCCATGCCATCGCCGCCACCAAGGATCAGCACACTTTCACGTGATCCAGGCATCGACATGACCGGATGCACAAGCCCTTCGTGATAGCGATACTCGTCGCGCTCTGCGAATTGCAGGTGCCCGTCGAGGTAGAGCGAGTGGCTGCCGGTATCTTCGTTGACGGTAACGACGACACGCTGGTAGGGCGTCTGGTTGAGGTAGACGATGCGTTCGCGGTAGAGTTGATCTTCCGCAAAGCTCGTCAGTTCAATCGCGAAGACCGTGCCTGCCAGCAAGCCAAGTGCGAGCAATGCCGTCACCACCGCGAACCAGCGAACGTGACGGATCATGCCGCGGAAGGCAAAAATCGTGACTGCGGCCACGCCAAGATTTAGCAAGCCGATCGCGAACGATGACCGAAAGAGCCCCAAGTCCGGCAGCAAGATCAGCGGGAACGCAACCGAGCCAACCAGCGCCCCGAAGTAGTCCAAGCTCAAGACGTGCGCCACGCTCTGTCGGACTCCGCCACGCTCCGCGAGGATGCGCAACAAGATCGGGATCTCCAAGCCAACCATCAGGCCGATCAAGATCGTTAGCACATACATCGTCGGGCGATACACAGGCCCATACGGAAACACCAAGAACAGCGTGACCGAACAGGTGCCACCGACAAGAGCCAACAACAACTCAACCGCGATGAATATGCCCAGCAACTCGGCGTGCAGCAGCTTCGTAAGATACGAGCCGAGCCCCATAGCGAACATGAACAGCCCGATCGTGATCGAGAACTGGTAGACGGAATCTCCGAGCAAGTAGCTCGAGATCGTCGCGATGATCAACTCGTAGATGATCGCGCAGATCGCAACTACGAGAACCGCCAACTGCAACACCGCAAGCTGGCGCGGAGTAGCTGTTGCCGCGACGCTTGCAGGCGTCGTCATTTGCCGGATCGGAAGCTGGAGGAGCCTCCACGCGAGCGGGCCGAACTCCGGGCACGGGAAGCAGCACGTGCCTTGGTCTTCGCTCTTTGCACTGCCGAGCGCTGGTAACCAGAAGGAGCCATGCTCATGCCACTGTAGTTGGGTCGTCGGCCAGAATTACCGTAGTGGCGATAACTGCGACCACTCATCGAGCCCAGCATGTACCCCATGAAAAAGCCACCGCCACCGTGGTACCGGTGGCCGTAGTAGCTGCTGCCATAGTAGTGATCGCGCCGATACTGCGGACGCTGCAAGTCCGAAGCAATGATGCGGTTCTTGTCGGTATCAACTTCGATACGGAACAAGCCACGGTCGCTACCACTCTTCTTGTGGTCGCCGTTGGAGTCCGTGAATCCGAGCATCGCACCGCTGGACTCAAGCACGACCCCAACGGGTCTCGACATCAACTGCGCTGCATTCAAGGCGGTGCTGAATCGAGTCAAGAACTCGCTGGTCAGAGCCTCTCGCTCGGCGCCAGAATCGAGACGTTCCACCTCGACGGTCTCGCTCTCGGCCGGATTGCTGGCGGCTGGCGGCGACGCTTCGCCGCTGATCGGCGTCTTCATGACGGCATCAAGAATCGTCAACACGCGATCCAGATCGATGACCTCAATTCGGCGCGACCCCCCGCATCCAGTAACCAGCAGCATGAGCACGACGGCAGTTGCCCTCCCAATCGATGCCAACAGCTTGGCAGACTGCGTATTCATGCGACTATGAGTTGGCTGTTGCATTACTTCACCGCGAGACCAGATGGTCAGCCCCAAGCGTAAGCGGCGCCGAGGCAGTCTTACAAGGCGGACCAATCCGAGATCACCAGAGATCGCAGCGGAACTGCTCATCATGCAGCCCGTCTTCATGAAAGTCCGCCCATCGTCCGACGTGGCGAAAGCCGGCGGCCTGCAACTGCTTGGCAGCGCCCACCGCATGTGATGCAGCCGATGCGAACAGTGCGCGCACTCGCTGCCGGCGAGCAGCATCGACCGCCGCCGCGATGCCATCCGCTTGTGGCGCATCCACGCAGCCCCAATCGAGGAAGCTGATGCCTTCGCCATCATCGATCTCAGACACTCCCAGGCTCACGATAGCGCGATCATCATCTTCGACCGGTGGATCCACAGGAAGCGGCGTCGCCAAGTGCAGCCCAAATCCGATCATGGCTTCGCGCATGCCGTAGTAGCTGTCGAAACGGAGTTCTTCAACGAACCCAGCCGACTCATAGACTTCTCGCTGAAAACGATGGGAACAGCGCAGCCCACCGCTAAACCAATCGCTCGCCTGTACGAACAACTTGCGAACCTTGCGACCGCGCAAAACCACCAACAGATCGCGCATCATCGCTGCGCCCATTTCTGCCGTGCGCTCATCCGGGTCCATGAATGTCCACCCCAGCCAACAAGATCGATCGGTTCCCTCGATCGCCTCAAAGCCCGTGACGCCGAGCAACCGCCCCTGATGCTCCAGCACGAACTGATCGTCAATACTCTCCGCATAATCCGCGCGAGCCTCAACAACCTCTTCGTCGTCACACGCCTCAATCAACTGCAGCGCCGGCGCGACATCCTCCTCGGTCATGAATCGAAGTCGGGGCGCATCAGAAGATCCGTTCGTCATAGCTAACAGTCTACGAATAGAGGAGCGGATAGCCCTCGTGGTCCTGCCGCCCAGCCCACCATATGCGTACTGGGCAGAGGCAATTCAGCTGTGGATCACGCTGCCGTGCACCTTCGTGAACCGCATGTCACGACCGCTGTAGCGGCAGGTCAAGAGTGCATGATCAAGGCCCAGCAGATGGAGCACAGTCGCCCACAGGTCGTCGACTTGGCACGCGCCTTCAACCGTGCAGTAGCCGCCCTACTGTATGGTGATCTCACTGTATGGTGATCTCAAGCGCCCGCGGAAACACCGTGCGGAACGCCAACGAACTTGGCCCATCCATCGTCACGGCCGTAGCCAAGAACGTCGTGCCGATTAGCGCCGGGACGGCAGGGATATGCAGGGCTGACGATGCGCGCCCCTCACTATCGAGTTGGCCGATGCTCTGCGGCAGGATGGCATTGCCGGGCACCGACGTCACCGCGCTGAGCGCATCGAGCGCGAGCGGCAACACCTTGCCGTTGGCCAGAACGGTATGCGGCGTCGCAGTGCCGGACATGACCATTAGGTACGCCAACTGCTCGTCGCCGGGCACATGTAGATCGAGCGCCGTGCTACCTGACACGGTGGCTGGAGAACGCAGCGCGAAACTCGGCTCGACAACTTCGAGGATCTGATCCGCGGCAACGTTGTCGAGGTATTGCACCTGCCCCAGCGGCCAAGTGATCGTCACGCGATCGACCTGCGTCGCGCACCCGAGTCCGAAGTGCAGTCGCATGTCCGAGGACGCGACATAGCCAACACCGCTGCGGACCCACTGCCGCTGGACTAGGTCACCAGTCTCGACGACGACGCGAGCCCCGATGCCATCCAGGTTGCTCGAGGTGCCACGCGTTGCAATCTTGAGCCAGTGTCCGTCGCCCGGTTGATTGTGGTGCACAGAGATGCCGTCGGGCGGAGTGACGGAGGAACTGTGGTCTTGGTAGCGGTTAACGATGTCCAGGTGCCCGTCGTCGTCGAGGTCAACCACGAGCGCCGTGAATTGGCGATAGTTCGCAGCGAGTCCGACAGTCGCACCGACCTCGGTCCATGGCTCCAGAGCATCGGCCTCGCGAGCCGGGTTACGATACACGTGGTTCGGACCGTCCATGTGCACCACGTGGAGGTCCTGCCAACCGTCGTTGTCGTAGTCGAAGAAATTGCACGCCCAACCGATCGGGCCGCCTTGCAGCGAATACGTCCACGTGTCATTGCGATACCTCTGGGTCGCGGCGTCCCAGTGCATGAACAGGTGGTCGCTAGGCGTGTCGGTCGCGTACCAGTCGACGCCACCGTCATTGAACACGTCCGCGTAGTCGACGCCCATGCCGTCGATCCCGATGCTCGCGCCGATTTGTATGGCCGCTTTCGCGAACGCCCCGTTACCGAGGTTCTCGTAGATCTCGTTCGGATAGACGCTGGTGCCCCAGTCGTTCACCTCGACGATATCGGGCCAACCGTCCTCATTGTAGTCCATGAACGCGGAGGCATAGGTTGCGCCGAACCCGCCGACCCCACTGATCACCGTCACATCCAAGAACTGCCCGCCGCCCGTGTTCCGGTAGAGGATGTTCGCTTCGCCCTCATTACGATTGCCGAGGTAGAGATCGATCCAGCCGTCGCGGTCATAGTCACCGAAGTTCGCGCTGAAGTTGTGGGTAACGTGAACGATCCCGCGCTGCTGGGCCTGCTCCGTAAAGCTGCCCATACCATCATTAATGAACAGCTTGCCAGCGGCCTGCCACTCCACCGCGAACAGATCGAGGTCGCCATCGCGGTCGACGTCAGCCGCTGCAAAGCCGTGGCTCACGACCGACGATCCGAGGTTGGCAGTGGCGGTCTGATCCGAAAACTGCATCGCGCCGTCGTTACGGAAGTAGCGGTATGGCATGCCATCGCGCTCGGCGAACACAATATCCTGATCGCCATCGCCGTCGAAGTCGCCGCAAGCGATACCCGAACCTGTCACGGTCAGACTCGGCAGAATCGTATGAAGACCGCATGCAGCCGTGACGTCATCAAAAACTCGAGATGAAACGCAGACCGATTGGGTGGCGATGACTGAGGGGGTCACGGCGGCACTGTCGGTAACGCCATCATTAACAACCAGCGACAGCTGATATAGGCCCAGCAGATCCGGAGTAAAGCTCACCTGCGCCCCGCTCGCTGCGCTGAGTCCGCAGGTCGAACCAACTGGCACCGACAATTCCCACGAGAAGCTCAACGGTGCGCCTTCCGGGTCCGAACTCGCGCCGCCGTCGGCAACGACGACGGCCCCAATAAGCACCGACTCCGCGACGGCAATGCGTGCGATCGGAGCCTCATTGGCTAGTTGCTGTGGAGCAGAATCGGAGCCACCACTACAGGCAGTCCAAACCGCTGCGGCGGTCACGATCAATATGGTGCGTGAAAGCGATGGCATTGGGCGAAAGCTTGCAACCAGAACATTAGGGCCAATGCGAGAGCGTGCCGAGGCCCATTAGAAATCCGATACGGACACGAGCAGCATACTCGACGCTCCCCGTGGCCGATGCACTAAGCGGCCGCCACATCTTTCGGAGCACCGGTAATGCCGACTACGGCTCCCACCATATCAGCTCTACACAGCCACGATCCCACCCATCCCGTCATCCGCATCGAACGCCGCATCAGGCGCCGCATCCTCATCGCCAGAAGTCCGCATGCCATGGGCTACTGCGTGACAATTTCCACGCTCGTAACGGCGGCACGACGGGCACTGCAGGTCAGGGTTGGAGGGTCACTTCGAGTCCGTGTGACGACGACCAGCCAATCGGCGTCGGACTGCAATTAGCTGAGTCCCATGCCCAGACCGTTTGCGCATAACGCTCGAGTCCGACGAGTCCGACGGAACCAGGAATCGGCAACGAATAATGGCCGATGCCGCTCGAGTCGCTCGCCTAGACGTGCGTCGCGAGCACAGAAGGACCGAGCTGTAAGTGGAAGTTGAAGCCGAAACCGAACGAGTCGGAGCCCGCGATGGCCGGCAAGGTTCCGATGGCCATGATGCCGAACGAAGTCGGCGGCGCGCTGCTGCACTCGAGTTGGAATGCCAGGTTGCCGATCACGGGTGAGCTCATTGCAGAGAGGCTGTGCAAGCCATTGCAACCGGCCACACCAGCTCCGCAGGGCGACAGTCCGTGCCCGCAAGCAATGCGACGCCGCAATGTGCGTTGCCCGGGCGCCCGTAACCAAAGAATGGGCGTGTCTATTGCGGACTACCAGATCGTGAATGCGCCCGCGTAGTCCTGCGTTGGGGAAGGCAGCACACGATATTTCGTGTTGAACGCAACGACAGTCACGGTGGACCGCATGCGTGCATCTACTTCGATGGCCAACAGCGGGCCAACCCGCTCCTTAACCGCTACAATGAAACCTATTGCATCAATTGCCAGGGCTACTGGTCTAGCAGTTAACATTGACGATTCATCAACTCAACCTGAGTTGCTGACGAATCACCCCGTCCATCGAAAAACTACCACGGACCCACCCAGATGCGCCTCCTCCCCATCCTGATCGCCTCGGCTGCAGCCGTTTCAGCTCAGAGTCCTCTTACCACCACCTTCGCCAGCAACAACGGCCAGTCGGGCAACATGTTCGACGTCGTCGCGACGAACGCTGCCGGCGTCACCATCAAGAGCTTCGAAGTCAACATCGACGCTGGCGTGTGGGACCTCGAGGTCTGGACGCTGCCGTCGGGCACGCCCTACCTGCCCGACGTCAACAACGCCGGTGCATGGACGCTGCTCGCCTCGGCCTCTGGCGTCACCGGTGCCGGACTCAACCTCCCGACGTTGCTGCCGATCTGTGTCGACACGTTCGTTCCGACCGCTACGACCCAGGCGTTCTATGTCACGGTCACCAACGGCACGTCGATGAACTACACGAACGGCACCACCACGGGCGCCTTGTATGCATCGAATGCCGACCTGGAGTTCTACGAAGGTTCCGGCCTCGCCTACCCGTTCAACGCGAACTTCAACCCTCGCGTTTGGAACGGCACCATTTCATACGACATCGGCAACACCTCCGGCTCCGGCTGCGGGTTCGCAACCACCGAGTCGATCGGCGATGGCTGCGTCTCCGATTTGGCTTCGGTTTACGAGTTGACCACCCTCGACGCGTTTGCTCTGGCCAACACGATGACCGGCATCGACTACATCAACACCGGTGGTGGTTACCTCCTCACGACGGCCGCTGGCACCATGCATCCCGTTGGCACCGTTGACCCGGCCACCGTCCCGGTTGCTGGTGTTGGTGACGACGCAGCTGTCGCGGTCGGCACCCTCGGCCTCGAGTTCGGCTCGAACGGCTGGCTCGCCCTAGGCACTGGCAACAGCCCGGGGTTCATTCCAACCCCGGCCGTGTTCCTAGACAATCCGGCGGCTCAGTTCTCCTTCTGGAGTGACTTCCAGCCGAACACCGGTGGTGACATCAACTACGAAGAAGCCG